>NZ_CP014205.2:1546428-1855714 GCF_001594225.2 Pseudomonas glycinae
GGCAGGCGCGTCATGCTCCAGCGCATGCTCAGTTGCGCCCCGCTGACCAGCAGCACGCTGGCCAGGGCGAAGAAGATTCCACGGCACCGGTTCATGACTGTTGCCCCAGCAGCGCCACGCCACCAATCACCAGCACCACACCGAACCAGTGCTGAGCGTCGACGGGCTCCCTGAATACGAAGCGAGCGATCAGGGTGATGATCACGAAATTGAGGCTGAGCATCGGGTAGGCGATGCTGACCGGCAGGCGCTGCAACACCAGCAGCCACACCAGCAGGCCCGCGCCGAGGGCGAGCAGGGCCAGCCATAGCCACGGCGAGCGCAATTTGCGCGACCACGACAGGCTCGCGCCGCGCCAGCTCTCGACGGCAAATTTCTGCGCGACCTGGCCCAGGCAGGTCAGCAGGCAGGCGAGCAACAGCAACCACAGGCTCATGACGCCTCCTGCGGAAGAATCATGATCACCAGGTTGCCCTGCTCATAACGAACGCCGTCCTTGGGCAGTCTGTCGAGTTCGTCCAGTTCGTCTTGCCCCTTGACCCGCATCACCACGCCGACCGCACCGGTCTTGCGGGCTTGGCGCATCCACTGCTGCACCTGATCGGGATCGACCCGTTGTTGGATGCCGTCAGGATAGGCAAGGCCATATTTCAATTCGCCTATCGTGTTGTACAGCGCCACCTGCGGGCGTTTGAGGCGCCAGGACAGGGCCGACGCGGCGCCCAGGTCGTTGCTCAACAGGTGAGTGGCGCTCGCCAGTTCCGCTTGGTGGGCGAGGACGAACTGGTCGGGCATCTTGTTCGCCACCACCGATTTGGGCAGTGCCGCCGGCAGCAATGCGATCAGCAGCAGACTGCCCACCGCCGGCGCCGCCCAGCATTGCAATGGGCGGAAGGCCTGCAGCAGATTGCTGATGATCCAGCCGGTCAGGGCGATGAACACCAGCACCAGACTGTGCAATTCGTGGTCGTACAGCGGACGCTTGAGCTGCACGTAAACCAGCCCGATCAGCGTGACGATGCCCAGCAACAGATTCAGTAGACCATTGAGGCCCAGTGCCCGGCCTTGCTCCAGACGCAAGCGATCGGCCAGCGCGTGGCCCAGCAGCAACGCCAGCGGCAGCAGGCACGGCAGGATGTAGGTCGGCAGCTTGCCGTTGCTCAGGCTGAAGAACAGCAGCGGCATCAGCAGCCACAGGCCGAGAAACGCGATGCCGGTTTCGCGGCGGGTCTGCCACGCCTGCTTCAGCGCCACCGGCAGCATCCCGACCCACGGCAGACTGAAGGCCACCAGCAGCGGCAGATAGAACCACCACGGCGCGTCATGCTGCGCATCGTCCCCGGCAAAGCGGCGGATGTGTTCGTGCCAGAAGAAGAATCGCCAGTAATCCGGTTCCTGACCATGAACCGCCAACACCCACGGCAGGCTGACGATGATCGCCACCGCGATGGCCACCGGACCGTACAGCAGCAATTCCTTCCAGCGCTTTTGCCAGAGCATCCACGGCAACGCGATCAGCACCGGCAACAGCCAGGCGAGAAACCCCTTGGTCATGAAGCCCATGCCGCAGGCCAGACCCAGCACCGCCCAGCCGGCAACCCGCTGACCATTGGAACGGCTGTCGAGGGCAAACCACAACGCCACCAGACTCAGGTTGACCCAGAAGGTGAATTGCGGATCGAGGTTGGCGTAACCGGCCTGGCCAGCGACGATGACGAAACTCATGTAGAGCAGGGCGCAGATGAAGCTTTTGCGCGGCTCGTTCCACAAGCGTCGGGCGATGAGGAAGCACAGCAGCACGCTCAACCCGGTGCTCAGAGCCGAAGCAAACCGCACGCCGAACAGGTTTTGCCCGAACACGGCCTGCCCGATGGCAATCATCCAGTAACCGGCCGCCGGTTTTTCGAAGTAACGCAGGCTCATGAAATGCGGCGACACCCAGTTGCCGCTCAGCAGCATCTCCTGGCTGATCTGCGCATAACGGGTTTCATCGGGAATCCACAAACCATGGCTGCCCAGCGGCAGCAGATAAGCCAGCAGAAAAATCCCCAGCAACAGCGGCAATGCCCAGCGTTTGCTCATGCGCCTTGCACTCCCAGCCAGCCTTCGCGGCCTTCGAGTGCGCCGCGTTGCACACGGCCGACGGGCAGGGTGTTGAGAAACTCGGGCAGCAAATCGCCCAACGGTTGGAAGTGAATGTTTTGCTGGCGTGCCTCGGCCAGCAGTCGACGAAAATCATCGGCCATCAGAATCCCTTCTACTTCGGCGTGAATGGTGTAGACGTTGAGGTTTTCAGGGCGGAACCGGTCGAGGATGAAGGCGTTGAAATCCTTCGCTGCCACGCTCGGTCCGACCACTTCATCGAAGGTCGGCAGGTCCACCGGAATCTGCGGCGCACCGACTGAGCCATCGGCCAGCAACGGACGGAACACCCGCTGCCCACGGCAATCGCTGTTGTAGCGAAAGCCGAAGGCCTGCTTGGCTTCGATCACACGCTCGTCCGCGCGCCAACCGGCGGCGGCCGAACAGGTGACCTTTTCGCCAAGGATGTCGCCCAAGGTGTCGACGCCCTGACGGATCTGCTCGATCAGTTGCGCATCGCTCCAGCGCCCGGCATTGGCCTGCCAGCCGTGGTGATCCCATGCGTGCAGACCGACTTCGTGGCCGGCGGCCCGGGCCTGACGCATCAGGTGCCCGAGGTCGCGACCGATCGGCTTGCCCGGCCACGCCGTGCCGGCCAGCAGGATGTCCCAGCCGTACAGGCCGGCGGCGTTGGAGCGCAGCATCTTCCAGAGAAACTGCGGACGGATCAGGCGCCACAGATGCCGGCCCATGTTGTCCGGGCCGACACTGAAGAAAAACGTCGCCTTGATCTGCGCCTCGTCGAGCATGTCGAGCAGACGCGGCACGCCTTCACGGGTGCCGCGAAAGGTGTCGACATCGATGCGCAAACCGGCCTGCATCAACGCTTGCTCTCGATTTCGGCCATGGCCTCACGCAGGAAAAAGTCCAGCGTGTTGCCGATGGTCTCGCGCATTTCCACGGTCGGCGTCCAGTCCAGCAGGCGCTTGGCATTGGCGATGCTCGGCTTGCGGTGCTCGACGTCCTGGTAACCGGCGCCGTAGAACGCCTTGCTTTCCACGTCGCGGAAACCGGCGAACGGCGGGAAGTTGCTGCGCAGCGGGTGAGCCTCGAACTGGCGCAGCAGTTCTTCGCCCAACTGGCGGATGCTCGCTTCGTTGTCCGGGTTGCCGATGTTGATGATCTGGCCGTTGCAGACGTCGTTGTCGTTATCGATGATCCGCGCCAGTGCCTCGACGCCGTCGGCGATGTCGGTGAAGCAGCGTTTCTGCTCGCCGCCGTCGAACAGACGGATCGGCGTGCCTTCCACCAGGTTGAGGATCAACTGGGTAATGGCGCGGGAGCTGCCGATACGTGCCGAATCGAGGCGATCCAGCCGAGGGCCCATCCAGTTGAAGGGACGGAACAGGGTGAAGTTCAGGCCCTTGGCGCCGTAGGCCCAGATCACCCGGTCCAGCAGTTGCTTGGACACCGAGTAGATCCAGCGCTGCTTGTTGATCGGGCCGACGATCAGGTTCGAGCGGTCTTCGTCGAAGTGCTTGTCCTGGCACATGCCATAGACTTCCGAGGTCGACGGGAAGATCACGCGCTTGTTGTACTTGACGCAGTAGCGCACCAGTTTCAGGTTTTCTTCGAAGTCGAGCTCGAACACCCGCAGCGGGTTGCGCGTGTATTCGATCGGCGTGGCGATGGCCACCAGCGGCAGCACCACGTCGCATTTCTTGATGTGGTACTCGATCCACTCCGAGTGAATGCTGATGTCGCCTTCGACGAAGTGAAAACGCGGGTGGCTGCGCAGGCGGTCGATGGCGTCGGAACCGATGTCCAGGCCATAGACTTCGTAGCGCTCGTCACGCAGCAGGCGCTCGGACAGATGGTTGCCGATGAAACCGTTGACGCCGAGGATCAGCACCCGTGTGCGGCGCGGGCCACGGCCGGACTCGGCACCGCGCAGCAGCGAACCGTCCACCAGACCGAGTTCATTGGCCAGTTGCGGGCCGCTGAGGTACAGGCCGTTGTCGTTGCGCTGGCCGGCGTTGATCACCAGCGAGTCTTCACCGCAGGCGATGCGCAGCGGATCGACACTGATGACGCGGCCCGGCGCCTGACCTTCGTTGCCCTTGACGACTTCGGCACTCCAGACGATCAGCTTGTGCTCGCCCACGGCGCAGAAGGCGCCGGGGTAGGGCTGAGTCACGGCCCGCACCAGGTTGAACAGTTTTTCGGCCGGTTGCGCCCAGACCAGTTTGCCGTCCGCCGGGGTACGGCGACCGAACACGGTGGCTTTGGATTCGTCTTGCGGGGTCTCGGTGATTCTGCCCTGAAGCATCGCTGGCAGAGCATCGCGCAGGAGGTCGCTGGCGGCGATCCGCAGTTTGCCGTGCAAGCTCAGCGCGGTGTCGCTGCGTTCGATGGCCACGCGTTGCTGGGCCAGGATGGCGCCGGCGTCGGCGCGTTTGACCATGCGGTGCAGGGTGACACCGGTTTCGGTTTCGCCGTTGACCAGCACCCAGTTGGCCGGAGCGCGGCCACGGTAGCGCGGCAACAAGGAGCCGTGCAGGTTGAACGCGCCTTTTTTGGCCAGCGCCAGCAGGGGCTCGCTCAGCAGGTTGCGGTAGTAGAACGAGAAGATGTAATCCGGGTCGAGCTTGGCGATCCGTTCGATCCACAGCGGATGGTTGGCGTCTTCCGGTGCGTGAACCGCGATGCCTTTGTTGGCGCACAGTTGTGCAACCGAGGCGTAGAAGGCGTTCTCCTTGGGATCATCGGCATGGGTAAACACCGCCGCAATGTCATAGCCACTGTCGAGCAGGGCTTGAATGCCGGCGCAGCCAATATCGTGGTAAGCGAAGACAACGGTTTTTGCGCTCATGAGAGAACCTGATCGGACGTGGAGTTGGAAGTGAGGCCGTCAACGGTGATGGCGGGGGCCGGCGTGGCGGGATGGCCGCGCAGGACTTTTTCAATGAAGAAGCGTGGACGGGCGCGCACGTCGCTGTACATGCGGCCCAGGTATTCGCCCAGCAGGCCCATGCCGATGAACTGGCCGCCAGTGAACACGAACAGCACGGCGAACAGTACGAACAGGCCATCGCCGGCCCATCCGGCGCCAAACGCCAGGCGCATGAAGATCAGCGCCGCCGCGAACAGCACGCCGAGCCCGGCCATGGCGAAACCGACGATGCTCAGCAGCCGCAGGGGCGTGGTGGTCATGCAGGTGATCAAGTCGAACATCAGGTTGATCAGGCGCATCGGGCTGTACTTCGAATCACCGTGCTCGCGCTCGGCGTGGGCCACGGGGATTTCCGTGGTGTGGCGGGCGAAGCTGTTGGCGAGGATCGGAATGAACGTGCTGCGTTCGCGGCAGGCGAGCATCGCGTCGATGATCGTGCGGCGGTACGCGCGCAGCATGCAGCCGTAATCGCTCATGGCAACGCCGGTGGAGCGCTGCACGGCGAGGTTGATCAGTTTCGAGGGGTAGCGACGCAGCGCCGAATCCTGACGGTTGCCGCGCACGGTGCCGACCACGTCAAAGCCCTTTTCGGCCTCGGCCACCAGCCGCGGGATTTCTTCCGGCGGGTTCTGCAGGTCGGCGTCGAGGGTGATCACCACGTCGCCCTTGCACTGTTCGAAACCGGCCATGATCGCCGCGTGCTGACCGTAGTTGCGGTTGAGGATGACTGCCACGAACGGGCTGTCTTCGACTGACGCGGCGTCTTCGAGCAGTTGCGCGGAGGTGTCGCGGCTGCCGTCGTCGACCAGCACGATTTCGTAGTCATGACGCAGTTGCTGGCAGGCGGCTTGGGTGCGGCGCAGCAGTTCCGGCAGGCTGTCTTCTTCGTTGTAGACCGGGATGACGATCGACACGCAATGAATCGGATAAGGTCTCACGGGCGTTTCCCCATCAGGTGTTCAATGGCCCCGACGACCCGGTCCAGATCCTGGTCGGTCATGTCGGGAAACAAGGGAATCGAGCACAGCCGCGCCGAGTTCCACTCGGTGTCGGGCAGGGACAGGTGCGGATCACGCTGGCGATACCAGGTGTGCAGGTGGGTGGCGATGAAGTGGATGCCGGTGCCGATGCCTTGCTCCTGCAAACCCTTCATGAAGGCTTCGCGGTCCATGCCGCAGCGTTCGCTGTCGATACGCAGGATGAACAGATGCCAGGCGTGCTGCTGGGCGTATTGCGGCACGGCCAGCGGTTGCACCGGCAGGCCTTCGAGTTTTTGCAGGTATTGCGTGGCCAGTTCGGTGCGACGGGCGTTGATCGCGTCCAGACGCTCGAGCTGCACCAGGGCAATCGCGGCGTTGATGTCGGCCAGGTTGTATTTGAAGCCAGGCTCGATCACCTGGGCCTGGGGTTTGCGGCCATGGGTCAGGCGGTCGTACGCATCGACGCCCAGACCATGAAACTTGAGCATGCGCACGCGGCTGGCCAAAGCTTCATCATCGGTGACGAACATCGCGCCTTCGGCGCAGGTCATGTTCTTGATCGCGTGGAAAGAAAAGATTGCGGTGCCTTGCGAGCCGACGTGACGACCCTTGTAGCGGGTGCCGGCGGCGTGGGCGGCGTCTTCGATCACGGCGATACCGTGCTTGTCGGCCAGGGCGTAGAGCGGGTCGAGATCAAAAGCGGCGCCAGCGTAATGCACCGGAATGATTGCTTTGGTGCGCGGCGTGATGGCGGCTTCGATGCGCGCGGCGTCGGTCATCAGGGTGTCGCGGTCGACATCGACGAACACCGGCGTGGCGCCGAGCAGGGAAATCATGTTGGCGGTGGACACCCAAGTCTGCGACGGGGTGATGACTTCATCGCCGGGGCCGATTCCCAGTGCCAGTAACGTTACATGCATGGCACCGGTGGCCGAGGAAAGTGCCACGGCATGACGACTGCCGACGTACTGGGCAAACTGTTCTTCGAGGGCCTGGTTTTTCGGCCCGGTGGTGATCCAGCCGGAGCGCAGGACTTGCTCCACGGCGGCAATTTCTTCATCACCGATACTGGGGCGGGAGAAGGGGAGAAACGCCTGACTCATGCACACCTCATTGCAAAGAAAAAAGAAATAGATCCACAGAAAAATCGGATCCAATCAAAGCGTAGACGCGAAAAAATCCCTTGCATCAATAAGTTGCCAAGACGACATAACGTCGGGTTCGGTTGACTTTTCAGGCATTGCCCGGCAGCTTGGGCGGCGCCGGCACAGGACTCAGTGGAATTAAGGTTATGCCCGTTTTTGTGAAAGGAACATGAAAAACCGGTCGGCGAATCGTTTATCTGAAACCCATACAGCCACTGTTCAGACTTCTACCGTTTATCGCGGTTTTTAGTAGAAAAGTCCTACGGAAGTGTTCCCCTTATATTAAGAATGTTGCAGTTGTTAGTTGCTGTGTTGAACTGTTTTTACTCAAGGCCCGACGTTTGATTGACTTACCCGTTGCATCCCCCGACCCCCTGAAAACCAACCCGATGACTGTATATCTGGCGCGTCTGGCTCCCTCCAGCCAACTCACCATGCGTTACGTTTTACAAGATGCCGCCGACCGTCTCGGTTTCGAAGACATGAACGTCGAAGAAATTCCCTGGCATGCGCTGCAACCGGAAGATGTGGTTGCATTAGTCGCTGCATTGCGCGCCGACAATTACGCACCGAATACTTCTTCGCTGTATGTAAACGCCATTCGCGGTGTAATGAATGAAGCCTGGCGCATGAGCCTGATCAGCCAGGAACATCTATTGAAAATGCGCTCGGTCAAAGGCATTGCCGGCACGCGACTGTCTCAGGGGCGCAATCTGAAGCGCACGCTGATTCATGAATTGATGGAAGTCTGCGCCGCTGATCCACGGCCACAAGGTTTGCGCGATGCGGCGGTGATTGCGTTGTTGTACGGCACTGGCATGCGCAAGTCGGAGTCGGTGGATCTGGATCTCAATCAGGTCGATTTCAACGAGCGCAGTTTGTGTGTCACCGCCAAGGGCAATAAACAACTGATCAAGTACGCGCCAGCCTGGGCGTTCGCCAAGCTGAATGCCTGGCTGGAATTTCGTCGCTCGGAACTCAAGGAAGGCGAGAGCGACGACGCGTTTCTGTTCAACCGCATTCGCCGTGGCAGCCACATCACCCGCGAGCGCATCACCAAGCACGCGATCTATTACATCGCCCGCCAGCGCGGCACCCAGGTCGGGGTGAAGATCATGCCCCATGATTTCCGCCGTTCGTTCATCACCCGAGTGATCGAAGAACACGACCTGTCGATTGCCCAGAAGCTGGCCCACCACAGCAATATCCAGACAACCGCCAACTACGACGTCCGCGACGACAACGAGCGTCGCCGCGCGGTGGATCGTTTCGACTTGTAGGCAGTGCGTTTCGATCAGGAGGCGGGCGGGCAGCCGCGTGAGCCGGCGGACGCCTGGCTGATCAACGCGGCCAGACGTTTGACGTTGTTCTGCTGGGCGATCACCAGATCGTCGATGGTCGGCCCGGACGGGGTTTGCAGCAGCGAGCGGCAGGCGAGCAGGGCGTCGTCACCGGTGTTGGCCTGGCGCAGGCGCCATTTGACGTCGATCAGCCCGTACTGCCCGGGAATCGAATCGAAGCGTTGCACATCAATGCGCACCGAGGTTTTGCGCGGACCGCCGGCATTGCTCAGTTGATCCACCATCGCGCTGCGCAATTCATCACTGAGGCTCGCGCCCCACCATTCGGTCTCAAGGATCGCCAGGCCGCTGTTGCCCTGGCGGATCACGATTTGCGGCCGGTCGACCTGGGGCGGCACGCTGATGCCTTCGATGGTGATTTCCGAGCCGGCGCGGCCGGTCATCGGTTGCGTCGGTGTCAGGGTGTGAAAGCTGATCGGAGCGCTTTTACAGGCGCCCAGCAGCAGGCCGATCGCGAGCACGGTGAACTTCAGCTTTAAAGCCATGGGACAGCTCCTGTGCTCAATTACGCGGCGGCCCTTTGAGGTCCAGCGGCGCGGCGTTGTCGGGGCGGCCGCGAATCAACGATTCCGGATGACGGCCCAGATAATCGGACAGCTCACGCAGCGAACGGGACATGCGCCCAAGCTCGTCGAGAGTCTCGGTCAGTTGTTCGCGTTGCGGCGAATCTTCGGCCAGGGTCGAGCTGGCCGACTGCAGGGTCTTGCTCAGGTCGGCGAGGGTGTTCTGCACGCCGGGCAGGGTCCTGGCATTGAACTGGGTCAGGCCCTTGCGCAATTCCACGAGGTTGCTGTCGAGGTTGCCGGCAATCCGCTCCACCGGCAGTTTGTTGAGCTTGTCGATCATCGCTTCGAGTTTTTCCTGCAACTGTTCGAGGCTGCCGGGGACGGTCGGAACGCTGATCGGGCGAGCGGTGGGGTCGAACGCGACTTTTTCGGCTTTGGGGAAGAAATCCAGCGCGATGTACAACTGGCCGGTCAGCAGATTGCCGCTGCGAGCCTGGGCACGCAGACCGTTGTCGATAAAGGTGCCGATCAGGCGCACGGCAGCGGCTTCATCGTCCGGATTGTGGTCGAGTACCTTGAGCATCTTGATGTGGGCCTGGCCGAGGCGCTGCGGGTAAATCACGATGCCGACGTTGAGCGGGAAGCTGCGCTTTTTCGCGTCGAAGTCCAGGTTGACGCTCACCACCCGGCCGATCTCGATGCCGAGGAATTCCACCGGCGCATCGACTTTCAGCCCACGCAGGGCCTGATCGAAACGCAGGGTCAGGTACTGCGCTTTGCCGTTGGGCGGGGCGAGGGCGGTTTGCTGGTCTTCAAACAGGTCGTAGGTTCTTTCTTCGGCAGCGGCAACGTCGTTGGGGCTGTACTCCGGCGCGCGGAAGGCGATGCCGCCCACCAGCAAGGTCGACAACGATTCGGTTTTCACCGCAAAACCGTTGGCGCCGACGTTGACATCAATCCCGCTGGCGTTCCAGAACCGGGTGTTTTCCGTGACGTAGGCGTCGTTTGGCGCATGGATGAACACTTCGATGTTCACTCCTTTGCCATCGGCATCCAGAGCGTAGGCCACCACCTGGCCCACCGGGATCTTGCGGTAATAGACCGGCGAGCCGATATCCAGCGAACCGAGGTCCGAGGCATGCAGGTTGAAGCGTTTACCCGGTTCGCCGTAGGTGATCGGCGGTGGGTTCTCAAGGCCTTTGAAGTGCTTCGAACGCGAGTTGGACTGACCGATGTCGGCGCCGATGTAGTCACCGGACAGCAACGTGTCGATGCCCGAGACGCCGCCCGCACCGATGCGCGGGCGCACGACCCAGAACTGCGAGTCTTCGCGGGTGAAGGTTTCGGCCTGCTTGGCCAGTTTGATCGTGGCGTTGACGCTTTTCTGGTCGTCGCTCAGTTCGACATCCGTGACCTGGCCGATCACTACGTTGCGGTATTTGACTTCGGTCTTGTTGGCGGTCAGGCCGCTGCCGGTCTTGAAGGTGACGGTGATGGTCGGGCCTTCCTGCATCAGGTTGTGCACCACCAGCGAGAGGCCCACCAGCACCGCGACGATCGGCACGATCCACACCAGCGAAATGCTGAAACGCCGGGTCTTGATCGGCGCCTGGCCGGGCGCTCGCGGTTGATCGGCGGCTGACGACTCCATCCATGACCTCCAGGGTGTGTGGGCACTGAGCGTCAGGAACGCAAAAGCACTTCATCAATATAGAAGTGCTTCGCGATAGAGCAAATGCGCGGGGCGCTTTAACCGGCAGGCCTCATCCCAGCAGCTCCCGCAGGCGATACCAGAACATGCCCAGTGCCAGCAGTGGCGAGCGCAGCGCCGGGCCGCCGGGGAAGGTCATGTGCG
This sequence comes from Pseudomonas glycinae, assembly GCF_001594225.2. Taxonomy (GTDB): domain Bacteria; phylum Pseudomonadota; class Gammaproteobacteria; order Pseudomonadales; family Pseudomonadaceae; genus Aquipseudomonas; species Aquipseudomonas glycinae. The sequence continues at coordinate 1,557,311 of NZ_CP014205.2, forward strand.
GCACATTGCTGAACACGTCCATGCCCTGACTGTGGCCGGCATGAATCGCTTCGCCCAGCAGCCTGGCGCACCAGTGGGTGACGTTCAGACCGTGACCGGAATAGCCCTGGGCGTAGAACACGTTCGGGTGCTGCTTCAAACGACCGACCTGCGGGAAGCGGTTGGCGGTGATGCCGATCTTGCCGCCCCACTGATAGTCGATGCGCACATCCGCCAGTTGCGGGAACACCTTGAGCATCTTTGGTCGCATGTACGCGGCGATGTCCGCCGGGTCCCGTCCCGAATAATGGCAGGCGCCGCCGAACAGCAAGCGCCGGTCCGCCGAGAGCCGGTAGTAGTCGAGGCCGACTTTCTGATCGCACAGCGCCAGGTTCTGCGGAATCAGCTCGGCGGCGCGTTCCGCCGACAGCGGTTCAGTGGCGATGATGTAACTGCCAGCGGGCAGCACTTTGCCGCTGAGTTGCTGTTCAAGTTCATCCAGATGCGCGTTGCAGCCGAGCACAAGACTGCCGGCGCGTACCGTGCCGCTCTGGGTGCGGACTTGAACGGTCGAACCGTGGAGAATTTCCAGCACCGGGCTCTGCTCGAAAATCCGCACCCCGAGGGACGCCGCCAGCCGCGCTTCACCCTGCACCAGGTCGAGCGGGTGCAGATGGCCTGAGCCCATGTCGATCAGGCCGCCCTTGTAGACCCCCGCGTTCACTACTTGCTGACGAATCAGCTCAGGGGCGACCAGCCGCGTTTCATGGCGGTAACCCAACTGCGCCAGGCTTTCCTGCTCGGCCTTGAAGGCGTCGAACTGCGCCGGGGTGTTGGCCAGCTCGCAGAAGCCCCAGCGCAGGTCGCACTCGATGGCGTTGTCGGTGATGCGCTGGCGCACCAGCTCCACCGAATCGATCCCGGCCCGGTGCAGGTAGCGCACGCCTTCGCTGCCGACATGCCGGGCGAAGCCTTCGACGTCATGGCCGATCCCGCGAATCAACTGCCCGCCATTGCGCCCGCTGGCGCCCCAGCCGATGCGCCGGGCTTCAAGCAGGATCACCGAGAGTCCGCGCTGCGCCAGTTCAATGGCCGCGTTGACGCCAGTGAAACCGCCACCGATCACGCAGACGTCGGCGATCAGATCACCCGCCAGTTCCGGATAGGGTGTGCTGGCCCGGGCCGATGCGGCGTAATAGGAGTGTGCGTGTTCCTGGGTGTACTGATTCATTTGTTCGACTTCACTTTGCTCCAGGACCGGGTCATCAGACGCATGATCGACTGGGGCGGGGTAGAGGAGATGTATAGCTTGTCGAGGACTTCCTGGGACGGATAGACCTCGGGATTGTTGACCAGCTCGGGATCCATGTATTGCTTGGCCGCCGGGTTCGGGTTGGCGTAGCCGACCGAGGCGCTGACCTTGGCAATCACTTGCGGATCGAGCAGGTAATTGATGAAGGCGTGGGCTTCCTTGGTGTTGCTGGCATCAGCGGGAATCGCCAGCAGGTCGAACCACAGGTTCGCGCCTTCCTTGGGAATCGAGTACGCGATGTTCACGCCGTTCTTGGCTTCCTTGGCGCGGTTGGCGGCCTGGAACACGTCGCCGGAATAACCGAAGGCCACGCAGATGTCGCCGTTGGCCAGGTCGGACACGTATTTCGAGGAATGGAAATAGGTGATGTATGGCCGGATGCTCAGCAGTTTCTCTTCGGCCTTCTTGTAGTCTTCGGGTTTCTCGCTGCGCGGGTCCATGCCCATGTAGTTGAGGATCGCCGGGAACACTTCATCGGCGGAGTCCATCATCGACACGCCACACTGGGTGAGTTTCTTCAGGTTTTCCGGTTCGAACAGCACGGCCCAGGAGTCGATGTGATCGATGCCCAGCACTTGCTTGACCTTGTCGACGTTGTAGCCGATGCCATTGGTGCCCCACAGATACGGCACCGAGTGCTGGTTGCCGGGATCGTTTTTCTCAAGCAGGGCCAGCAGTTTCGGGTCGAGGTTTTTCCAGTTCGGCAGTTGCGAGCGGTCCAGTTTGAGGAACGCACCGGCCTTTACCTGACGGGCGAGGAAGTGGTTGGACGGCACCACCACGTCATACCCGGTGCGGCCGGCAAGCAGTTTGCCTTCGAGGGTTTCATTGGAGTCGAAAACGTCGTAGATCACCTTGATCCCGCTGGAGGACTGGAAGTCGGCGAGGGTGGTTTCGCCAATGTAATCGGTCCAGTTGTAGACGCTGACCTGGGGTTGGGCGAAGGCACCGGCACTGCACGCCAATGCCAGTGCGGCGGGAATCAGGGATTTCAACAGACGCATATCGACACCTCTTCGAATTATTGGATTTTTCAGGCGAGTACGGTCCTTGTGCTGATCGTTCCCACGCTCCGCGTGGGAATGCCTCAATGGACGCTCCGCGTCCGCTCTTGGGACGCAGAGCGTCCCGGGCTGCATTCTCACGCAGAGCGTGGGAACGATTGTGGGTTGGTTTTTGTTGTTTTAATCAGACGCTCAGCAACAGGAACTCCCGCTCCCAGGAACTGATCACGCGCTTGAAGTTTTCATGCTCGGCGCGTTTCACCGCGACGTAGCCGCGCACGAACTTGCTGCCCAGGTAGCGCGCGACGGTGTCGCACTCTTCCATCTGGGTCAGGGCTTCTTCGATGGTGATTGGCAGGCGCAGGTTGCGGCGCTCGTAGGCCCGGCCTTCGACGGCCGCGCTCGGTTCGATGCCTTCGACCATGCCGATGTAGCCGCACAGCAGGCTCGCGGCGATGGCCAGATACGGGTTGGCGTCGGCGCCGGGCAGACGGTTTTCAACTCGCATCGCCTCAGGGCCGGAGGTCGGCACCCGCAGGCCGACGGTGCGGTTTTCTTCGCCCCATTCGACGTTGACCGGTGCCGAGGTGTCCGGCAGGAAGCGGCGGAACGAGTTCACGTTCGGCGCGAACATCGGCAGCACTTTCGGGATGTACTTCTGCAGGCCGCCGATGTGATGGCGGAACAGGTCGCTCATGCTGCCGTCGGCATTGGCGAAAATCGGCTGGCCGCTGGCGATCTCGACCACGCTCTGGTGCAGGTGCATGGCGCTGCCGGGCTCGTCGCCGATCGGCTTGGCCATGAAGGTCGCGGTCACGTTGTGCTTGAGCGCCGCTTCACGCAGGGTGCGCTTGAACACGGTGATCTGGTCGGCCAGATCCAGCGCGTCGCCGTGGCGGAAGTTGATTTCCATCTGCGCCGGGCCGTCTTCGTGGATCAGCGTGTCCAGGTCCAGGCCTTGCAGTTCGCACCAGTCGTAGACATCTTCGAACAATGGATCGAATTCGTTGGCCGCATCGATGGAGAACGACTGACGACCGCTTTCGGCGCGACCGGAACGGCCCAGCGGTGCCTTGAGCGGCAAGTCCGGGTCTTCGCAGCGCTGGGTCAGGTAGAACTCCATTTCCGGCGCCACGATCGGCTTCCAGCCTTTGTCGGTGTACAGCTGCAGGACTTTCTTCAACACGTTGCGCGGCGACAGCTCGATCGGGTTGCCGAACTTGTCGAAGGTGTCGTGGATCACGATGGCGGTCGGCTCGATGGCCCACGGGATCACGTACACCGCGTCGCTCACTGGCTTGCAGACCATGTCGATATCGGCCGGGTCGAGCAGGTCGTAGTAGATGTCGTCGTCGACAAAATCCCCGGTTACCGTTTGCAGCAGCACACTTTCCGGCAGGCGCATGCCTCGCTCATGCAGGAACTTGTTGGTCGGTGCAATCTTGCCGCGGGCGATGCCGGTCAGGTCGCTGACCACGCATTCCACTTCGGTAATCTTGTGATCTTTCAGCCATGTGAACAGCTGATCGAAAGGGGCATTCATAAAGACCTCGTCGTTGGTTTTGTTGACGCGGGGGAAGTGCGATTTCATCTTTCGCAGGCTTCCCCTGTGGCGCGTTGACGACTATCTTGGGCGGGCCTTGTTGTTCCATCTATCCACTTTCAGCAGCACCAAAGCGCACCAAAAGAGTGCGCAAGGTCTCCCATGACGACGTGTAATCCGCTACAGGTTCAAGCGTTCAACACCGCCGATGTCACCGAGCAAATCCGCGCCACGCCGGGTTGGGTTCAGCATTACCAGCAAATGTCGCCAGGGCATTTCGCCGGGCAGATCCGCTATCTGGATTTGCAGGGTGTTGAGGTTTACGAAGAACAGATGAACACCCGGGTCGAGCAGAATTTCAGCGCGCCGCAAGGGTCGCTGGCGTTCTGTTTCGATCGCAGCGACAACGCGCTCTATCTGCTCAATGAAGAAAGCCGCAACATCTGGATCACCCCGGAGAACTACCAGGAAATCGCTGTGGTGTTCGGCCCGGAGTTCGTCCGCCGCAACGGCCTGGACATGGCCAGGCTGGAAGGTTTGTTCATGGCGCCGCTCAATGGCGCGCAGAACGGATTGTTCAGTCGCTGGTTAAGCTCGACTCTCACGAAGTTGTCGCAAACCCTTGATCAGCCAAGCAAAGAAGCGCTGACCCAGCAGTTGCTGGAGGACTGCCTGTTCATCCTCGACAACGCGAGCGTGTGTCTGGACGGTGGTGGCTTGCAGCGTCGCGCCGAAGAGCGAATCACCCTCAAGCGCGTGGGCGAGTGGGCAGCGGATTCGCCGGAAGAAACCGTCAATCTGCTTGAGTTATCGCGGGTCGCCGGAGTTTCCGTGCGCCAGTTGCAGCAGACCTTCAAGGCCTACACCGGGATGTCACCGAGTCATTGGCTGCGTTTGCGCAGGCTCAACAGTGCGCGGCGGGAACTGCTCAAGCGTTCAGCGGCGGACACCACGGTGGCGGAGGTCGCGATGAACTGGTCGTTCTGGCATTTGGGGCGTTTTTCAAGCAGTTATCGAGCGTTGTTCAAGGAGTTGCCGAGCGAGACGTTGAAGCGCTCGTCGTCCTCCTGACAGATGCATGCCTGAAATCGCCGGAAAAGAACGTGGTTTCACGCCAGCATATTAATTAGAATCACTCTCATTTGTATCCTTCAGGCAGGATCTGTTGAGATGATTGAAGCGGCGAAGCCACCGGAACACAGCCTGCACGACCTGTATCGCGACCATCGAGGCTGGCTGGAAAGCTGGCTGCGCCGACGCATGGGCAATGCGTGGGATGCCGCTGACCTGAGTCAGGATACGTTTCTGCGGGTGCTCGGCAGTTCGCAAGCGCTCGTCGATATGCGTGAGCCCCGCGCCTATCTGCTGACGGTCGGCAAGCGACTGCTGAGCAATTTCTACACCCGGCGCAGCCTCGAGCAGGCCTATCTGAATGCTCTGGCACAGCTCCCTGAAGACTGCGTGCCGTCCCCGGAGCAGCGCTGGATTCTGCTGGAAACCCTACAGGCGCTTGATGAATTGCTCGATGGCCTGCCGCGCGCCGTACGCCGGGCATTTCTGTGGAGTCAGCTCGAAGGCCTGGGCTACCGCGAAATTGCCGAACGCCTGCAAGTGTCCGAACGCACCGTCAAGCGCTACATGGCCCAGGCTTACGAACACTGTCTGCTGGTGGACATGTAATGCGCACGGCACCGTCGAGCGAGGCCCGTGAGGTCGCACGGGCCGCTGCACAGTGGTTGGCGTTGTTTGAATCCGGCGAGGCGACGGACGCCGATCACGCCCGATTGCAAACGTGGCTTAACAGTCACAGCAGCCACGAAAACGCCTGGCAAAAAGCCCAACTGTTGCGTCAACGCTTCTGCGAACTGCCCCCGGCGCTGGCGATGGCCACCCTGGACCGAGCGGATCCAGCGCGGCGTGCAGCGCTCAAACGCATGCTCGGCGTCGCTGCTCTGGTGCCGGCGGCCTGGCTGATCAGTCGTCAGTTGCCGCTGGATGTCTGGCGTGCGGATTTGCACACCGGTACTGGCGAACGCAAGAAATTGCCGCTGGCCGATGGCAGCTCGCTGCAGCTCAATACCGACAGTGCGGTGAACGTCGATCTTGCGGCCCGTCAGTTGACCCTGGTGCGCGGTGAAATGGCGTTCCAGGTGTCGGGCAGCGCGCCATTGACGATCCGCTCGCCATACGGTCGGATCACGGTCAGCGGCAGTGAAGTCTGCGTGCGGCTCGACGAGCGCACTTGTCAGGTTGCGGTGGTCAGCGGGGCTGTGCAGCTGCAACCCCTGCAAGGGCCGGGATTGACCTTGCATGCGGGGCAACGGATCAGCCTGCAAGCCAGTGGTGCTGGCCCGATTGGCACCTTCGACGCCATGCTGCCGGACTGGCGCAGCGGTGTTCTGATGGCGCAAAACCAGCCGCTTGGGGATTTTCTGCGTGAGCTGGGCCGGTATCGATCCGGATTGCTGCGCTGGGATCCGGCGCTGGAAACCCTGCGTGTCACTGGCAGTTTCCGTCTCGACAACACCGATCGCGTGCTGACCCTGCTGGCCGCGAGCTTGCCGCTGGACGTGCAATCTCGTACGCGTTACTGGGTCACTTTGGTGCCACGGAAAAATATCGGTTGAAGCCTGTCCCTTTTTTTCTCCTCGCTGGTCATTTCAGTCAAGTGAACTGAAAACGAGAGCTTCTCCCCATGTCCGCAGTATTTCCCAGCCGTATGCATCCATTGTTGCAGTTGAGCCTGATGCTGAGTCTGAGTACCAGCCCGTTGGTGATGTCCGAGAGCCGGGCCGACGACGCCCGTCGTAGTTATCAAGTCCCGGCCGGCAGCCTGAGTGCCGCGTTGACCCGCTTCGCGGGACTGGCCGGCGTCAATCTGTCAGTGGACCCGGCGCTGGTCAGCGGGCGCAGCAGTTCGGGACTGGCCGGTGATTTCGGGGTGGAAGAGGGCTTCGCCCGACTGCTTTCCGGTTCTGGCCTGCAACTGCAACCGGTGGGCGAGCAAGCCTACATTCTGGTGCCAGCGCCCGAGGGCGGCAGCCTGCAACTGGCGCCGACCTCAATTCTTGGGGCCCAGGACGCAAGTGGCGGGGATGTCTTCGCCGGCGGCGAGGTGGCGCGACGGGGTTCGCAAGGTTTGCTGGGCTCGCGGGATTTCATGGAAACACCGTTCAGCATGACCACCTACACCAGCGAGGCGGTCAAGAATCAGCAGGCGCGTACCCTGGGCGATCTGATCGCCAGCGATCCCTCCGTCCGCGCAACCAACCCGGCCGGAGGCCGCTACGAGCAATTCACCATTCGCGGTTTCAGCCTCTTCAACAGCGATGTCGCCTACAACGGCCTCTACGGCGTGCTGCCCACTTACACGATCGACATGGAAATGGCCGATCGCGTCGACATCCTCAAGGGCCCGAGTCAACTCATCAACGGTATCTCTCCGCGCGGCAGCGTCGGTGGCGGCATCAACGTCGTGCCGAAACGCGCGACCGACACGCCGATTACTTCATTGACCGCCAACTACGCGTCGAACAACCAGGTCGGCGGCGCGGTGGATGTCGGCCGGCGGTTTGGCGAAGACAATCAGTTCGGCCTGCGCTTCAACGGCGTGAAACAATCCGGCGATACCGAGTGGGATCATCAAAGTGTCGATCGTGACATGGCAGTGCTGGGCCTGGATTTTCGTGGTGAGCGCCTGCGCCTCTCGACCGATGTCGGGCACACGGAACGTGACACCGATGCGCCGCAGGAGCGGGTCCAAGTGGGCGCCAATGCGCGGGTACCGAGCGCCAGTGATGTGCGCCATAACTACGCGCAACCCTGGAGCAAGGCACGCACCAAAGACACGTTCGGTACGATCAACGCCGAGTTCGATGTCAATGATTCGACGATGCTGTACGGCGGCGTCGGCGCGCGAAAAAGCAATCACGATTTTCTTCGGCACGCGGTTTCGGTGACCAACAATGCGGGAGACTTCAGCGTCCAGCCCCGGGATTTCACCCGTGACGAAAACGTCCGTACGGCAACGGCCGGTGTGCGCAACTGGTTTCACACCGGACCCGTGAGCCACGAGATCAATCTGGCCGCCAGCTATTTCTACATGGACTTCGAAAACGGTGGCGCGCGTTACGCAGCGGCTCCGAGCAATCTCTATCACCCGGTGGAAACGCCGACGCCGGTGCGCCCTACACGGCAGGACCCCGAGGTCTACACCGAGAACCGCTTCAGCGGCGTGGCGCTGGCCGACACCCTGGGTTTCTTCGATGACCGCCTGCTGCTGACGCTTGGTGCCCGCTGGCAGCGCGTGAAGGTTGATGACTGGTCCGACAACGTCAAGGGCGACACCGCCTACGATGAGGAAAAGGTATCGCCCTCGGGTGGTCTTCTGTTCAAGGCCACCGAAAATTTGTCGCTGTACGCGAACTATATGGAAGGCTTGAGCCAGGGCAAGATCGCGCCGTCGACCTCCGTGAACGAGGACGAAATCTTCCCGCCGTTCATCAGTCGACAGGTCGAGGTGGGCGCCAAGTACGACGCCGGCTCGTTCGGCCTGACCGCGGCGGTGTTCCGGATCAAGCAGCCGGCTTACGAAACCAACGCCGTCACGCGGGTGTTCGGCCCCAACGGCAAACGGCAGAACGACGGTGTGGAACTGTCTGTGTTCGGCGAACCGCTCAAAGGCTTTCGACTGCTGGGTGGCGTCATGTATATCGACAGTGAACTGACCCATACCACCAACGGCACGTTCGACGGCAATCGTGCACCGGCGACGCCCAAGTACAACGTCAACCTGGGCGCCGAGTGGGACGTGCCGAACGTGCAGGGGCTGACATTGACCGGGCGGGGGATCTATTCCAGCTCGCAGTATCTGGATCAGTCCAACAACAAGGAAATTGACGCCTGGGAGCGCTTTGATGTGGGCGCACGGTACGCGTTCAGGGTCGACGAAAAGACCATCACGCTACGGGCCAACGTGGAGAATGTGGCGGACAAGCGTTACTGGAGCTCCGCCGGGGCTTCGGATGACAGCGAGCCGGGTTTGACGCTGGCGACGCCGCGAACCTATCTGCTGTCGGCGACGGTGGATTTCTGAGCGTTGAATTCAGCGAGCGCGCCGGGATTGGTCACGGGTAGCCGGCGCCAGTTGAAGTGCCCGTCATCCTCGTGACGGGCGCACACTAACCAATCCGGTTCTTGCGCATGATCGAAAAATTAAGCGCCGCAGCGACACACAGCCAGGCCAGATAGGGAAACAGGATCAACCCGGTGATCACGTCCAGGCGCAAGGCCAGGATCACCATCGTTGCGACGACCAACCACAACAGCACGAGGATGATCATCGCGGCAACGATCCGCTGCGCGCCGAAGAACACAGGCGTCCACAGTGTGTTCAGCGCAATCTGCGCCGCCCACAATGCCAGCACCTGTTCGCTGCCGGGAATCAGGGTCAAGCGGTAGCCAACCCAGGCCAGCAGCAGGTAGATCGTCGTCCACGCCACCGGAAACACCCAGTTGGGTGGCGTGAACTTCGGTTTGTTGAGCTGCGCGTACCATTGGCCGGGCTGGAAAACCATGCCGGTGGTGGCCGCCGCACCGCAGGCGATCAGGAAAATCAGGAAAGTCACCATTTCTTACTCCTTGGCCGCAGCCAGTCTGCCTCGGTTAATCCGCCGCAGCGGTCGTTCATTCGGATCTTGAGCACATCAATTCACTGACCCGCGCTACCAGTGTGTCGACCGCGAAGGGCTTGGTCAGCACCTGCATGCCAGGGCCAAGTTGACCGGCGCCGATCACTGCGTTCTCCGCATATCCGGTAATGAAGAGCGTGGTCAGGTTCGGGCGGATCTCCCGGCCGGCATCCGCCAGCTGCCGGCCGTTCATGCCACCCGGCAGGCCGACATCGGTGATCAGCAGGTCGATGCGCACGTTCGATTGCAACACCTTCAGTCCGGCAACGCTGTCGCCCGCCTCAAGCAGGTTGTAGCCGAGATCGCCGAGCACTTCGGTCAACAAGGCGCGCACGGTGGGTTCATCGTCGACCACCAGAATGGTCTCGCTGGCCTTGGGCACCACCGCCGGTGCGATGTGCTTGTCATCGTGGCTCTGCACGGGATCGCCACGGTGACGAGGCAGGTAGATGCACATCGTGGTGCCCCGGTCGACCTGCGAGTGCACGCGCACCTGGCCGCCGGATTGCTTGGCGAACCCGTAGATCATTGACAACCCCAGCCCGGTGCCCTGGCCTAGCGGTTTGGTGGTAAAGAACGGGTCGAAGGCCTTGGCGATGACATCGGCCGACATGCCGGTGCCGGTATCGGTGACACACAGACACACATACTCGCCCTCGGGCATGTCCAGCGCGCCGGCGGTCTCGGCGTCCATGATGCGATTGGCGGTCTCGATAGTGATGCGTCCGCCGTCGGGCATTGCATCGCGGGCGTTGATACACAGGTTGAGCAGGGCGTTTTCCAGTTGACTGGCATCGACCAGTGTCGGCCAGAGCACCGGCGAGCCGATGGTTTCCAGGAGAATGCTCGGGCCCACCGTGCGCTGGATCAGTTCGGTCATGCCGGTCATCAGCGTGTTGACGTCGGTGGGCCGCGGATCGAGGGTCTGGCGTCTGGAGAAGGCCAGCAGGCGGTGGGTGAGGGCGGCGGCACGCTTGACCGCGCCTTGTGCAGTCACCATGTACTTGTCGACTTCGCTCAAGCGGCCCTGATTGATCCGCGCGCCCATCAACTCCAGCGCGCCGGAAATGCCGGCCAGCAAGTTGTTGAAATCGTGAGCGAGGCCTCCCGTCAGTTGGCCGACCGCTTCCATCTTCTGCGATTGACGCAGTTTCTCCTCAGCCTGCATCAACTCGGCGGTGCGCGATGACACCCGTTGTTCGAGGGTGTCGTTGAGCGAACGCAACGCGGCAATAGCCCGGTCGCGCTCCGCCTCGACGGTGCGGCGCTCCTCGACATCAATCAGCACGCCGGGAAAGCGCAGCGGCGTTGCGTCCTCTGCACATTCAACACGCCCGTTCGCCTCGATCCACTGGTATCTGCCGTCCTCGCGCCGTACACGGTACTGATGGGAATAAGCGCCTCCACGACTAATGGCTTCGTCGATTGCCGTGGTCAGGCTATCGCGGTCGTCGGGGTGCACGCTGGTGATCACTTGTTCGAGGCTTAGGCCTTCACGCCCCAGTGCCGGGTCGAGATTGAACACCTGGGCGAAGCCTTCGTCGATGGCAAAACGGTCGGTCAGCAGATCCCAGTGCCAGGTGCCGATAATGGCGCCGGCCGCGAGCGCCAGTTGCACGCGCTCGACGTTCTCCCGGGCGATCGCCTCACTGGCTCGCAAGCGGTCTTCTGCCGCGCGCCGCTCGGTGACGTCGTTGAACAGGATCGCGATCTGCCGGTCGGCCGGGTCACCGACCCGCACCGCGCGCACGTCGAACCAGCGCTCGAAGGTATTGGCGTAGTTCTCGAAATTCGCCGGCTCCCCGGTCTTGGCCACGTGGCCGTAGGTTTCGAACCAGAAGCGTTCCAGATTGGGCGCGAATTCGGTCACCCATTTACCGCGCAGGTTGACCCCGCACTGGCGCTCGAACGCCGGGTTCGCCTCGACGAAGTAGTAGTCGACTGGCTCGTCGTTGGCGTCGAATTTGACTTTGACGATGGCAAACGCCGACTCGATGGTTTCCAGAATGGTACTGAAACGCTCTTCACTGCGGCGCAACGCCGTTTCGGCACTGCGCGAGCGCGTGAGGTCAAGCATCGCGCCGATCATGCGTTCGGCCTGGCCGGATTGATTGCGGATCAAGTGCCCGCGATCGAGCACCTCGGCATAGGAGCCGTCCTGACAGCAGAACCGATACTCCGCACTCCATGTCGTGCCGTCGCCTTCGATGGCGGCGCGGATCGATGCCTGCACCCGCGCCTGATCCTGCGGATGGATCCGCGAGAACCGCCAGTCACCGTTGGGATCAACGTTCTCCAGCGCGAAACCGTACGCCTGTTGCAACGCCTGGTTCCAGATGATCTGGTTGGTTTGCAGGTCCCAGTCCCACACCGCATCACTGGTGGCCATGACGGCCAGTCGATAGCGTTCCTTGGTTTCGATTATGGCGCGCCCGTACAGATGCTCCTGAGTACGGTCGCGGAGAATTTTCACGAAGCCCAAATGAGTCTGGTCTTCATCGTAGAGCGGCATCAGCTCGCCAGAGGCCCAGAATCGCTCGCCGTCCTTGCGCAAATGCCATCGCTCATCGTAGGCACGGCCTTCGGCAAGGGCGCGCTGCATTTCCTGTTCGACCCGGCCGGCGGCGCGGTCCTCAGGTGTGAAAAAGCAGGCCGCGCTCTGGCCGCGAACCTCTTCGGCGGACCAGCCCAGCACGTTGGTTGCGCCGCAGTTCCATTCCGTGATGTATCCGCCGAGGTCAGTGACGACCATCGCGAAATCCACTGCACTCTCGAAAACCGCGCGCTGCCGCGCCTCACTACGAGCGAGCGCGGCCTGACTGGCGTGCAGTCGCGCCGTGATGTCGCGCTCATTGTCGACTTCAGTGCTCTGCAAGGCGGCGCGTAATCGCTTGACCTCGGACTCGAGCGCTTCGCGACTAAGGTGTTTGAGGGTGTCCATCTCACCTTCTTGGTTGAATTTTTCAGGGGCCGATTTCAGAGGGTCGGACATGCCCGACAGGTGCAGTCAATATCGGGAAGCGTTGTGGCTGCTGATCCGTTGACAGGTTGCTTCGTCGTTAAGTTTCACTGATGGAGCAAGGTCGTATCGGGCTAGCACTGATTTCAAAACGATTCGCCGTTATCCAGCCGCGCCAACAATGCCTGGCCGCGTTGCCAGAGTGCCTGTTGTTTGGTTTCCGGCATGCGGTCGAGGTTCCTGTACATCATGCTCATGCGCTGATTGCCGCGCAGCAGCTCACCGTGGCGCATCAGGAAATGCCAATACAGCGCATTGAACGGGCAGGCATTGTCCGCCGTGCTTTCGCTGACCTTGTACGCACAACCGCGGCAGTAATCCGACATGCGATTGATGTACTGGCCGCTGGCGCAATAGGGTTTGGAACCGAGAAAACCGCCATCGGCATGCATGACCATGCCCAGCGTGTTGGGCAGTTCGACCCAGTCAAAGGCGTCCATGTAGATCGCCAGATACCACTCGCAGATCTGGCTCGGCGCGATGCCGGCGAGCAGTGCGAAGTTACCGGTGACCATCAGCCGCTGAATGTGATGCGCGTAGGCGTGCTGCAAGCTTTGCCCGATGGCGTGGCGCATGCAGTTCATCTGGGTGTCACCCGTCCAGTAGAACTCGGGCAGTGGCCGGCTGTTGCCGAACGAGTTGCCCAGTGCGTAATCCGGCATTTTCAGCCAGTACACGCCCCGCACATATTCCCGCCAGCCAATCAGTTGCCGGATGAAGCCTTCGGCGGCATTGAGCGCAACGCTGCCGGCCCAGTACGCCGACTCCACATCGCTGCACAGCTGACGCAGATCCAGCAGGCCGATGTTGAGCGCCGCACTGATGCGCGCATGAAACAGAAACGGCTCTTCACTGGCCATTGCGTCCTGGTAATCGCCAAACCCCGCCAGACCATAATCAAGAAAATACGCCCAGAGTGCCTGCGCATCGGCATGGGTGACGGGATAGTTGAAGTCATCGAGCGCGCCGTAGTGCTGGCTGAAGCGCGCCTTGACCAGTGCCAGTACATCGCGGGTGATGGCGTCGTTTTTGAACCGTGCCGGGTAGGGCGCTTTGACGCCCTTGGGCAGGGCCTTGCGATTCTCGGCATCGAAGTTCCACGCGCCGCCCACTGGTGAGCCGTCACCATTGAGCAGCAAGCGGCTCTTGCGACGCATCTCACGGTAGAAAAACTCCATGCGCAGCTGTTTTTTGCCCTCGGCCCATGCGGCAAATTCTTCGCGACTGCACAGAAAACGCGTATCGGCGTGCCAGTGGATGGGCAAACCGCATTCCTTGATCGAGTGCTCCAGTCGCCAGTCGCCACACTCGGTGATGTGCACTTGCTCGGCCTGCAACAACGCTTGCCAGCGCTTCAGCTCACCGGGCACCGAACCGCTGTTATCGGGATCATCCAGGGTCACGTATTCAACCCGCGTACCCTGATCCCGCAACGCCTGGGCGAAATGGCGCATGGCGCTGAAGATCAGGGCAATCTTTTGTGGATGGTGGGGCACATGACTGGCTTCTTCCATGACTTCAACCAGCAACACGGTGTCGCGCTCGGCGTCGAGTGCGTGTAATGAAGCCAGATCGAACGACAACTGGTCGCCCAGTACCAGACACAAGCGGCGGGTAACGTTCATTCAATGGAGCTCTGCGTTTTACGGTTCATTGGCTTGATTCGGGGCCTTGGCGGCGGAAGAACAAAGTCACCTGACCGACTTCCACCCCGAACTTGGACATGCTGGTGCGGTTGATCAACGTGTCCTCGTCCATCAAGTACATCCAGTCGTCCATGCTCATTTCATAGGTCGAGTCGTCGACCGGTACGTTCAGCCGATAACGCCAGTGAAGTGTGTTGCCCGCCACCTGGCCTTGGGCAACCCCTACGACATCACCGGCGCGGCCGCTCCAGCGTCCCTGGCCCTCGGGCGTCAATGTCCATACGCGGTGTTGGCGGGTGCCATCGCTGTACAGAAAGCGCTCGTCGAGAATCAGGTTGTTGCCTTCGCGACGGCTGATAATGTTGACTTCGAAACGCTTGGTCACTTCGCCGCCGCGCTTCTGAAACATTCCCCAGGCCTTGACGGGCTGGCTGAAAAAACGCTGCAGATCGAGGGCTGGTTGTTGATCGGCATAACGGCTGACATCCACGCTGGTGCAGCTTGCGATGCTGAGTAGCAGTGTCAATAACAGCACTAATCGAGTCATTGCTTTACTCCCTGATGGCAGAGGGGGTCGAGGGACCGCGCTGGAGATGCTTTCTTGTACGCCATGAAGCGCGCGTACAGGGTTGCGGCCGTCTAATTTCGCTCTCCCGCGGCAGTGTTGCGCGGCATGGCGGATCAGCACCCAAAATAATTGTACGAAGGTGGTAATTCTGTATAGGTTTTGTTCACGATAGGCGGAAAAAAGCCACCTGACAATCAAGCGGCAATTTTTTCGCGCAAATGCGCAGAACCGACATCACAAGCTGAAGGTTTGCCTGGGTAGCGGGGAGAGGGCGCGAATAGTGTTCACTGTGGTTTGCGGTGCTGTTGCCAGCAGGCGGAAAAAGGCCCGGATTCCTCCGGGCCAGTCATGCTCATCAGTGCGAATCCGCCTCGCTCGCGGCCTCGGCAGCGGATCTTTCCCTGCGCTTCTGGAGCCAACTGTAGAACGCATGCACGGGATGAAGGACGGCGGTGAGTACGCCGAGCAGCAGGATGGTGAAAAGGATGATCAGCGGGATGCTTTCGTGCGAGAACATGGTGGGTTACTCCTGTAGTCACTATGTCGTAACCCGCAGACTAGACGCATCGAATCCTGTTTTTGATGAATGAATGTTCATCCTTGAACGCTTCGGGTGTGTTACGGCGAATCTTATGGGTGCATTGTCAGAATGATTTTCCCGACAGTCCTTGAAGTCTCCATTCGCCGGTGGCATACGCCAGTTGCACGGCGCGGGATTGAATGCCGCGCATCCCTGGTTGCGCGGCAAGATAGTGTTTCGATATTCAGCAAACGATCAAGAGCATAACGGCGTGCTCACAACGCAAACGCAGTCCCGCGAGTATTCACAAAAAGCGAGTAGATCGAGTGACTGCTTGCCATGAACAGCCTGTTCCCTTCGCGCCCCCCGAAGCACAGGTTCGGGCAGCGCTCTGGCAGCGAAATATGCCCGATGGCCTTGCCCTGTGGGTTGAAAACCCGCACGCCGTCGAGTTTTTCCAGGTCGGCCCTGGGATCTCCATTGCCGCCCCAGCCGCACCACAGGTTGCCCGCTTCGTCGCACTTGATACCGTCGATTGCCGCATAGTCCAGCCCCTCGATGTGCTTGCGACGCTCGCCCAGTGTGCCGTCTTCCTTCACGGCAATGGCCCAGATCAAGCGATTGGGTTTGGCGCGACCTTCGACGACATACAGGGTTTTCTCGTCGGGAGAAAAGCACAGACCATTGGGGCCGTTCAGGTCGTCGATGACCCGAGTGACCTTTCTGCTCTCACCGTCGATGCGGTAAACGGCGTGGGGTTGGCTCGGGGTGATTTTGTGGCCTTCGTAGTTGTTGCCGGTCTGGAATGGCGGATCGGTAAACCAGATCGATCCGTCACTTTTGCAGACGATGTCGTTGGGCGAGTTGAAGGGCTTGCCCTCGAAGCTGTCGGCTAGCACGGTGGTCGTGCCATTGTATTCAGTGCGCGTGATGCGGCGGCCTTCGCTGGTGGTGGTAGAGCCTTCGCAGACGATAAGCCGCCCTTGGCGATCCCGGCACATCCCGTTGGAAAAGTTCGAGTGTTCACGGTACACGGTGAAGGTTTCGGTGATTTCATCCCAACGCATGATGCGATTATTGGGGATGTCGCTGACCAGCAAATAGCGGCCATCGCCGATCCAGACCGGTCCTTCGGCCCAGCGCATCCCAGTGGCAAGTTTTTCCACACTGGCGTTGAAAATACGCAAGTCGAGGAAGCTGTCGTCGAGGATGTGAATCAGTGGATCCGGGTAGCGTTGACTCAACGGTTCGGCGGCTTCAGCGAGACTGGGCAGCAAGGCAGAGCCGGTGGCGAGCGTGGCGGAAACAGCGAGGGATTTTTTCAGGAAGCTGCGGCGGGTATTGCCCTTTACCTGTTCAAGGCTTTCATGCTTGGCGGCCAGGGATGAGTCCATGTAGCGATCTCCGTGGTTTTATTTTTGTTGGGAGGCGTACTAATAACCCGTGATAGGACATCGTACAAGTTAATCATTTTCCAACCCCGACAGGGCTTGGCGTTGGAGGCGCGTCGGTTAAGGCTGAGGGCCAGGATTCCATATAGCCCAAGCGCAGCTTTTTATTCCCAAAACGAAGTTCATATTAATTTTATAGTGCGTTTTAATCTAATCAGGTTTTTCCTGATTGGAGCATTCGCACTTGAAGATCCCTACACATTTGACACTTGGCCTGGCGCTCGCCGTCAGTTGCTCTGCAGCATTCGCGGGGCCCACCCTTGATCGCGTGACGCAAAAAGGTGAACTCACCGGTGTCCTGATGGAGAGTTACCCGCCGTTCTCTTTTCTCAACGACCAGAACCAGCTCGACGGCTTCGATGTGGATGTCGCTAAAGCTGTGGCCGAACGTCTTGGGGTCAAGCTGAAACTTGAAACGCCTTCCTGGGACGTGATTGCCGCCGGGCACTGGAACGGTCGATACGACATCTGCGTGTGCTCGATGACACCGAGCAAGGCGCGGGCCGAAGTGTTCGACTTCCCCGTGGAGTATTACCAGTCGCCGGCGGTGATCGTGGTCAATGCAAAGGACAAGGACATTGCCACTGGCAAGGACTTGTCCGGCAAAAAAGTCGGTGTGATCAGTGCGTCGACTTATGAGGCCTATCTGAACAAGGATCTGGTCATTGAAGGCGCCGAGGACAAACCGTTGAGCTATCCATTCGACAATGTCCAGATCGCCCCTTACGACAACGAAACCGTTGCCTTCCAGGATCTCGCACTGGGTACCGGCGTGCGCCTGGATGCCATGGTCACCAACCTGATCACCGCGCGTGAACGCATCGCTCAGGATCCGCGCTTCAAGATTGCCGGAGATCCACTGTATGCCGAACCGAACGTCGTGGCGGTCGAAAAAGGCGATCCGCAATGGAATGCGAAAGTCACCGAAGTCATCGCACAACTCAAGACTGACGGCACGCTGAGCAAAATATCCCGCAAGTGGATCGGTTCTGATATCAGCCAATGACAGCCATCAATCCGCATCCGGCCAAAGCGGCTGTCAGCTCGCAAAAGCAGCCGCCACTGACACGTCAGCTATTCGGCTTTCGCACGCGCCTGTATCTGACGTGGGCGGCGCTGTCGGGTCTGGGCGTGTGGTTTTTCATGCGCTTCGATCTGAAGTTTTCGATCATTCTGGAGAAGTTGCCCAACCTGGTCGGCCTGCATCTGGGCCCGAACGGGTTCTTGCAGGGCGCTGCGCTGACGATATTCCTGTGTTTCTGCTCGATCTGGTTTTCGTTATTGCTGGGCTTTGTCACCGCGTTGGCCAGGCTGTCGAGCAGCGCCGTGGCGTTTGGTATCGCCAGCTTCTACGCCTCGTTCTTTCGCGGCACGCCACTGTTGATCCAGATCCTGTTGATCTATCTGGGGCTGCCGCAGTTGGGCGTGGTGCCGGGTGCAATCAGCGCCGGGATCATCGCGCTGTCGCTCAACTACGGGGCTTATCTCAGTGAGATTTTTCGTGCGGGCATCCTCGCAGTTGCCCCGGGTCAGCGCGAAGCAGCCGCCGCACTGGGCCTGAGGCCGGCCGCGACGTTCATCCACATCATCCTGCCGCAAGCCATGCGCACGATCATTCCGCCGACCACCAGCCAGTTCATTTCGATGCTCAAGGACTCTTCCCTGATTTCGGTCATGGGGGTCTGGGAAGTGATGTTTCTGGCGCAGTCGTACGGGCGTTCGTCCTACCGTTACATTGAAATGCTGACCACCGCAGCCGCCATCTACTGGCTGTTATCCATCGGTCTCGAACTGATCCAGCATCGCCTCGAACGCCATTACGGCAGAGGCTTCAAGCATCAGCGCTGAGCCATTTCGTTAAATGATTTCTTGCAGGAACCCCAATGTCCGATCCTAAACCTCTGCTGTTTGCACTCTATGAACAAGCCAGTGTCGGGTGCGGCGGTGCACCGAGCCTCTGGACGCACCCGGCTGACGAACGCCTGGCGATCAATTCGCTGGGCTACTGGTCAAACCTGGCGCGGATTGCCGATCAGGCGCACCTCGATATGTTGTTCTTTGGTGATGTGCTGGGTTTCTACGATGTGTTCGGCGGCAATGCCGATGCGGCGATGAAATGGGCGGTGGAGGCGCCGGCCAACGATCCGTTGATGATCATTCCGGCGTTGGCGGCCGTGACGGAAAACCTGGCGTTTGGTGTCACGGTGACCACCAGTTATGAGCACCCGTTTACCCACGCCCGGCGCTTCAGCACGCTTGATCACCTCACCAATGGGCGAGTGGGGTGGAATATCGTCACCTCTTACCTGTCCAGCGCCGCCCGCAATTTCGGGCTGGAGCAAATGATCAAGCATGACGATCGCTATGAGCGCGCCGAAGAGTTTCTCGATGTGGTGTACAAACTCTGGGAGGGCAGTTGGGCCGACGACGCCGTGGTGGCCGACAAGGCCCGCCAGCTGTATGCCAGAGGCGACCGGGTGCGACCGATCAATCACGAGGGTGCGCACTATCGCGTGGCCGGGCCGCACCTGACCGCTCCGTCTCCGCAGCGCACACCGTTGCTGATCCAGGCGGGCTGGTCGGGACGCGGTCGAGAATTCGCCGCCAAGCATGCGGAACTGATCTTCATCGCCAAATCCAACCCGCAGGAAATCCGTCAGGGCCTGGAAGACATCTGGGCCCAGGCGCAGGCGCGAGGACGTCAACGTGAAGACGTGAAATCGTTGACGGTGTTGCGCATCGTCACGGCCAAAACCGAAATCGAAGCCCAGCGCAAATACGACGAGCTGCAAAGCAACTATCACTTGCAGGCACAACTGGTCAGTTACGCCGGCGACACCGGCATCGACATCAGCCGCTACGCCGACAGCGATGCACTCTCGACGCACACCGAAGGCCTGACCTCATACGTGATGCGCCCCGATGGCAGTGGCAAGCCGCTGACGGCGGGTGATGTGAAAAAGCGCTTCGCCAGCGTTACTCGTGGCAGCGACCTGATTCTCGTCGGTACACCGCAGCAAGTCGCCGATCGCATCGAAGAACACGCGCGAATTTCCGGCACCAGCGGCTACATGCTCAACCCGTTGATCAGCCCGGGCAGCCTTGAGGACTTTGTCGAACTGGTGATTCCCGAACTGCAAAAGCGAGGGCTGTACCGGACTCAACCGCAAAGCGGCACCTTCCGTTCGCGGTTACGGGCAGATCACTCCAGCCACCTGCCTGACTCGGCCTATGGGGCTTCGTTCCGCTTCGACAAGGCGCTTTAGGGGAGGGGGGAGTCACGCGTCGTGCTGGGCGCAGTGACTCTCATAGAGCTTGCTTGACGTAGGCTTGCCGGGCGATGGATCACCATTCGTCAGCAAGAGGCCGTGCATCTTCTTGACAGTCAAGTCGTCGGAGGAAATACTCACCAAAAATTCATATAGATGACTAGATAACAAGGTAAATAAAGTCGATGAATTCTCTTTCCAGCGATGTTCGCCTGCCGCTTTACCAACGTCTGCGTGACCACTTGGCTGAGCAGATTGCCAACAATCGCTGGCGCCCGGGGGAGGCTATTCCCACCGAAGCCGCGCTCTCCGCGGAGTATCAGCTGTCCACCGGTACCGTGCGTAAAGCGGTCGACGCGCTGGTCAGTGAGGGCATTCTGGAGCGTCAGCAAGGTCGAGGCACCTTCGTTCGCCGGCCTCAATTTCAATCTTCGTTATTCCGTTTCTTCCGTTTTCAGACTGCTGCTGGTGAACGTAAGGTACCGGAGAGTCGCATCCTGTCGATCGAACCGATGATTGCGCCGTCGGCGGTGGCGCAGGCGCTAGGGCTGCCACCTGACGCGCCGGTCATTCGGATTGTCCGAGTACGTCTGCTCGATGTTCAGCCGGTGCTCGCCGAAGAAATCTGGCTGCCGCGCAGCCGCTTCCAGCCGCTGCTGGAGATTGACTTGAGTCGTCAAGGGCCGCTGCTGTATCCGATCTACGAAGAGGTATGCGGTCAGGTCGTCGCCTATGCCGAAGAAACACTCACCGCTGAATCAGTGAATGAGGTGCACGCGCGATTGCTGCAAGTACCAATCAGCAGCCCCGTGGTGGTGATCGAGCGTCTGGCGCGCGATTACGCGGGTACGCCCCTGGAGTGGCGCCGCTCCCGAGGGCATGCCGAACACTTTCGCTACAGCGTGGATATTCGCTAACCCCGTGCCTGGTTAGCGGATCGTTCAGCGGCGAGACGGTCGCCGCTGGTTTGATCGTTTTGTTTGAGATGACTGGCCCCGAAGCGGCGCGGTTCGCGCTCGGCTGCCTCACGTTCCGCCTATAAGGATAAGAATCATGTTCAGCTGGTATCGCCAAATCACTCCTCGGGAGCGCAAAACGTTTTGGGCCTGCTTCGGCGGATGGTCCCTCGACGCACTGGAAGTACAAATGTTTGGCCTGGCGATTCCAGCGTTGATCGCCGCGTTCGCCTTGACCAAGGGCGATGCGGGGCTGATCAGCGGAGTGACTCTGGTCACGTCAGCTATCGGCGGTTGGGTAGGGGGGACGTTGTCCGATCGCTACGGCCGGGTGCGTACGCTGCAGTGGATGATTGTGTGGTTCTCCTTTTTTACTTTTCTCTCCGCGTTTGTCACCGGCTTCAACCAGCTCTTGATCGTCAAGGCACTGCAGGGTTTCGGCATCGGCGGCGAGTGGGCAGCGGGTGCAGTATTGATGGCCGAAACCATCAATCCGCAGTATCGCGGCAAAGTGATGGGCACCGTACAAGGTGCCTGGGCTGTGGGTTGGGGGCTGGCCGTCGGAGTGTTCACACTGATTTATTCCCTCGTGCCGCAGGACATGGCGTGGCGCGTGATGTTCCTGGTTGGGCTGCTACCGTCGTTTCTGATTATCTGGGTGCGTCGTAATGTGGAGGAGCCCGACAGCTTCCAGCGTCTGCAAAAAGAAAACGCCATCCCGCAAAGTTTTTTCAAATCCCTGGCCGGCATTTTCCGGCCCGATTTGATCCGCGTAACGCTGTTCGGCGGTCTATTGGGGCTGGGTGCGCACGGTGGTTATCACGCGGTGATGACCTGGCTGCCAACGTTCCTCAAGACTGAGCGTAATCTGTCCGTACTGAATTCTGGTGGCTACCTGGCGGTGATCATTTTTGCGTTCTGGTGTGGATGTGTCGTCAGCGGCTTTTTGATCGATCGGATTGGCCGGCGCAAAAACATCGTCCTGTTCGCGCTTTGCTGTGTCATCACGGTGCAGAGTTATGTGTTCTTGCCGCTGACCGATACCCAGATGCTGTTCCTGGGGTTCCCGCTCGGCTTTTTTGCGGCCGGTATTCCCGCAAGCCTTGGCGCGTTGTTCAACGAGCTATACCCGGCAGACGTGCGCGGCGCCGGCGTCGGCTTCTGCTACAACTTTGGCCGAGTGCTTTCCGCGGTGTTCCCGTTCCTCGTCGGTCACATGAGCGACTCCATGTCCCTTGGATCTGCGATTGGTATCGACGCAGGGATTGCCTATGGCGTGGCGGTGATTGCGGCACTTTGTCTGCCGGAAACCCGTGGACGCAGCCTCGAAGCTTCGAATACATCGGTGGCAGTCACGATCAACGGCAACGAGAGTGCGCGGGCCTGACGCCCATTACCTTCTATTAGATGAACGCTATGACCGATACCTGCTCTATACCGATCACCGGCATCGACTCCCATGCTCATGTGTTCAGCCGTGATCTGAATTTGATCGGTGAACGGCGCTATACCCCTGATTACGACGCCACGCTTGAGCAGTATCTGACGCACTTGCACGCTCATGGCCTGAGTCATGGCGTATTGGTTCAACCGAGCTTTCTCGGCACCGACAATAGCTACTTGTTGGCGGCGTTGAGGCAAGCGCCGCAGCAGTTGCGAGGGGTCGTGGTGCTGGAGCCAGGCGTCAGTCGCGCCATGTTGAATGAGATGGATCAGTTGGGTGTGGTCGGCGTCCGTTTGAACCTGATGGGCAAGGCGTTACCTGATTTTCGTAACAGTGCCTGGAGAGCGTTTTTCAGCCACATTGCTGATCTTGACTGGCATGTCGAGTTGCATCGGGAGGTAAAGGATCTGCCGGGACTGATCCATCAATTGACGCCGTACGGTTTGAAGTTGGTGATCGATCACTTTGGCCGGCCGAATGCCAATTCGGGCATCGATCAGCCCGGGTTTTGCGAGTTACTGGAGTTGGGGTCGAAAGGTTCGATCTGGATGAAAGTATCGGGAATCTATCGTTTCGGAGGTACGCCGCAACAGAACATCAATTTCGCTCGAATGGCATTACCCCTGCTGGAACAAAGTTTTGGCCTTCGCCAGTTGGTGTGGGGCAGCGACTGGCCGCATACGCAGCATGAGCAAAGCATCGGTTTTCGCACCGTAGTCGATCAGTTAAAGGCCTTGGAGTGCTCGAGGCAGGTTAGCGATTCGCTGCTTGTGCAAGCCCCTCGAAGGTTATTCGGTTTTGCAAAAGGCAAAAGCTGAGACTTGCGCCTGCATTCGCAGATGTCCATTCATCTCACCTATTTAAATGAATACCTACAGAACGTTCGACGTACGACGTTGCAGTAAAACCTATCGTGCCTCATCGAGAAGTTCTGTGTAGTAGCAGCATATTCCAATTACAAAAGAGCAGATTCCATGGACACGTCATCCAATGCCGAAGTTGAAAGCACCCAAACGATGTTTGGTTTATCGCGTGCAACGACAGGCGTTACGGTTTCAAACTTCTCTTTCAAATCTGACTGCAGTTTGAGCGTCAGCCCAACCGAGATCCTTTCATGACTCCCTTAGATATAGACCTCTTACTGACCGCATTGGTGAGCGTCCTGGTGCTGGTGGGGCTCATCGTGTCGCGTCTCAAAATGCACCCGCTCCTGGCCTTGTTAGTGGTGTCCGTAGGTGTTGGCTTTGCAACCGGTATGGAGCCGGAAGCCATCGTCTCCCACGTGATGACCGGCGCCGGAAAGACACTGGGGGCAGTAGGGGTCGTCATCGCACTTGGAGCGATGCTGGGCAAAATTCTTGCTGACGCAGGCGTCACAGAGCAGATCGCCGAGGTCATCCTCAAGCGAACATCGGATCGAATGATCCCTTGGGCCATGATGATGGTTGCATTTGTAATTGGCATTCCCATGTTTTTCGAGGTGGGCCTGGTGATCATGCTGCCGCTGATCTTCAGCGTGGCGCGAAAGCTGGAAAGTCAGGCTCGCTTCAAAGGTTCAGCGTATGTGTATGTGGGGGTTCCGGTGATTGCGGCACTTGCAGCCATGCACGGGATGGTGCCGCCGCACCCTGGCCCCTTGACGGCCATCGCGGCGCTCAAAACCTCGGTTGGGCCCACAATGCTCTATGGTTTCCTTGCGGCAATTCCTGCAATGATCTTGGGCGGCCCGCTTTATGGCGCATTCATTTCGCCGCGTATGAGTACTCGGCCGGATCAGGTTTTGCTGGATCAGTTCACCCTGGCTGAAAAAGCCGACGATCAACCAAGCACCAGTGTATGGCTTGGCGTGCTGGCAGCCTTGCTACCGGCGATCCTGATGCTGGTTCATGCCGTCGCCGAGATGCTATTACCCAAGGGCAATGCGATCCTGAAGATGGCCAGTTTCTTGGGCAATCCCTTGATAGCCATGCTCCTGGGCGTGCTGTTCGCAGGGGCGAGTCTGGTACTCGCGCGATGTGGCGATGCGGGGCAATTGCGCGAATCCCTGGGCAAGAGCCTCAAGCCAATCGCTTCAATCATCATGATCATCGCCGGCGGTGGTGCCTTTCAGGAGTTGCTGACCAGCGCCAAGGTGGGCGATGCCATTGTGCATCTGACTCAACAGTCTGCGTTCCCTCCGCTGATCCTGGGCTGGTTGATTGCGATGCTGCTCTCGGTATCTACCGGTTCAGCCACTGTAGGTATCGTTGGTGCTGCTGGCTTGCTGGCGCCGCTTGCAGGTGCTGATCCAGGCCTCAACCTGCCTCTGCTTGCCTTGTCCATCGGCTGCGGCTCGCTGTTCTTCAACTATGCGAACCATGCGGGCTTCTGGATGGTGAAGGAATCCTTCGGCATGACGATGGGCGAAGCAACCAAGACCATTTCGGTGGTTCAATCCATCGTAGCTGTGGTCGGTTTGATTGTGGTGTTGATGTTGAATGCGGTTATCACAGTGGTTTGAGTCAGGATCTGTTCGCAGGTAGTGAATCTGCCCGGGCGTGTTCTTCAAGCCTGCACACATCACCCAACGAATCACGTTGCATCGACTGCAAGTTCTTTTCAATGGTTTCGCACAGAGCCTCCATTTGAATCTGGTGTTCGCTGTGGCGAAACGGGCTTTGCAGATCGGTGCCGATGCGTTCGATGGCCAGCAGCATGAATCCCACCACGGTCGACGCCAGCGGCGTGAACCAGCCCAGGGATTCGACCAGTCCCACCGGTACGATCAGGCAGAACAGCGAAATAAACAGCCGCGGAAAATAGACGTAAGGGTAGGGCAGCGGGGTATTGGCGATCCGCTCCATGCCGCCCTGACTGTTGGACAGGTCGACCAGCGTCGACTCAAGCCGCGCCAGGCGAATACTGTCCAGATGCCCGGCCTTGTATTCCTTGGCGAGCAAAGTCGCGGAGCCGGTGAGGATATCGTTGGCAAAGTTATTGGTCGTGCCACTGCGGGCGAACTCTTCGGCGGGAATAAACGCCCGCACCTCGTCGGGACAAGGCTGGCCTTGCAGATGCGCGGCGAGGCAGTTCACATACGCGACGTGGCGGCGCAGCAGAGTGGATTTGACCGGATTCACCTCGCCGCCGACGTCGTCCAGCAGCGTTAGCACCTGCCGGGCGAAGCTGCGGGAGTTGTTGATCATCGCCCCCCACAACGTCCGTGCTTCCCACCAGCGGTTGTAGGCGCTGCTGTTGCGAAAACTGATCAATACGATCAACGCCGAACCCAGCAAGGTCAGCGGCATCAGCGGCAGGTTCAGCTTGGCGTTGAGGAACAGCATGAAGTCGACGGTGACGGCGATGTCCCACAGCAGCAACCAGAACAGAGACCAGCCCACGTAGCCCAGGGTCTTGATGATCAGGCGGTATTTTTTGACGATGGCAGCTTTCAAACGGAAACCTCGTGTCGAGCAGTTTGCTTAAACGCTTAAGCTCGGACGACGCCTGGCATCGGCAGTTCCATGGTGAAGCAGCCAACCGTCAGTCAGTCTGCGAAGCCCGGCCATCTGAATGGTCAATGCTTGCGAGAAAAATCCTCGTATCCCGATTGGACCGCAGATGAACCACGCGGCAAGCTGATGCCGGCGTCGGCCTATGGCGCCTCGTTCCGTTTCGGCAACGCTGTTTGACGGGGACGGGAAGATTCGCCGCGAGCGCCGCGTGCCCCGGGCGCGGAACACTCCATCAAAACCGGGCTGAGTCTGCTGCTGCACGTCAGCCCGTCGATGAGTCGATCAAGCGTTGACCGGCACGGCTTTGGGCCTGCGATACAGGATCGTTGTCGCTGTGCGGCACGTCCAGCCGTCGGCACGCAACAAAACCAGATCGCTTTGAAAAGCACCTCCGGAAAACCGGGCGGGAAGGCCTAAGCTCATTCCAAAAAGATATTTATTTAATCTTTTTAAGATCGTTTAGCTTTTAGCAAAGGAAACGTGCAGCGCCTCGCTTGCGGCGTTTTTTTGCCTCAGGCCAACCCTGTCCGCAGTCATTGCCTGAGTCTCCTGTCCATTTTTTCTACCCTGAACGGCCACATATCTGGCCGTCAGCGGTTCGTTGCCCGGAGCCCTCGTGACACTTATTCAAACCTCTTTGGCAACGGTACAGGTCGACTTGCCTGAACGATTGGCCCCACCCATCGACGATAGCGCCGAGGAGGGCGATGTTGTCCTCGAACTGCGAGGCGTCACTAAAGCTTATCTGCGCAAAGGCGGGTCGCCGTTGCCGGCTGTCAACCATGTCAGCTTGAAGGTCCGGCGCGGCGAAGTGCTGTGCCTGATGGGCACCTCCGGCAGCGGCAAATCGACCTTGCTTCGCCATATCAATCGTTTGATCGAACCCACCAGCGGTGAGGTCTTGATTGAAGGTCAGGCTATCAGCGGCCTGAGCCACAAAGCGTTGCGGGATTTGCGCTCGCGGCGAATCGGCATGGTGTTCCAGCATTTTGGTCTTTTGCCCCATCGCACGGTGCTGGACAACGTTGCGCTGCCTCTGGAGCTGCGCGGCGAATCCGAGGCCGTCCGGCATGCAGCGGCCACGCGACAGTTGCAGGCGATGGGCCTGGAGGGATGGGGCGAGCATTATCCCCACGAGTTGTCCGGCGGTATGCAGCAACGGGTCGGTCTTGCGCGGGCATTGGTGACTGATCCGGATATTCTGCTGATGGACGAGCCTTTCAGCGCACTGGATCCGACCATACGGCGCGACCTGCAAAGCCACTTTCTGGCCTTGGTCCGCGAGCGCGGGATCACCACTTTGCTGGTCACCCACGATCCTGCCGAAGCGGTCCGTCTCGCTGACCGGATAGCGGTATTGCGCCAGGGACGTCTGGTGCAGTCGGGCACCCCGAAGCAGCTGCTCGAGACGCCGGCCGATGCTGAGGTCGCGGATTTTTTCCGCGATTGCCTTCCTGCCGCACCGGTATTGCACGATGCCGGTGGCGGTGCTGCTGGTCAGTCAGGCATTGGTGATCTGGCGGGTGTTGACGCCCGATACCACCCAGGCGCTTTTGCAGTTCCCGGCCAGCCGCCAGGCGCTGTTACTGACCGCCCAGAGCGTGGATGACTTTATCGGTTGGTCACAGGTGACGTTCGAGAGCGCTTTTGTCGGCGTGATCATTGCGGTTCGCACGGTCATTGAAGGAATCGAAACCCTGCTCGGTTGGCTGCCCTGGCCGGTTTGCGCACTGGCGCTGGTATTGCTGGCCTGGCGCTCGGCGGGCCTGGCCCTGGCGCTCACCAGCAGCGCAGCGTTGTTGTATATCGGCCTGTTCGGGTTCTGGGAGCGGACAATTGCCACGCTGGCGCTGGTTGGTTCGTCGGTGCTGATCGCACTGGTGATCGGCGTACCCACCGGCATTCTGCTGGCGAAGCGGCCATTTGCCCGCAGGCTGCTCACGCCTTTGCTGGATGTCATGCAGACCCTGCCGACCTTTGTCTATCTGATTCCCGCTGTGGCGTTCTTTTCGGTGGGCAAGACCCCGGCGGTCATTGCGACGGTGATTTTTGCCCTGGCACCGATGATTCGTCTGACGTCCCTGGGCATTCAGGAAGTCCCGAAGGATGCCGTGGAAGCGGCAATCGCCCATGGAGCAAACCCCTGGCAGACCCTGATCAAGGTGCAACTGCCGCTGGCGCGACGATCCCTGTTGCTGGGGATCAATCAGACTATCGTCATGAGCCTGTCGATGGTGGTGGTTGCTGCCCTGATCGGCGCTGGAGGGTTGGGTTACGACGTCATGACGGCGTTGCGCAATATCAAGGGCGGCGAGGGCGTGTTGGCCGGCGTGGCGATCGTGCTGTGTGCATTGATCCCCGATCGAATCATTCAATCGAGCTTGCGCAAGCAAGACCATCTGCATAACTGAACAGTGAGACTTATCGTGGCAAAACATCTATTGCGTAACCTGAGTGCGGCCGCAGTGCTGGCTTCCCTGATCGTGCCGGCCAGCGTGATGGCCAAGGACAAAATTGTCATTGGCGAGCAGAACTGGACGGGGGCCATCGCCATTCAACACATTCTGGGTGAGGTGATCAAAACCCGTCTGGACGGTGATGTGTCGTATCTGGCCGGGGACGTGCCGGTGCTGTTCAGTGCGGCGGCCAAGGGCGACGGTTCTGTGGATGTGCTGACGGACATCTGGCTGCCCAATCAGTCCGCGGCTTGGGCCAAGTACGTCACCGACGGCACCCGCTCACTGGTACCCAATGCTCATCCTTATACCGGTGAACAAGGCTTCTACATTCCCGGTTATCTGCAGGACAAGTACGGCGTCAAATCGATCTACGATCTGAAAAAACCGGAAGTGGCCAAGCTCTTCGAGCCTTTGGGCGGCGGCAAGGCCGAACTGCTGGTGGGGCCGGCGGGCTGGGAGTCGACGTATATCGGCCAGATCAAGGCCAAGGATTACGGCTTCGCCGATAAATTCGAATCCGTGTCGACGGAAGCCTCGGTGACCTACGCCAAACTGGCCTCGGCTTACAAGGCGCAACGCGGCGTGGTGTTCTACGCCTACACCCCTGACTGGATTTTCTCGGCCTATGATCTGCGTCGCCTGGAAGAACCCGCGTTCGATGGCTACGCCCAGGACAACAAAAAAGAAGATCCTCTCTACAAGGCAGATGGCTGCTGGAAATTCGTCAGCCCGACCGTCGATCCTGACTGGCTGAACAAGAGCCACATCACCTGCGCCTTCCCGGATGCCAAGGTGTACGTCCTGGCTTCCACCGCACTGCAAAAGCGCGCGCCGAAAATTGCCGAGTTTCTGCAAAATTTCGCTATCGACCCAGCACAGTTGAACGGTTTGATCCAGAAGATCGAAAAGGAGAAACAGCCAGCAGACGTCGCCGCCAAGGCCTGGGTTCAAGCCAATCCTTCTACTGTTGACCAGTGGGTTGCAGGGCAGGCGCAGCAAGTGAGTTCAGCCCAATGACCAGAGCGAACGTACGTGTGCTCGATGGCGGCATGGGGCGCGAGTTGAAGCGAATCGGCGCACCGTTCCGTCAACCGGAGTGGTCGGCCCTCGCGCTGATCGAAGCGCCTGAGTATGTACTGCAGGCGCATCAGGCGTTCGTGACAGCGGGCGCGCGGATCATCACCACCAACAGCTATGCGGTGGTGCCTTTTCATATTGGCGATGAGCGATTTGCCGAGCAGGGAAGAGCGCTGGCTGAGCGCGCCGGACGGCTGGCGCGGCAGGCCGCCGGCGAAAGTACCGATGAGGTCACCGTGGCCGGGTCGTTGCCGCCGGCGTTGGGGTCGTACCGGCCGGATCTGTTCGATCATCAGCGTTCAGTAGCGATCCACCGCGAACTGATTGCCGGATTGCAAGCGCACGTCGATGTGTGGCTGGCCGAAACGCAAAGCTCCATTGCTGAAGTGCGGGCGGTGGTCGAAGCCCTCGGAACGGATCCCGCGCCACTCTGGGTGTCATTCACGCTGTTGGACGAAGAGGGCCGGGAACCGCGATTACGCTCAAACGAGGCCGTTGCCGATGCGGTTCGGGTGGCGGCTGAGCTGGGGGCCAAGGCGGTGCTCTTCAATTGCAGCCAGCCGGAAGTGATGGCCGCGGCCTTGATTGAGGCACGCGCTGTGATTGAAAACCTGGATCATCCTGTCGAACTGGGGGTTTATGCCAATGCTTTCCCCCCTGTCAGTGCCAAAGCCGAGGCCAATAGCGATTTGTTGGAAATTCGGCGCGATCTGGGCCCTGAGTCCTACCTGGACTGGTCGAAATCATGGGTTGCCGCAGGGGCCAGCATTGTCGGCGGATGCTGTGGGATCGGCCCGGAGCATATCGCCCAGTTGCATTTGCACCTGCAGTATCTAAAGGGTGAGGAGGCCGCGCATGAGTGATTTTTCAGGCGACGCTCTGTCAGAGCAGGCGACATTCGGTGCCGGCTGCTTCTGGGGGGCGGAAGCCTCATTCCGGGCATTGCCGGGTGTGCTCGACACCCGTGTCGGGTTCGCTCGGTCAGACCAGGGCGACGCCACCCTGATCGAAGTCGTGCAAGTCGACTTCGACCCCCGACTCATTTCCTACAGCCGTCTCGTCGAGCACTTCTGGACACTGCACGATCCCACGTCAGTCGACCGGCAGGGTGCGGACGTCGGGGCGAAATACCGTTCCGCGCTGTTTTTCAACAGTGCCGAGCAGGCCCAACTGGCGCTTGTCGCCAGGCAGCAGCTGGATGCCAGTGGCCAGTTGGGCAAGCCAGTGGCTACGGTGATCCTGCCACTGGGTGAGTTTCAAAAGGCGGATGAAGAACATCAGCGCTACCTAGAAAAGCATGGTGGCAGCGCCTGTTCCATTTGATGCATATGTCAAGTCGGCTCCAGGCAGCCGACGCGCGCTGGGCGTTATGGCGGTTGGCCGACTCGGTTAGCGACGTGCATAACGGCGTGGCATCCTGGCATAACCTCCATGGCTGCGGTCTCGCTGATCGCAGCCTGCATGTCTGGTTTTCGGGGGCTGGTGACATCATGAACATTTCTAACATGGCATCTGGTTTAACATAATATACATTACACGTAACAAAGTGTTACGACGCCAGCCCGGTTGCGCACACCATTTCAATCTCCAGCATCGCTCTCAAACGACCTGATCCTTGATGCCTGCAGATCCTCTATTTGAAATGTGCCGCTCTCAATCCTCGTCACGCGTCAGCATTTCAATCAGCGCTCGATGCTGCGGATACTGCGTTGTGAGTTTCCGTCGATTCCCGATTTCCATATCGGCGAAATCAAACCCTGGTGAAACCGCTTCGCTGATCAAACCAAATCCGTTCTCGCCATTCAGCAGTCTGGAGGCTTTCCAGATTCCGCCCGGTACGTGTAATTGCAAATGTTGTCCGGCCAGAACATCACTGCCCATCACCAACGTCTGCAGTGAGCCGTCTGCAAGGATCAGGCTGTATTCGATGGCGTCACCCAGATGGAAATAATGCAGGATGTCGGACTGATTGAAATGAAACTGGCCCACTGGCGATTCCGCAGTCAGCAAGTAGTAGATCGACGTCATCAGAAATCGTTGGCCACCTTCGGTTTCGAGCATGTCACGATGGTCGGCCTGATAGGTTCTACGAAAGAAACCACCTTCGACGTGAGGCTCAAGGTCCAATACAGCAACCAGATTTGACGCAGTAATCAGGCGTGGATTCATGACCTGCTCCGTGGGGATTAATACGTTGCGTAATAACTCTACTAAACGATCATTTAGTGTAGTTAGCTTCAATTCGCAGCTTAATCGAAGGTAATCCCCTCATTTTTTGTCGCGTTGACATGCCGAAGGCCCTTCTGCGCAAATCGCCGGGGATATATTTCGCGCTCCAGAAAACCAGCTTATCGCCGGTACCTTTTATTCATGTCTGCGACCCGTGGCCGGGACGAAATTTTCCCCCGTCCCGCCCTGTCTGTCGCCCTTAGATCTGACCACCATTGCGCGCAGCGACGGCAACGGTGGTCGGTGAATCGGACAGTGGAACGAAGCGTCGAGTGGCTCCATCCAGCGCATCGATGCAACCCGCTTCGATGTCATAGACCCAGCCATGCAAATTCAAGCGTCCTTGCTCAAGTGCAAGCGCCACCGATGGATGGGTGCGCAGGTTCGCCAGTTGGGCGATCACGTTTTCACGAACGAGGCCATCGAGCTTGTCGCGTGGTGTATCGAACTCATGCGCGGCATTGATCGCTTTCGCGGCGTCCGAGTGACGAAGCCAGTTGGCAACGGCCGGAAGATGATCCAGACACGTGCAGCGTGAAATCGCGCCCATCGCTCCGCAATCCGAGTGGCCGCAGATCACGATGTCCCGTACCCCGAGCACTGCAACCGCATATTCGACGGTGGCCGAAACACCACCCGGTTCAGGACCATATGACGGCACAATGTTGCCGGCGTTGCGGATCACGAACAACTCACCCGGCTCGCGCTGTGTGAGCAGTTCAGGCACTACACGACTGTCCGAGCATGTAACGAACAACGCCTTTGGGTTTTGCTCTGTCGCGAGCTGCCTGAAAAGCTCGACGCGTTGTGGATACACCTCGCGCTGAAACCGCAGAAAGCCATCAATAATGTCACGCATAAAGTCCTCCAAAGCCTGATTCCGGATGCCGAGACGAGCACTCGATGCCTTCGCGCCTCACTGGGTCGTGATTATCGCAGACGTTGCAGGCGAGTGCGCGACATCACATCACTCGAGCTTCGTTTCAAAACCTGTTACGACCAAAACCCCCTGTGCGGTTCAGCCGCCTCCCCCTCCAGCATCGGCCCCAACACACTGACCTTACGTTGCCCCTTGGCGAACACCTCGCGGCACGGCAGCGAGAACGTCGGATTCTCCGGATGGTCCCCCGTCAGTCCCAGCAATGCATGCTCCGACAAGGCATAGACCACCCGTCCGATCCCCGTCCAATACACCGCGCCGGCGCACATGCAGCATGGCTCGGCGCTGGTGTACAGCGTGCACAGTTCCAACGCCTGCGGCGACAGCAGTTTTGCCGCTGCCGCCGCTGCCACCAACTCGGCATGCTGCGTTGGATCACCTTCCGGGGGCATCGAGTTGTTCCCCGCTTCGACAATCACCTTGCCGTTGCGGTCGGCCACCAATGCCGCGAACGGATGGCGACCTCGTTGCTTCGATGCCTCGGACAAGGCAATGGTCTGGCGCAGTAACGTCAGATCAAGCGCGCTGATGCCAGCCGGGATGAGTTCAGTCAATTGATTCATGGGTAACTCCTGGGCAGTGGAAAACAAAAGTCAGTCGGCCAATTCAGCCGATGTAGCGCCGATGGTTTCGGTCGATTTTTTTTCATCGTTGAGCAGAACGTTGAGGACGATGGCGGTGATCGCTCCGAGGAAAATCCCGCTGTCGAGCACCAGTTTCAGGGTCGGGCCGACGTGTTCGAACAGCGCCGGAAAGGACATCGGCAGCACCCCGACACTCACTGACACGGCGACGATAATGCCGTTGCGCGTGCCCTCGAATTGCACCCGTGATAGTTCCTGAATCCCCGCCACCGTGGTCATGCCGAACATCACAATCGCGCAGCCACCGAGCACCGGCGTCGGCACCGCGGCGATCAACGCGCCGAGTTTCGGGAACAGGCCCATCAGCACCATGATTGCCCCGGCAGCGGCCACGACGAAGCGGCTTTTAACGTTGGAAAGCGCAATCAAACCGGTGTTCTGGGTGAAGGCGTTGTAAGGAAAGCTGTTGAACAAGCCACCGAGCATGGTCGACAAGCCATCGGCGCGAAATGCGTTGCCGAGGGTCTGTTGCGTGGTCGGTTTGCCGGTCAATTTGCCGATCGCCAGACAGTTGCCGGTGGTCTCGGCCATGATGACCAGCATCGCCAGGGTCATGATCAGAATCGGTACCGGCGCGAATTCCGGCGCGCCGAACGCCATCGGCGCACTCAGCTCAAACCACGCCGCTTCGCTGACCCGATTGAAGTGAGTCATGCCGCAAGCCGCTGCGATCAGGCTGCCGACAAACAGGCCAATCAGCACGCTGAGGTTGCCGATGAAGCCCTTGAATCTGGCGTAGATCACCAGCGTCATACTGACCGTGGCCAAACCGAGCAACAGGTTGGCGGGATTGCCAAAATCTGCCGCATCGGGATTGCCACCGCCCAGCCAGATCGCCGCGGCCGGCATCAGCGAGATGCCGATAATGGTGATCAGGCTGCCAATCACCACCGGCGGAAAAAACCGCAGCAATCGGCTGAACACCGGTGCCAGCGCAATGGTGAGAAAACCCGCCGCGATCACCGCGCCGAAAATCTGATTGAGGCCGAACTCCTTGCCGATCATGATCATCGGCGCCAGGGCGATGAACGAGCAGCCCTGAATCAGCGGCAGGCGGGCGCCGAACTTCCAGAAACCGAGAGTTTGAATCAGCGTCGCCACACCAGAGGTCAACAGGTTCGCGTTGATCAGCAACACCACCTGCGCCGAGGTCAGCCCCATCGCACTGCCAAGAATCAGCGGTACCGCCACCGCTCCCGCGTACATCACCAGAACATGCTGCAGGCCAAACGTGAACAACTGTCGCAGTGGCAAAACCTCGTCCACCGGATGAATGCGTTGTGTGGTCATTTCACACGCTCCTGAAGGTGCGGCATCTGTTGAGATTGCGGGCATGCCCAAGGCGTTCGAAAGGTGCATCCGCCCCGGAGATCGTTTGAAGCGCGGCCATATTTGAACGTTTATTGCGATGAAACAAATTAGCAACCATCGCTTTTTCCGATGGCACGAATCTGGCTTCCGTTAGCCGCTCCAAACCTTCATTTTCGAACCGGGAGTTCAACGCTTGCGCTTCTCACTCGATCAACTGCAGATGTTCGTCCAAGTGGTCAAAAGCGGATCGTTTTCCGCCGCCGGACGCAAACTGGGCAAGACCCAATCGACCATCAGCGCAGCGATTGCCAACCTCGAAACCGACCTTGGCGTCGACCTGTTCGACCGCAGCAACCGCAGCCCTGCCCTCACCGCCAGCGGCCACAAATTGCTGGTGCAGGCCGAAGCCGTGCTCGAACGCTGCATGACCTTCGAAGCCCACGCCGACTGCCTCTCGGACAACGTAGAACCCAGCCTGACACTGGCCATTGAAACGCCGTATGGCCCGATCATGCCGGTGCTCAAAGCCTTCGAAGCAGCCTTCCCCTTTGTCGACCTGATCATCCGTCATCCGGTCCATGGCGACGTCAGCGAGCTGGTCAGCAGCGGCGAAGCGGTACTCGGTGTGGCGTTCTCGCAGCCCGGCTACCCCAAGGAGCTGGCGTTCCAGCAACTGGGCAAACTGATCATGCTGCACGTCTGCCATCCCCGGCACCCATTGGCGCAACTCGAAAACGTCACGTTCGAGGATCTGCACGTCCATCGCCGCCTGGCCTTCAGCGCCCACGCGAGCAAACTGCCGAGCAGCGAATACCTGCGTTCGACCCAGTTGTGGCAGGCGGAAAGCTATCTGGCGTTATTGGAAATGGTCCGCGCCGGACTCGGCTGGGCCACCCTGCCCCGCCAACTCATACAGCGTGAACTGGCCAAGGGTGAGCTGGTGGAACTGCAGCTCTCGGCGTATCCGCATACGGACTGGCAGATTGGTGTGGATTTGCTCTGGGCGCGGCAGCGGCCGCTGGGTAAGGCGGAGCGATGGCTGAAGGAGAAGTTGCAGAGCAACAAGGTGTATGAACTGGATCGCAACGGGCAGACCACCACGCTTTGAGGTCAATGTAGATGGAACAAGTCGCCTTACGCCTGCCCGAAGCTTTACCAATCCCCTGCTTCAGATTTGCGATAAACCACCATCGACCATCAGCTCCACGCCGTTCACGTATCTGGCGTCGTCCGAGGCGAGAAACAGTGCCGCGCTGGCAATTTCTTCGGGTTGCGCCATGTAGCCCAATGGCGTGATTTGCTCGACGTGCTGGCGCAGCGCGGCGATGTCGCTCTCGCTCATTTTCAGCCCGTTGTCCATCAGTGGTGTGCGGGTGAAGCCAGGGCTCAACACGTTTGCGCGGATTTTGCGGTCCTTGAGCTCATTGGCCCACGTCCGTGCAAATGATCGGACCGCCGCCTTCGACGCGTTGTACAGACTCAATCCTTCCATGCCGTTGCTGGAGCAGATCGAGGCAGTCAAGACGATGGACGAAGCGTCTTTCATCAACGGAAGAAGCGTTTGAACGCTGAAGAAAACGCCTTTCACGTTCACGTCGAACATGGCGTAGTAAGCAGCCTCGCTGGTCTCTCCGGGCGGATTTTTCTCACAGATCCCGGCATTTGCGAACACCGCGTCCAGCCGGTCGTCGCGTGTTTGGATGGTCGCTTTGAGCGTATCGAGATCGGCCTGACGCGAGACATCGGAAACCACCGCGACAGCTTTGTCGCCGAGTCTGGCAACTGCCGCCTCCAGCCTGTCTGCTGCCCGTCCAGTGATGTAAACGCGTTTGGCGCCCTCGGCGATCAAGGCTTGCGCGATGGAAAACCCGATCCCTGTGGAACCGCCGGTCACGACGGCAACCTGATCACTGAATTTACCTGACATGTCTGACTCCTCGGTCGTTGATGAAGGGAATGTCTGAAACGACCTGGCTCATGGTGAGCGTCAACGGCGCAGAACGGCACTGACACGAATGAACGTTGGCCGTGCAGTTTTGTAAGGCGAAAACGCAGGAGCGATTCCTTAAATTGGGACCCGGCGACCTGGTCCAAGCAGGCGCGAAGCCTTGCCCTTCGGTCGTCGTCAAACCTGAGTTTCCCTACAGGATGCCTGTCATGTCTCGAATCGAAATCGAAGTGCCCGAACCCCGGCGCTGGTTGATGTTTGCCATCTTGCTCGTCGGAGCGTTTCTGCCGCCCCTGGATTTTTTTATCGTCAACGTTGCCCTGCCCTCGATACAGGAGGATCTGGGGACAGGCTCCTCTGCCGAGCAAATGGTGATTTCCTCCTATGCAACGCTCTATGCCGTGACGCTGATTACCGGCGGACGACTCGGCGATCTGTACGGCCGCGGGCGGATGTTTTTCCTTGGCCTGCTGGGCTTCGCCGCCGCGTCGCTGATGTGCGGCCTGGCGGTTTCGCCGTGGATGCTCATCCTCGGACGCACCTTGCAGGGTGTGACCGCCGCCGTCATGGCCCCTCAGGCACTTGCATCGGTGCAGGCGATTTTCCCAGTGTCGGAAAGACCATTGGCATTGAGCATTTACGGGGCCGTATTTGGACTGGCGTCTGTGATCGGTCAGGCACTGGGCGGCTTTTTGATTGAGGTCGACGTGTTGGGCATGGGATGGCGCGCGATCTTCCTGGTCAACCTGCCGATCGCGTTGCTGGTGATTGCGTTCGGCATCCCGGTACTCAAAGAAACCCGTGCGCAGCACGCGAACAAGCTGGATCTCGTGGGCACCGCGTTGTCGATGTTGACCTTGACCACTTTGGTCGTGCCTTTGATTGAAGGCCGCGAGGCAGGATGGCCGTGGTGGGCCTGGCTGTCGCTGGCCGCCAGCCCTGCGCTGGCGGTAGCGTTCTGGCGCTACGAGAGCCGCTTGCACCGGGCCGGAGGAACGCCCATCCTCGCCCCGGCCGTACTGAATGCACCGGGCCTGGGGCGAGCGCTTCTGGTCGCGCTTTGCTTCTATTCAATCGGTGTGTTTTTTCTGATGTTCTCGATGTACATGCAAAGCGCATTGCGTATGAGTGCACTGCACGCCGGCCTGATCTTTCTGCCGTTTGGCGCGGGATTTCTGCTCGGTCCCCTGTCGGTTCCGCTCCTCAGGCGCGTCCTCGGGGGCTACGTGAATCCGGTAGGCATGGGACTGGAAGTCGTCGGATTACTATGGCTGGGCTGGCTCGTGTCAGTGACACCGACTACCCTCGCCCCGCCCTTCACTTCTCTGACGGTCATCCTGTTCCTGATCGGTCTGGGACAGGGGCTCGGCCTGCCGACGTTGATGCGCATGGTCACCGGCCGGGTAGCGCCGGCGTATGCCGGGATGATTGCAGGCATTACCAGCGCCACGCTGCAGATCAGCACATCGCTGAGCGTCGCACTGATTGGCGGTGTGTTTTATACCTTGCTGGGTGAACCGGCGACGGCGGTCAGCATCACTCATGCGTTCACGATCGCTGTTCTGTGCATCGCCGTTTGCCTGGCCGTAGGGGCAGCGATAAGCCTGACGTTAGCGCGCGAGCCAGCGACGGTAGCGCAAGCCTCGGCTGTTCGCCCGACCTGAGGCGCGCTACCCCGCACCGATCATGTTGGAGGCAAGGTCAGCCAGTGCGCGCAGCCGGTCCATCTGGCGCAGGTCCTGGTGGTACCCCATCCAGATATCCCGCCCTGGCGGTGGCTCGTCCTCATCCAGCAGTCGCAGTCCCGACACGGAGTCACCGAGGACGCGGGGCAAAACGGCAACGCCCAGACCCTTTGCGCACATCTGTGCCTGAACCGTACGGCTGCTGCTGGTGAACACGGTGCGGGCCAGCGGATAGCGTTGCTGCAGCCATTGCACGTCCGGGTAATGGGACTGGGCGATGTTCATCAGGATCAGGCCCAACCCCTCGCCGTCCCGCTGCGGCGCCGGGGCATGCAAAGCCGCGTATAGGCCGTACGACAGAGTTGTCAGCTTGCGGTGCACTATGTCGGGTTCGGTGAAAGGCACGATCCGGAAAGCGATGTCGGCATCCCGGCGGGCAAGGTCGAACAGCCGATGACCGGCTATGACTTCGGGAACGATCAACGGATAGCGGTGCACCAGTTCGCTGAGAACCGGCGACAAAACATGGCAGGCGAACCATTCGGCTGAGGATATCCGCAACAGGCCTTCAGGCTGATCACCATGCCCCGCCAGACGCCGCTCGATGGCCAACGCGCTGTGTTCCATGTCCTGCGCGAGACCGAGAATCCTCTCGCCACTGTCCGTGAGCACCAGCCCTTGAGCGGTCCGCAGGAAAAAGGCTTGCCCGCTGGCTTGTTCAAGCACCTGCAAGCGCCGTCCGACCGTCGGGTGACTGACCCCCAACTCCCTGGCGGCTCCGCCCAGCGAGCCGCTGCGGGCAATCGCCAGGAAGATCCGCATGTCACTCCAGTCCATGCCCTCGCCCCGTACAAAAATGAACATTGAGTGGTCAGCTTATAGTTCAAGTAGATGGCTGTTCGTGAATTTCGATTCAATCAGCCGATCCGATCAGCCTCGCGACAATGACTTCAAACGCTCCACCAGCGCGGCTTCGAAAATGATGTACAGCCTCTCGGCATCGCCGGCACGCAAGGCCCCGCCGGTTTCCAGTCCCAGTACAAACCCATCCGCCCGCGCCCCGGCCTTGACAGCAATGATCATCGAGTCTGCCCGGACAATCTGCGCCAGCAGTCGATCCGCTTCTCGCTGAATCTTGTCGCCCAACACCACGCCTTCCACATCGCCACCCAATACGTTCAATTAGACATCCAGTACATGACCGCGATAACCGCTGAAACCCAGATGATGGTCAATACAATCGAGTAACCAGCCAGTTGCTTGTCCATTTTCACCACGGCATCAATATGAATCTGAATGATGGGTCAGGATCGTCCGGCTCGCAACGGCAGCTCGTCCCCTTCATCCATCGCACTCCGGGTAAGTGTCCGGACTCCGATTCGTAACAGAACCCCTTTCAGCAACAAGGGTCTGCTCTCTTACCAGTCCTCGGAAATCTATCCAATGTCCGCGCAACGCAGTCTCGTCATACTCGCTCGGGGCGGATACGCCGCTCGCGGAGTGCTTTATTTGATTATCGGCATATTCGCGTTATTGGCAGCCCATGATTCGACAAAACCCAAGGACAGTCACAAGAGCCTGGAAGCCTTGCTGAGCCAGCCGTTCGGCTATTTTCTGGTGGGCCTTGTGGTGACGGGCCTGCTTGCGTTTGCAGCCTGGCGTGTCCTGCAAGCGATACGCGATGTCGATCATCACGGCACGCAGCTCAAAGGTCTGGTGATTCGTGCAGGCCTGTTTGCAGGGGGTCTGGTCAACGGTGCTCTGGCGTTTTTTGCATTGGGACTGCTTGTGAGCGGTAGCCGCCGTTCGAGCCATTCCGCAGAGCAAACCAAGGATTGGCTGGCGCATCTTTTGTCGTGGGAACACTCGAATCTGTTGTTGTACCTGATTGCGCTCATCCCGCTGGGAGTTGGCATTGCTCACATCATCAAGGGCTGGAAGGCCTCGTTCGAGAAGTATTTTGAGGCCGACGAAGAGGTCATGCGCTATGTCCGTCCGGTATCTCGATTCGGCCTGATCGCCCGCGGCATCGTGTTTATGGAAATTGCTTTGCTGCTGGCCTTCAGCGGTTCCGCTTATCAAGCCATGGACCCGCCTGGCATGAAGGAAGCACTGGACGCGCTGCAGAATCTACCCGCTGGATGGCTTGTGTTGATGGTGATGGCCCTGGGGCTGATTGCGTTCTCGGTTTACAGTTTCTCGGAAGCGTGTTGGCGCAAGATCAATATGGATGTGCTTCAGTAACTGAAGTCATGCCCCAACTCACGCTGCATCCATTCCAGAAACCGCCTCACCCGTGGAAATCCCGCATGCGCCTTCGGGAAAACCAAGTGGTGTGCGGTGATCGGGGCACTCAGCCCGGGAATGACTTCGACCAACTCGCCGCGCGCCAGGTAGTCCTGCGCCAGCAGCGTGCTTTCCAGTGCAAATCCAAGCCCGTGGCTGGCGGCTTCGAGGGTCATGTAGGAGCGGTCGAAGCTCAAGGTATAGGGGCTTTCAGGGCGCGACAGCCCGTGTTGAGCAAACAGTTGCGGCCACTTGATCAGCGTCGCCTCCGACAGGATCAGGTTGCAGTCCAGCAAGTCGGCGACGGCGCGGATCGGGCGTTTTTCCAGAAGTTTGGGCGATGCGAGGACTGCGATTTTTTCGTTGCGCAACGTGCGCACTTCGAAACTTGGCCAGTTCGGCATGCCGTGGCGGATGTCCACGTCGATCTTGTCCCGACTGAAGTGCAGCGATTCATAGGAGCATGAGAGATTGAGCTGAATGTCGGGATGGCTCTCGCGAAACTGTTCCAGGCGCGGCATCAGCCACAGCAGGCCGAAGCTGGGTGACGAATGTAGTCGCAGGCAGTCGAGGCTGACATCACTGGTCGCGCGCTCTGTTGCCACCGCCAGGCTGTGCAGGATGCCGGAAATCTCGGACAGGTATTGCTCGCCTACCGGCGTCAACGTCACCCCTCTGGCCGTTCTGAGGAACAGCTGGCGCCCGATCATCGCCTCGAGTTTGGCCAGTTGGTGACTGACTGCCGAGGGCG
Organism: Pseudomonas glycinae; assembly: GCF_001594225.2. Classification (GTDB taxonomy): domain Bacteria; phylum Pseudomonadota; class Gammaproteobacteria; order Pseudomonadales; family Pseudomonadaceae; genus Aquipseudomonas; species Aquipseudomonas glycinae. Next base: position 1,598,536 of record NZ_CP014205.2, read on the forward strand.
TCAGGTCCAGCACTTCGGCCGCACGCGCGACGTTGCCAAAGCGCGCAGTTTGCTCAAAGGCCTGAATGGCTTTCAGGGGTGGCAGGATCGGCGGAGCTTCGCCAGATGAACTCATGATGATGGTTGTTCCGCTGCAAGTGGCTGAGGCCGGGCGTTCGGCTATTCAAACACCACAACCGCATGTTGGCGAGTGCTGAATTTTTTTCAGCATCCAGTGAAGTTTGCGTTATTGCTCAGGGTCGTTACGGGAGACAAGCTGAGTCATCGGTTCTGCACGGACCGACTCAATAACAACAATCAGAGGTTTCTCCCATGCTTCTTCAAGGCAAAGTCGCGATCATCACAGGTGCTGCCTCCGCACGTGGTATCGGCCGCGCGACAGCTACGACCTTCGCTCAACATGGCGCCCGGGTGGTGATTCTGGATCTGGACGCATCCGCTGCCCGCGATGCCGCTGCCTCTTTGGGCGAGGGTCATCTCGGCCTGGCTGCCAACGTCGCCGACGAGTCTCAGGTGCAGCAGGCTGTCGCGACCGTCATCGAACACTTTGGCCGGATCGACATACTGGTCAACAATGCCGGCATCACCCAACCCCTCAAGACCCTCGATATCCGCCCCGGTGATTACGACAAGGTGCTGGACGTCAGCCTGCGCGGTACGTTGCTGATGTCTCAGGCGGTGATTCCGCTCATGCGCCAGCAAGCCAGCGGCAGCATCGTGTGCATGTCTTCGGTTTCCGCGCAGCGCGGCGGCGGCATTTTTGGCGGGCCTCATTACAGCGCCGCCAAGGCCGGTGTGCTGGGTCTGGCCAAGGCCATGGCGCGTGAGCTGGGGCCGGACAACGTGCGCGTCAACTCCATCGCCCCCGGCCTGATTCACACCGACATTACGGGCGGCCTGATGCAGGACGAACGCCGCCACGCGATCATCGACGGCATTCCGCTGGGGCGCCTGGGCGAGGCGCAGGATGTGGCCAATGCGGCGCTGTTCCTGGCCAGCGACCTGTCCTCCTATCTGACCGGCATCACCCTGGATGTGAACGGCGGCATGCTGATTCACTGACACACGTTGCGGGCCTCGCGGCCCGTGCGGTTCTGGATCGATGATACGGCCGGGCAGACTTGCCCGGCGGTCAATAAAAACAAGAGATCAGACCATGACTACCCTGTCGCTCGAAGCCGTTTCGGCGGTGCGTTCCAACGCCTACCGTAAAACCGCCTGGCGCCTGATGCCGTTCCTGATGCTGTGCTACCTGTGCGCCTACCTCGATCGCGTCAACGTCGGCTTTGCCAAACTGCAAATGATGAACGATCTGGCGCTCAGCGAAACAGTCTACGGGCTGGGCGCGGGCATGTTTTTCATCGGCTACTTTCTCTGCGAAGTGCCCAGCAACATCATCCTGCACAAGGTCGGCGCGCGAGTGTGGATCGCGCGCATCATGATCACCTGGGGCATTGTCTCCGCCCTCTTCGCCTTCGTCGAAACCGCCTGGCAGTTCTACGCCCTGCGCTTTCTGCTGGGCATTGCCGAAGCCGGCCTGGCGCCGGGTCTGCTGCTGTACCTCACCTACTGGTTTCCGTCCTACCGGCGTGCGCGCATGACGGTGTTGTGGTTCATCGCCATCCCGTTGTCGGGCATGGTCGGCGGCCCGCTCTCCGGGTGGATCATGAACCACTTCGCCGGCATGCACGGCTGGGCCGGCTGGCAATGGATGTTTGTGCTGGAGGCTGTGCCTACGGTGGTTGTCGGACTGCTGGTGCTCAGCTACCTCAAGGATGGCGTGCATCAGGCCAGTTGGCTCAACGACGACGAAAAAGCCCTGATCACCCGTGAGCTGGCGGAGGATGACCAGCAGAAAGTGACGCATGCATCCGTGGGCGAATTCATTCGTGACCGTCGCCTCTGGCTGCTCGCGGGGATCTATTTCTGTGTGGTGATGGGGCAGTACGCAATTACCTTCTGGCTGCCGACCCTTGTGCGTAATGCCGGGGTCTCCGATCCGATGAAGATCGGTTTGCTGACCAGCCTGCCCTACCTCTGTGCCATCGCCGCCATGTTGTTGGTCGGACGCAGTGGCGACAAACATCGCGAACGCCGCTGGCATCTCATCGTCCCGATGATCGCCGGGGCCATCGGCCTGACCCTCGCGGCGCTGATGGGAGGCAATGTGATGCTGTCCATTCTCAGTCTGTGCCTGGCGGCTTCCGGCATCCTGTCCGCGACCTCGCTGTTCTGGATGCTCCCGACCACGCTGCTCGGCGGTGTCTCCGCTGCCGCAGGCATCGCCGCCGTCAACAGCTTCGCCAACCTTGCCGGCTTCTGCTCGCCCTACCTGATTGGCTGGATAACCACACTCACTGGCTCCAGCGCTATCGGCATGTATCTGATCACCGGCGTATTGCTGGTCGGCGCCTCGCTGGTCCTGCGCATTCCCGCCGCCCTGGTCAATCGTTGATTCACAGGAGAATTCACCATGACTGCCAACCTTTCATTCACAACACCCCAGACGCTGGCCGAGCGCGCCCACAACATTCGCCGCCATGCCTTGCGCATGGGCCAGGTGCAAGGCCAAGGCTACGTCGGCCAGGCCCTAGGTGCCGCCGACCTGCTCGCGGTCGCCTACTTCCATGCGCTGAGCTATCGCCCCGAAGACCCGGCGTGGGAGCCGCGTGATCGGTTCTATCTGTCGATCGGTCACTACGCGATTGCGCTTTACGCGGCGCTGATCGAAGCCGAGATCATCCCGCTTGATGAGCTTGAAACCTACGGTTCGGATGACAGCCGATTGCCGATGTCGGGCATGGCCGCCTATACGCCGGGCATGGAAATCACCGGTGGCTCGCTGGGTCAGGGGCTGGGCATCGCCGTCGGGGCCTGCTTGGGTCTCAAGCGCAAGGACTCGACATCGTTCGTCTACAACCTGCTGTCGGACGGCGAGCTGAACGAAGGCTCGACCTGGGAAGCCGTGATGTCGGCCTCGCACTGGAAGCTCGACAACCTGATCGCCATCGTCGACGTCAACAACCAGCAAGCAGACGGCCATTCCAGCGAGATCCTGTCGTTCGAACCCATCGTTGATCGCTGGCAAGCGTTTGGCTGGTTCACCCAGCGCGTCGACGGCAACGACCTGAACGCACTGGTCAAAGCCTTCGATGCCGCCCGCCACCACCCTGGCACCCAACCTCGGGTGATCATCTGCGACACCACCATGGGCAAAGGTGTGCCCTTCCTCGAAAACCGCGAAAAGACCCATTTCATCCGCGTGGACGAACACGAATGGGATCTGGCACTGACCACGCTTGAAGAAGGAAAAAACCAATGAGCAACGCCGCCAACACACCGACTTCGACTGGCGAACCGATCAAGAAGCGCCTGACCACCTCGGCGATGATTGCCTCGATCGCATCAGAAGGTCAGGTCACCAGATCTGCACCTTTCGGACATGCATTGGCTGCACTGGCGGATCAGCGTCCGGACATCGTCGGCCTCTCCGCTGACCTGTCCAAGTACACCGACCTGCACATTTTCGCCAAGGCCCACCCGGATCGTTTCTATCAGATGGGCATGGCCGAACAACTGTTGATGAGCGCTGCCGCAGGCATGGCCCGCGAAGGCTTCGTGCCGTTCGTCACCACGTATGCGGTGTTCGCCTCGCGTCGCGCCTACGACTTCATCTGCATGGCGATTGCCGAGGAAAACCTCAACGTCAAAATCGTTTGCGGATTGCCCGGCCTCACCACCGGCTACGGCCCCAGCCACCAGGCCACCGATGACCTGGCGATCTTCCGGGCGATGCCCAACCTGATGATCGTCGACCCTTGTGACGCGCTGGAAATCGAACAGGCCGTGCCCGCCATTGCCGCGCATCAGGGCCCGGTCTACATGCGCCTGCTGCGCGGCAACGTGCCGCTGGTGCTGGATGAATACGGGTATCAATTCGAGATCGGCAAGGCCAAGACCCTGCGCACCGGTAACGATGTCCTGATCATCTCGACCGGTTTGATGACCATGCGCGCATTGGAGGCCGCCAAGGCGCTACAGACCGATGGCGTCGATGTCGCGGTGCTGCATGTGCCGACGATCAAACCGCTGGATGAACAGACCATTCTCGCCGAGGCCCGCAAGTCTGGCCGGCTGGTGGTTACCGCAGAAAACAGCTCGATTATTGGCGGGCTGGGTGAAGCGGTTGCCGGGGTACTGCTGCGCAACGGAGTGACGCCGACGTTCAGGCAGATCGCATTGCCCGACGCGTTCCTCGACGCCGGCGCACTGCCGACACTGCATGATCGCTACGGCATTTCCACCGACGCCGTCTGCGCGCAAATCAAGTCCTGGCTTTGACTGCTGCCTGATCGGGGCGCTTACGGATGAGCGCCCCGATCAGCTGGATTCTCTTGGCCGATCCGCCTGGCATCCCTTCGAACCGCCTGCGGCGGAACGCCAAACCCTCGCATGAATACTTCGCGCATGTGGCGACGGTCTCGAAACCCCGTTTCCTTCGCCACGCGGTCCAGGCTGTGACGACTTTGCTCGATCATCACGCGAGCGGCCTCCAGACGCAGGCTTTCCACGGCTTTGGCCGGTGACTGGCCCGTCTCGGCGGTAAATACCCGGGTGAATTGTCTGGGACTCAAGTGCACGACGTCGGCAAGTTCCTCCACGCTGAGCGGGCGGCTCAGGTGCGTACGCGCATACTCCAGCGCACTTTGAATACGGTCCGACTTTGGAGCAAGCGTGAGCAGTTCCGAATGCTGGGACTGCCCACCCGAGCGCCGTTGATGCATGACCAGTTTGTGCGCCACCGACCGGGCCATGTCGGTGCCCAGATCCTTTTCCACCATGCCCAGCGCCATGTCCAGCGCGGCTGTCATGCCTGCCGACGTCCAGACGGGACCGTCGACGATGAAGATCCGGTCTTCCTCGACCTCGATTCTTGGATGCAGCTCACGGAGCTTGTTCGCATAGGACCAGTGGGTGGTCGCCCTTCGATCGTCCAGAACCCCTGCCTGCGCCAGAACGAACGAGCCGGTGCACAGACCTGCTGTGCGTCGGGCTCCATCGACGAAGGCGCGCACGCTGGCCAGCACCTCTTCACCTGGCGGGTTCAAGGGGGTCAGCGTACCGGTAATCATCCACGTGTCGGCCAATCCCGGGGCGCCCAGAGGGAGCGTGTCGATGTACATGCCCAACGAAGAACGCACGGTTCCACCGCCGATCGAGAAGTTCTGGACCTTGTAGATCTCTTCCCCTGCAACGATGTTGGCGAACTCGAATACAGCCTGGGTTGCCAGGGACATCACCTGAAAACCCTCGGTAATCAGATAGCCGACGCGATGCATGACTGAACTCCTTTTTGAATGTCCTTAAACACTACCATATACGTCGTTTAAGACATCAGTCCCCTCCTTCATCATGGCTCCACACACAACCCACGGAGCTTGATCATGACGCAACAATACAAAGGCACTGCGCTCATCACCGGCGCGTCCACCGGAATCGGCTCGATTTACGCCGAACACCTTGCCCGCCGGGGTTACGACCTGGTGCTGGTGGCGCGCAACCGCGAACGTCTGAACGCACTGGCCAGTCGTCTGACCAGCGAAACCCGGCAGAACATCGAAGTGTTGCAGGCCGATCTTGGCCGCCCCGAGGACCTCGCCAAGGTAGAACGCAAGTTGCGTGAGGACGCCAGCATCACCTTGCTGGTCAACAATGCCGGCATCGGCACCCATACCGGCCTGCTGGAGAGTGATGTCGAGCGGATGGCCGAGATGATCACGCTGAACGTCACCGCCCTTACCCGCCTGACCTACGCCGCGATTCCAGGTTTTGTCGCCCGTGAACAAGGCGCCGTGATCAATATTTCCTCGATCGTCAGCCTGGCGCCGGAGCTGCTCAACGGCGTGTACGGCGGCAGTAAGGCCTACGTCACCGCGTTCACCCAGTCCCTGCACAAGGAACTCTCGGATAAAGGCATCCGGATCCAGGCCGTCCTGCCCGGCGCAACCGCAACGGACTTCTGGCAAATCGGTGGATTGCCTGTCGAACATCTGGATCCGGGCATCGTGATGTCGGCCCAGGACCTGGTCGCCGGCGCTCTGCAGGATTTCGACAACGGCGTGCTGATCTCCATCCCCTCGATGCACGACCTGCAAGGTTACGAGCGTTACGAAGCCAGCCGCCAGGCCTTGTTCTCCGAGCTCTCGAGCAACCGGCTCGCACCGCGCTACAACGCCAACTGATCGCTAAAGCCATCTGTCGTCAAGCTGCCAGCCCTCCCTGATGGAAGGCTGGCAGCTTTGTATTTTCCGCAAAATGCGGAAAGTCTTCCTGCGATCTGCTTCTGTCTGAAGAAGGTCTTCGTGCATAGCCTGTCACTGCCTTCTCGCGCTCACTGATTTATCGCGACTCGTGCTTGAAGGCTCCTCACATCACTGGCGCTCAAGGACTTGAACATGAACAGATTATTTAAAATCGCAGGCCTGGCCCTTGCGGTATCCGTAAGCGGCTTGGCCGTAGCGCAAAGTGATACGGGCAAAGGCGCCGCCATCGAACGTGTTTACGCGTTCAATGGGGCCATGCCGACAGGCGTGACGGTGACGAATACCTGAAGGTCAACTACGCGGACTATTTTCTTCACGATCACGAAATTCTGTAGGGTGCGGACGAAGTTTTTCAGCGTAATGGGAAAAATGATCATTGCCCAGCCGTCGCTCAGACGGCGGCGCTGTTAGCCATTAGTCTAATCAGCCCAGGCACCGGCGTAATCAATGCGCGAGCCATGCCTGTCATAAATCCCACTTTCCCTGACAGAAAAGCGACTTTCAACCGCATTTCAATATCGCTTGCAGCCTAACAGGCGCAAACCGTTCTCTGATCCGACGCTCCGCTGAGCAGCAAACTACACTTCATGCTGATTTAGTGATTTAACTAGGTAGTTACCTAACTATATAATGCTCGCCTCATTTCAACGGGACATTCAACGTGAAGCAGAGTCAACGCCTCTCGGGCATATCAACATTCATTCTGGTCGGGCTCGGCGTGATCATCGCCCTGCTCGGCCTGGCACTGGCTGCTGGCGGTGTGAAATTGGTCAGCCTGGGAGGCTCCTGGTACTTCCTGGTGGGTGGTCTGGTGATGGCCGTCTCCGGTCTGCTGATCGCGCGGCGCAAGCCTGCCGGTGCCTGGCTGTTCGCGGCGTTTCTGGTTGGGACCGCCATCTGGGCCGTGATCGATGCAGGGCTGGTGTTCTGGCCGGTGTTCTCGCGCCTGTTCATGTTCAGCGCGGTGGGTCTGGTGGTTGCGCTGGTCTATCCGCTGCTCAAGCGCGCCAATGGTGACGTTGCAGGTCGCGGTGCTTACGGCGTTGCGGCTGTTCTGGCGGTTGGACTGGCCGTGGCTGCCGGCAACATGTTCGTCGCGCACCCGACGGTCGCCCCTACCGGCACTGGCCCGGGCCTGACGCCGGTCGAGCCGGAGAAGGCGCAGAAGGACTGGGCCCACTACGGCAATACCGAAGGCGGCAGCCGCTTCGCCGCGCTGGACCAGATCAATCGCAGCAACGTCGACAAGTTGAAAGTCGCGTGGACCTACCATACCGGCGACATCGCCGAGAGCGACGGCAACGGTGCCGAAGACCAGCTGACTCCGCTGCAGATCGGCAACAAGGTGTTCATCTGCACCCCGCACAACAACCTGATTGCGCTGGATGCCGACACCGGTAAAGAACTCTGGAAAAACGCGATCAACGCTCAGTCCAAAGTCTGGCAGCGTTGCCGTGGCATGGCGTATTTCGACGCCAGCGCCGCCGTCGCCAAGCCGTCCAGCTCGCCAGTGAGCGAAACCCCGACCGCTCCGGTCGCCAACTGCACGCGTCGCTTGCTCACCAACACCATCGACGCCCGCCTGATCGCGGTCGATGCCGACACCGGCGAGTTCTGCCGGGGTTTCGGCAACAGCGGCCAGGTCGATCTGAAGGCCGGTCTGGGTGATGTCCCGGACAGCTACTATCAACTGTCCTCCGCGCCGCTGATGGCCGGCACCACTGTGGTGGTTGGCGGTCGTGTGGCCGACAACGTGCAAACCGACATGCCAGGCGGCGTGATCCGAGGTTTCGACGTCATGACCGGTGCCATGCGCTGGGCTTTCGACCCGGGCAATCCGCAGGATAAAAAGGCACCGGCCGATGGCAAAACTTATGTGCGCAGCACGCCGAACAGCTGGGCGCCGATGTCCTATGACCCGGCGACCAACACCGTATTCCTGCCGATGGGCAGTTCGTCCACCGACATCTATGGTGTCGAGCGCAGCAAACTGGATCACACCTACGGCGCTTCGATCCTCGCGTTGGACGCCAACAGTGGCGAAGAAAAGTGGGTATTCCAGACCGTGCACAACGACCTCTGGGACTTCGACCTGCCGATGCAGCCAAGCCTGATCGACTTCACCAAGGACGGCAAAACCGTACCGGCGGTGGTGATCGGCACCAAGGCCGGGCAGATTTACGTGCTCGACCGCGCCACTGGCAAACCGTTGACCGAAGTAAAAGAAGTGCCGGTCAAGGCCGCCAATATCCCCAACGAACCGTACTCGCCGACCCAGCCGAAATCGGTGGGCATGCCGCAGATCGGTGCCCAGCACCTGACCGAATCGGACATGTGGGGCGCCACGCCTTACGACCAACTGCTGTGCCGGATCGATTTCAAGTCGATGCGTTACGATGGCTTGTACACCGCGCCGGGCACTGACAAATCCCTGAGCTTCCCGGGTTCGCTGGGCGGCATGAACTGGGGCAGCATCTCCACTGACCCGGTGCACGGTTTCATCTTCGTCAACGACATGCGTCTGGGTCTGTGGATTCAGATGATCCCGTCGCAGAACAAGGCTCAGGCGTCTTCCGGTGGCGAAGCGCTGAACACCGGCATGGGTGCCGTGCCGCTCAAGGGCACGCCTTACGCCGTGAACAAAAACCGCTTCCTGTCGGTCGCCGGCATTCCGTGCCAGGCCCCGCCGTTCGGTACGTTGACCGCCATCGACATGAAAACCCAGAAAGTCGCCTGGCAAGTTCCGGTCGGCACCGTTGAAGACACAGGTCCCTTGGGCATCCGCATGCACCTGCCGATCAAGATCGGTCTGCCAACCCTCGGCGGCACGCTGTCGACCCAGGGCGGCCTGATCTTCATCGCCGGCACCCAGGACTTCTACCTGCGCGCCTTCAACAGCGCCAATGGTGAAGAAATCTGGAAAGCGCGTCTGCCGGTCGGCAGCCAGGGTGGCCCGATGACCTATGTGTCGCCGAAAACCGGCAAGCAATACGTGGTGATCACCGCCGGTGGCGCTCGTCAGTCGACCGACCGTGGCGACTACGTAATGGCTTACGCCCTGCCGTAAACCGTCGCGTTCGCCTTCGTTTCACTTGTGCGCGGCACCTTCGGGTGCCGCGTTGTTTCATGTCCTTCGCTCTGGATTTGCGCAATGTCATTGGCTGTTCGCTTTTCTCACGCCGGGGTTTTCACCGGCATGCTGTTCGGTCTCACCTGCGGCGCTGCCCTGCCCGCCCTTGCCGATACCGATTCGAACGTATTTACCCGCAGTACCCTGACCGGCGACTGGGGCGGCCTGCGCCACCAGTTCGATGAAGACGGCATCAAGTTCACCGGCGATTACACCGGCGAAACCGCCTACAACGCCGACGGCGGCCTGCATCGCTCGGCGCGTTACTCGCAAAACATCAAGCTCGGCGCACAGTTCGACCTGAGCAAACTGTACGGCGTGGACAACGCCGGCAAGGTTCAGCTGACCATCAACGATCGACGCGGCAACAGTGCCTCCGAAGACCTGGTCGGCAACCGTCTGCCGATCCAGGAAAACTACGGCGGCCTCTACACCCGCCTGACCGAGCTCAGCTACGAGCGCAGCCTGTTTACCCCGGCGCTGAACGTCAAACTCGGCTACATGGCCATGGGCAATGACCTCGGCGGCCTCGACAGCGGCATTCTCTGCAACTTCATGAACGCCGGTTTCTGCGGCCATCCGCTGAACATGTCCGGTGGCAGCGGCTGGACCAACTACCCCAACGCCCACCTCGGTGTGCGGGTGAAATACGACCTCTCCCCGGCCTGGCAACTGCGCGTAGCCGCGTTCAATGTCGACCCGGAAAGTAACGGCAACTCCAGCCGTGCCTGGCACCTGGGCCCGAAACACACCACCGGCACCGTGGTGCCGATCGAACTGGTCTACAAGCAGGCCGGCAAACTGCCCGGCGAGTACAAGGTCGGTTATTACTACGACAGCTCCGACGTCAAACGCATCGGCAGTGACAAGGAAGTGTCCGGGCGCGGCGGCCATTATGTCCTGATCGACCAGGCCGTCTGGGCTTCGGAGGTCTCTGAAGGTCGCAGCCTGCACGCCTTCGGCCAATACTCGGCGGCCAGCGAAGCGGCCTCGCCGTTCAGCAAGTGGTACGGCACCGGCCTCGTTCTGTACAAGCCTTTTGAGGGCCGTTCGCGTGACACGGTAGCGCTTGGCTACGGCCGCGCAGTGCCGAACCCGCGCAGCCGCGATGTGCTGCAAGACGCAGCGCTGGACAATGGCGCCGCGTTCCCCAACCTGGACAGCGCCGAACAATTGATCGAACTCGGCTACGGCTACCAAGCCACTCCATGGCTGACGCTGCGCCCAAATGTGCAATACATCATTGAGCCGGGCGCGTTCTCCGGCCAGGACATCGACAATGCGTTGGTGTTTGGATTGCAGGTGAAAGCCGCGCTCTGACACCATCCTTTGCCGACCACAAAAAAAGCACCCGAAGGTGCTTTTTTTGTGCGTGCCGTCAACGGAATCAACCCGCGAAGCTGGCCCGCGCTGCGTGCAGTTTCTTGTAGCTCTCGATCAGGCGCAGGTGCCGATCCAGCCCCTCCAGCTTCATGCTGGTCGGCGTCAGGCCGTAGAAGCGCACGCTGCCATTGACCGAGCCGATCGCCGCATCCATGCGCTCGTCGCCGAACATGCGGCGGAAGTTGGCTTCGTAGTCTTCCAGCTGCAGATCCTCGTCCAGCTCCATTTCCAGCACCACGTTGACCGCTTGATAGAACAAACCGCGCTCGACGGTGTTGTCGTTGTACTGCAGGAAGGCTTCGACCAGATCCTTGGCCTGCTCGTATTTCTGCAAGGCGAGGTAGATCAGCAGGCGCAGTTCGAGAATGGTCAACTTGCCCCATGGGGTGTTGTCGTCGAACTCGATGCCGATCAGGGTGGTGATGTCGGTGTAATCGTCCAGCTCGCTGTGTTCCAGGCCTTTGACCAGGTTGCGCAGGCCGACTTTGCTCAGGTTGTGCAGGTTGAGGATGTCGGCCCGGAATTGCAGCGCTTTGTTGGTGTTGTCCCAGATCAGGTCTTCTACCGGATAGATCTCCGAATAATCCGGCACCAGAATGCGGCACGCCTTGGCGCCGATGTGCTCGTAGACCGCCATGTAGACTTCCTTGCCCATGTCTTCAAGGATGCCGAACAGCGTTGCGGCCTCTTCGGCGTTGGAATTTTCGCCATTGCCGGAGAAGTCCCACTCGACGAATTCGAAGTCGGCCTTGGCGCTGAAGAAGCGCCACGACACCACGCCGCTGGAATCGATGAAGTGCTCCACGAAGTTGTTCGGCTCAGTCACGGCCTGGCCCGAGAAGGTCGGCTGCGGCAGATCGTTGAGGCCTTCAAAGCTGCGGCCCTGCAGCAATTCGGTGAGGCTGCGTTCCAGCGCCACTTCGAAGCTCGGGTGCGCGCCGAACGAGGCGAACACGCCGCCGGTGCGCGGATTCATCAGCGTCACGCACATCACCGGGAATTCACCGCCCAGCGACGCGTCCTTGACCAGCACCGGGAAGCCCTGCTCTTCCAGCGCTTGGATACCGGCGAGAATGCTGGGGTATTTCGCCAGCACCTCTTGCGGCACATCCGGCAGGGCCATTTCGCCCTCGAGGATTTCGCGCTTGACTGCCCGTTCGAAGATTTCCGACAGGCACTGCACCTGCGCTTCGGCCAGGGTGTTGCCGGCGCTCATGCCGTTGCTGAGAAACAGGTTTTCGATCAGGTTCGACGGGAAATACACCACCTCACCGTCGGACTGACGCACGAACGGCAGCGAGCAGATGCCGCGCTGGGTGTTGCCGGAGTTGGTGTCGAACAGGTGCGAGCCACGCAGTTCGCCGTCACGGTTGTAGATGCCGAGGCAATAGTCGTCGAGGATTTCCGCAGGCAACTCATCCTTGGCGCCGGGCTTGAACCAGCGCTCGTCCGGGTAATGCACGAACTCGGCATTGGCGATCTCTTCGCCCCAGAACTGGTCGTTGTAGAAGAAGTTGCAGTTCAGCCGCTCGATGAACTCGCCCAGCGCCGAGGCCAGCGCGCTCTCTTTGGTCGCACCCTTGCCGTTGGTGAAGCACATCGGCGACTGCGCATCGCGGATGTGCAGCGACCAGACGTTGGGCACGATGTTGCGCCACGAAGCGATTTCGATCTTCATGCCCAGGTCGGCCAGAATCCCCGACATATTGGCGATGGTCTGTTCCAGCGGCAGGTCCTTGCCGGCAATGCAGGTGCCCGCGCCGGACGTGGAAGCCGGCATCAGCAGGGCCTGGGCATCGGCGTCGAGGTTCTCGACTTCCTCGATCACGAACTCCGGCCCGGCCTGCACCACCTTCTTCACCGTGCAACGGTCGATCGAGCGCAGGATGCCCTGGCGATCCTTTTCGGAAATGTCCGCCGGCAGCTCGACCTGGATCTTGAAGATCTGGTTGTAGCGGTTTTCCGGATCGACAATGTTGTTCTGCGACAGACGAATGTTTTCGGTCGGGATGTTGCGGGTGCTGCAGTACAACTTTACGAAGTAAGCCGCGCACAAGGCCGACGACGCCAGGAAATAGTCGAACGGACCCGGTGCAGAGCCATCGCCCTTGTAACGGATCGGTTGGTCGGCCACCACCGTGAAGTCATCGAACTTGGCTTCGAGTCGGAGGTTGTCGAGAAAGTTGACCTTGATTTCCATGCGGGTTACCAGAATAGCGGGCTAAACAAATTGGCCGCCATTATCCGGCTTTTGAGCGTGAAGTCTTGTGCTTTGCGCAATCAATCCTGAGCCGGCCGACGGAACATGACGCTTGTTCACACATTCAACTCAGCACATGCGCTCAATCGCCGGCAGCCGATCCGCGTGAGCATGGCGTCACCTTCCGCCAATCCTGGTTGCTGACAAATGATGGTTTTATCCAAGCCGCGCCTCGCGCTCGCCTTAATGATTGGCGGGCTCGCCGATACCGCGTGCGCCAGCGGATTTCTCGACGACGCCAAGACCGAAGTGCTCAGTCGCAACTTCTACCTGAGCAACGATTACCGCTCACCCTCACCCGCCGGTAAGAATTACAAACAGGAATGGGCTCAAGGGTTTATCGGCACTTTCGCATCCGGTTTCACGGACGGAACCGTCGGGGTTGGTCTCGATGCCCACGCCTTTTATGGGCTGAAGCTCGATGGTGGCAAGGGCCATTCCGGTACGGGGCTGTTGCCGGTGGACAGCGACGGTCGTAGCGAAAGCGACTATTCCAGCGCCGGCGCTGCATTGAAGCTCAAGGCCTCGAACACCACCCTCGCCTTCGGTGAAATGACCGTGGAAACGCCGGTGTTCGACACCTCGGACAAGCGCCTGCAACCGGAGTACGCCACGGGTTTTCTGCTCGACAGCCGCGAGATCGAAAACGCGCGCGTCGTGGCCGGGCGCTTCACGGCGTTCAAGAACCAGGACAGTTCCTCCGGCAGAGGCGATTTCCAGGGTTATGGCGCCAGCACCCGAGGCGAAAGCATCAGTTTTGTCGGCACCGACCTGTTCAGTGACAGCCCGGTGGGTGGCGCGCTGTATGCGTCCGATCTGAGCGACACTTGGCGCCAGTACTACGCCAACCTGCATTTCAAACAGTCCGGTCTATTGCTCGACGCCAACGTCTACCACACCCGCGACACCGGGCAGGCATTAGCCGGCGACATCGACAACACGGCGTTCAGCCTCTCGGGCAAATACACCTTCGGCGCCCACGCGGTGATGCTCGGCTGGCAACGCATCAATGGCGACACGCCGTTCGATTTCGTCGGTGGCGACTCGATTTACCTGGCCAACTCGATCAAATACGCCGACTTCAACGGCGCCCACGAGCGTTCCTGGCAAGCGCGCTACGACCTGGATCTCGGCGCCTTCGGCATTCCCGGGCTGAATTTCATGACCCGTTACGTTTCCGGCAGCCACATCGACGGCACCCACGCGCCCAAGGGCGGCGCCTATAACTCGTTCGACGCGGACTCCGGTGAATATCAGCCGCAGCAAGGGGACGGCGGCAAACACTGGGAACGCGACATCGACCTGCGCTACATCGTCCAGTCCGGCGCGGCCAAAGATCTGTCGCTGCAGCTGTCTCACGTTTCGCATCGGGCCAACAGCGCCCAGGCAGGCGATGACATCGACCGGATCTACGTGGTGATCCAGTATCCGTTGGGCTTTTGAGGGGAAATTGGCGGAAGGCAGCCGGAGTCGAACCTGCCCGGGAACGGATGCCGTCCCCAACCGGGTTTGAAGCCCGGCCGCGCCACCGGGCGCGATTGCCTTCCTTGAACTCAGTCGGCGCCGGGGTTGGCCAGCGCACTGTCGGTGCGGATTTGCCGGCCTTCGCCGACGCGCCGGGTCAGGCCCAGCCGATCGAAGTATTCAAGGATCTGAATACTGCGCTTGCGTCCCAAGCCTAGCGCATCGCGGAAGGCCGTGACTTCGATCTGCGGATTTTCTTCGGCCAGGCGCAGCAGCACCGCCACCATTTGCCGCAGCGTGATGTCGCTGACAAACAGGTCGCGCACCACTTGGTGCATTACGCCAAGACGCGCCAGTTTGCGCAGCAGCAAACGCACGGTCGCGTCATCCTGACCGACGACTTGCGCCACGTCACGAACCCACGGTGGATCGAAACCGGCCTGCTCGAACAATGGCTGCAGCGCCTGCCACAGGTTTTCGTCGTCGGTGCTCAGGCGCACTTGATGGTCGGGCAAATGCAGCCACGGGCCGCTGGCGGCCAGTGAACCGGCGCCGAGCAGTTCTTCCAGCAGGCTGATAAAGGTCGCGCGTTCGAGGCTCAAACCGCTGAAACGCCGCAGACGGTCACGATCCGGGCCCATCTGATCGGGCTCCAGTTCATGAAAGCGCGCCAGTTGCTCCAGCAGGGTGAACTTGAGCATGCCCCAGCGCTGCGCATTGAACAGCACCGGGCCTTGTCGGGTTTCGATCAGGCGGACGTTGTCCGGCAGCGTCCAGCCGTCACGCGGACGATTGAACTGGCGCTCCAGGCGTTTCGGGTCGAGGCCGCTTGCGCTGTATTCCAGCAACGTCGGCAAAGCCTGTTCCAGCTCGGAGCTGATCGCCAGCACTCGCAGTTGCGCCAGCCGTTCCGGACTGCGCCGTTGGCGGGCCGGGGCGAAAGGATCAAGGACGCGCCCGCCGCCGAGCGTTCGCTGGGCGCTGGCGTCACGCAGGATCAGCGGATCACCGTGGACGCCGTGCACCGGAGCGTTCGTCAGCAGTTGCGCAAACATGCGCTCGCCAGGCGCCAGGCTTGAACCCTCCAGCAAGGCGACTCGGGCGATCACGTCCTGAGTGCCGAGATGCAGATGCACCGGCTGGAAATGCTGGAAAACCCGCTCGCCCGGCAACAACCGGAATTCGATATCCAGCCGCTGGGTCGGTGCGTGCAGCCATTCGGCGAGCAACCATTGGCCGCGATGGATCTGCCCGAGTTCCAGACGATCCGCGCTGATGTTCAGGGCCACGCGCTGGCCGGCGAAGGCTTGTTCGGCGATCTGATTCTGCGCGTGCAGGCCTCTTACCCGCACGGTTTTGCCTGCCGGCCCAAGACTCAGCTTGTCACCCACGGCGACCGAGCCCGAAAGCGCCGTTCCCGTCACCACGATCCCGGCGCCGGCGACACTGAACGCCCGGTCGATGGCCAGGCGAAAACTGCCTTCGCGACTGCGCTCCTCGCTTTCTATCTGCCGCAACGCTTCGCGCAGCGCATCGACGCCCTCACCCGTTACGCTGGAAACCATCAGCAACGGTGCTTCGGCATAAGGCCCGGGCGCCAGCAGGCTTACAACTTGCCTGCGAACCTCTTCCACCCTGCCCGCCTCGACCCGATCACACTTGGTGATCGCCACCAGCGCCCGTGGAATGCCCAGCAGTTCGACGATCGCCAGATGCTCGCGGGTTTGCGGCATCACGCCGTCATCCGCCGCCACCACCAGCAACACCAAATCGATGCCCTGCGCGCCGGCGAGCATGTTGTGGGTGAATTTCTCGTGCCCCGGCACGTCAATGAAGCCGGTCAGCCCGGCGCCGGGCGCCAGTTCGGCGTAGAGATAACCGAGGTCGATGGTCATCCCGCGCTCGCGTTCCTGCGGGCGGCGGTCGCCGGTTTGCCCGGTCAGCGCTTGCAGCAGTGACGTCTTGCCGTGGTCGATGTGCCCTGCCGTGCCGACGATCACGTTTGCAACTGCCCGAGTTGCGCCAGCCACGCCGGTTCATCGTCGAGCTGCCGCAGATCCAGCCACAGCGCGTCGTCATCGATCCGCCCGAGCACCGGGATCGGCAAGGCGCGCAGCGCGGCTTCCAGATTCAGCAGGCAACGTCCGCGCAGGCGTTTCGATACCTGTGGGCGCAGGCACAACGCTGCGCTCGGCAGGCGCGCCACCGGTTGGCTGCCGCTGCCGATCATGCCCAGCGCCGGCTGCGCCGTGACGATCCAGCCCTCGCCCAGCAGTTCGGCCAAGGCCGGTTGCAGGCGTTCGGCCTGGGCCAGAATGTCGGCTTGCGGTCGGGTCAACAGGCGCAGGCTCGGCAAACGCTCGGCCAGACGATCCGGGTCGCGATAGAGCCCGAGCACCGCTTCCAGTGCGGCCAGCGTCAGTTTGTCGACCCGCAACGCGCGTTTCAGCGGGTTCTTCTTGATCTTCGCGATCAGGTCCTTGCGCCCGACGATCACACCCGCCTGAGGCCCGCCGAGCAGTTTGTCGCCGCTGAAGGTGACGATGTCGGCGCCATCGAGCAGCGCCTGGCGCACCGTCGGTTCCGCCGGCAAACCCCAGCGGGTCAGGTCCAGCAGACTGCCGCTGCCCAGGTCTTCCAGCAGCGGCAGGTCATGCCGATGGGCCAACGCCGCCAGTTCGGAGGTCGGCACCCGGGCGGTGAAGCCTTCGATGCTGTAGTTGCTCGCGTGCACGCGCATGATCAGGCCGCTGCGTGGGCTGATTGCCGCCTCGTAGTCGCGGGCATGGGTGCGATTGGTGGTGCCGACCTCGTGCAGGCGCACGCCGGCGCGGCTCATGATGTCGGGAATGCGAAACGCGCCGCCGATCTCGATCAGTTCGCCCCGGGAAATGATGCCTTCCTTGCGCGCGCCCAGGCTGTTGAGCGTCAGCAGCACGGCGGCGGCATTGTTGTTGACCACGGTCACGGCTTCGGCGCCGGTCAGCTCGCGAATCAGGCCTTCGATCAAGTCGTCGCGGTCACCGCGCTTGCCGCTGGCCAGATCAAATTCCAGATTCAAGGGATAGCGCGCCGCCAGTTGCACGGCGTCGATGGCTTCTTCGGGCAGCAAGGCGCGGCCGAGGTTGGTGTGCAGCACGGTGCCGGTCAGGTTGAACACCCGACGCACCTGGCTGCGCTGCTTCAGCGCCAGACGCTCGGTAACCCTTCCGGCCAGCGCTTCAGGGCTGATTTCAACGGCGGTCAGTTGCCCCGCCACCACCGCTTCGCGCAAGTCATCCAGTAACTGGCGAAACCCCGTCAACAGCGCCTCACGCCCGTAACGCTCGGCCAATGGCTGGCACGCGGGGTGGCGCAACAGGCTGTCAATCGACGGTAACCGCAGGGCAACACTTACGGACATCAGGCACTCCCGAAATCGAAATACGCCTGATGATGTTAGACCACCCTGCTTCTAGCGCAGCGCGGCCCGCTGAACCGGCACATAGGTTTGACTCAAGTCCGTGGCCCAGCCATCGAGCACGGCTTTCACGTTATCAGGCGTCATGACCTGTTTGTCGTTCTCCAGCGGCACGCCCTTGCCCTTGCGCACCACTTCGGCCACGACCTCGCCGGTGGAACCGTCCTCGAAGGACACTTCCGTGGCGATCTCACTGTCGCGGTCACGAATGCCGGTGGCGCTGCTCACCCCGGCCGCAACCAGCGTCACCGGCAGCCATTCATAAAAGCGCAGACCCTGAGTACTGGCGGCGACTTGGGTGATGGCCGGTTTGACGATCAGCGTGTTCGGGCCAGGCTTCGACGCCAGCGGCAGCACCTTGCCCAGCTCCAGCCTGAGGGCTGCGTCGTAATAATGCGTCACGCCCGACAAGGTGCTTTGTGGAACGCGCGACGAAGGCTGGGGCCGTGGATAGAACTGGCTCGGCGCCAGGTAAACCTGGGTGTAACGCCCTCTCGCCAATGTCGGGCTGATCCAGCTCAATATTGTTTGCCCCGAAGCGGTCTGCCCTTCCTTGAGCACGCTGTAATCCCGCAGAAACCCGGCCTGCGGCTCGGTCGGTAGCTTCTTGCTGCTGCACGCCGACAGGCTGAGGGTGGCGGCAAACAGCACGGCCAGTGAGCGATGGCTAGTCATCGATGGTGTTTCCTTGTTCAGGCGTGGACGTGGCTGTGCGGGGTGTTGTCGGAGCACTCGATGCGCAACTGGCCGTGAGTCATGATCCATTGAATGAATTCGGCGGTAGGAATCGTGTGCAGGTATTCGACCCAATGGGCCTCGGTCGGGCTGAACCGTTCGAAATAGCGGCGCAGGATCAACTGACTCTGATCGTTGGCCAGCCCCAGGCACGTCTCCTGGAACAGGATCGGCGTGTCCGGGCCCGGTGCGGTGGTGCGCTGGGTCAGGATCAACGGGCGTACGGCGCCATGGTCCCGGGTGATGTAGCCGCTGTTCATGTCCTTCATGTTGAGCCCCCTTGGTTGGAAGGCCTGCAGAGTGCCTGCGGATGTTTGCCCGACGATGTCCGGCTGATGTCTGCGCTGAAGGAATGTTGCAGGATTGAAATATATGACCGGCGCATCGAAATGGTTTTAGATGCGCTTCTTTTTGGGTTCATGGATTGCGCAAACGTGAGCAGATTGCTGATCGTCGATGACGACGGGGAAATTCTGTCCTTGCTGAAGAAATTCTTCGTTCAGCACGGCTATCAGGTCGATGTCGCCGCCCATGGCGAGGCCATGTGGGCGGCCATTGCGCAGGCACGGCCGGACACGATCATCCTCGACCTGATGCTGCCCGGCGAGGGCGGCCTGAGCCTGTGCCAGAAGGTCCGGGCGCAGATGGGCATTCCGATCATCATGCTCACGGCGATGGCCGAGCTGAGCGACCGCATTGTCGGCCTCGAACTGGGCGCCGACGATTACCTGACCAAACCCTTCGCCCCGCAGGAACTGCTGGCCCGGGTGCGCGCGCTGCAACGTCGGGTCGGTGAGAACACGCCGTCCGGCACCGAGCCTTCACGGCCGGTCATGGCTTTCGCCGGTTGGCATCTGGACATCACCTGCCGTGAACTGCGCTCGCCCGACGGCGTGATGATTCCGATGTCCGCTGGCGAATTCGACCTGTTGCTGGTGCTGCTCGAACATCCGCAACGCATCCTGACCCGCGAACAACTGATCGACCTGACCCACGGCCAGGGCCACGACGCCTATGACCGCAGCATCGACGTGCAGATCAGCCGGCTGCGGCGCAAGATCGAACCGGACAGCAAACGCCCGGACCTGATCCGCACCGTGCGCAACGGCGGCTACATGTTCACTGCCAAGGTCAGCCGCTCATGATCGGCCGGATGCTGCGGCGCGACACCCTCAGCCGGCGGATTGCCCTGACAATCGTCGCGGCCATGCTCGCTTCGCTGCTGCTCAACGCGCTGTTCGTTCAGGTCGCGGGGATCTGGGCTCGGCCGCCGATCGAGCGCACCGGGCTGCTGGAACAGATTGCCGCTACTACCCGAGTGATCGAGGCTGCGCCGGCAAACCTGCGCCCGCAACTGGCCAGTGCCGCCAGCAGCCCGATACTTGAGGTGTTGTGGAAACCCCGTCGGGTCGACTTCGGTCTGCCGGGGGACGGCGAACAGGTCGAGGCCGGAAAAGTACCGGCGCTGCGGCAATTGCTTGGCGATAACCGACAGATCGACGTGTTCAACCCCGACGACTGGCCCGCCGGCAGCCCTCGCGCGCATTACATGGCGCTGGTGCGGCTGGCCGATGACAGCTGGCTGTCATTCACGCCGCCGGAGCGCAGTTGGGGCTTGAGCCTGAACGTGCGGATTGCCGTGATCGTTGCCCTGGGGCTGGTCGCCACCCTGTTGGTCGCCTGGCTCGCCACGCGGCAACTGGCCCAGCCGTTGCAGCGCTTTGCCCATGCGGCGCGGCGTTTCGGCGGGGATCTGAAAGCGCCGCCGATCCATCTCGAAGGCCCGCACGAAATCCGTCAGGCCATCGTCGCCTTCAATACGATGCAGGCGCAGATCCAGCATTTCATCGGCGAGCGCACCCACATGCTGGCCGCCATCTCCCACGATTTGCGCGCCCCGCTGACCCGGATGCGCTTGCGCAGCGAGTTCATGGAGGATCTGGACCATCAGGGCAAACTGATCCGCGACATCGAGGAAATGCAATCGATGATCAACGCCGCCCTGGCGTTCTTCCGAGAAGACACCCACCTGGAACAATCCACCACGTTCGATCTGTCGGAGTTGCTGCAAACCATCGTCGATGACTACCGCGATCAGCACATCGACATCGACTTCAGCGGTCCGGCGCATGTGGTGTATGACGGCCGGCCGCTGGGCATCAAACGGGTCATCGTCAATCTGCTGGATAACGCGGTGAAATACGGACAGCGACCCAGTGTGGCGCTGAGCTGCGATGACACGTCGATCCGCATCGAGGTGATAGACGAGGGGCCGGGAATTCCTGAGGACGCGCTGGAGCGGGTGTTCGATCCGTTCTTCCGACTCGAGACCTCGCGCAACCGTGACACCGGTGGCGTAGGGCTCGGTCTTTCGGCGGCACGAGGAATCATTCGTGAACAGGGTGGCGAACTCAGTTTGCGTAACCGCCGCAGCGGCGGCTTACGCGCACGCGTTGAGTTGCCGCACCGCTGAGGCCTATTCGTCGCCGGGCGCCAGCAACAGATTCGGCGCCAGCCGCTGATAGCCGTCCTGAGCCAGGCGCATGTCGAGCAGCAGACTGCCCAGATCCGCCGACAGCGCCTCGCCCTCCCCGTCGTTCTCCAGATACAGCAATTTCAGGTAGCTGTTGCAGCCCGGACAGACTTCGGCGCGCAACGGCGCCTGATTGGCGGCGTGGCGATCATCCTCGAGGCTCAGGTACTCAAGCCCTTTGCTCTGCTCGCAATACACGCACTTGACCCGCACCACATGCCATTCGCAGGCGCACAGCGAACACACCAGATAACGCAGGCCGTTGTGCTTGCCGCGATGGCGGATCACCCCGGCCATGGCCGGCGATCCACAGGCCGGGCACTGGCTGAGGCTGTCGCCGGGCGTCAGTTGCAGGTTTGGCGCACTGAGCAGCCAGTGACTCCACGCCGCTTGCAGCGCCGCCCCGAGAAACGGCACAAGCGCCGCCGGCACCAGCGAATACTGGCCGCTGACCAGCGCCACGGCCCAGGCGCGCCACTGGCCGGGGCTGGCGATGCGCAGCGTGGTCACGGCCTCGACCACCGCCGGTTGCTCGGGGACGACATAACGCTGGAGCAAAGCCCCGAGATACAGCTGCCAGGTGTCTTCGCGAATCAGGGTATCGGCGGCGAACGGTGGAATGCCGTGTTGTCGGCAGACCTCCAGCCGCTGTTCATCAAGCGGCGCGGTCGAGGGCGGATCATCGAGGATTTGCTGTTGGACACGGCACAAACCGGCGATCAAATGCAGGTAATCGGCCAGCGGATGCCCTTCGGCCAGACGCTCGAGACGCTGGGCCCGCAACAGGAACAGGTTGTGCGGTGGCAGGTGCAGAAACGGCGGCGAACTGGCCGCCGCTTCGATTTCTCCGGGTTCGAGGATGGTTGGCAAACGTCAGCCCTTTTTCGTGACCGGTCGCTCTGGCGGATCCTGGCTTTCCACCTCGCGATACCAGAGTGCATGGTGTTTCCTGGCCCAGGCGCGGCTGACCCAGCCGTGCATCATCGCGTCCACCGAGCCCTTGATCCAGATCCCGGCGTAGATGTGCACGATGATGCTCAGGATCAGCACAAACCCCGCCAGAGCGTGCAGCAGCATGGCCCAGCGGATCGTGGTGATGCCGAAGTAATGACTGAAATACGCGCGCCAGATCACCAGTCCCGTGAACAACAATCCGAGCATGCACAGCAGTAAAGTCCAGAACAGCAGCTTTTGCCCGGCGTTGTACTTGCCCACCGCCGGCACGGTCTCCTCGTCGTTGACCAGCACCCGGTCAATGCGCCGCAGCCATTTCCAGTCGTTGTCGATGAAGAAGTTCGAGCGCCAGAAGCGAAACACCAGACCCAGAAAGAACACGAACATCAGCACGCCCATGAACGGGTGCAGGATCCGTGTCCACGGGCCGCCGCCGAACAGGTGGGTCAGCCAGAACATCGACGGATGAAACAGCGCCAGCCCCGACAGCCCGGCCATGAAGAACAGGATCGCCACCAGCCAGTGATTGGTGCGTTGGTTGGCGGTGTAGCGCAGGATCGTCTTGTTGCTCATGGCCGGTCCTCCCCGCGTGGGTCGAAGGTGTGCACCGCCGGATCGACAACGTGCACCGAGGTGTCGGGCGGTTCGGGATGTTCATCTTCCTCGACCCGGTTCGGGCCGATCCGCACGTAATGGAAGAACCCGGCCAGCACCGCCGCGCCCATGGCCAGCAGGCCCAGTGGTTTGCTGATGCCTTTCCACAAGCCCACCAGCGGGCTGATCTCGGGGTTGTCCGGCAGGCCGGCGTAGATTTTCGGGGTGTCGGCGTGGTGCAGCACGTACATGACGTGGGTGCCGCCGACACCAGCCGGGTCATACAGGCCGGCGTTGTCGAAGCCACGGCTTTTCAGGTCGGTGATGCGCTCGGCGGCGTGGGTCTTCATGTCGTCCTTGGTGCCGAACACGATGGCGCCGGTCGGGCAGGTTTTCACACAGGCCGGTTCCAGCCCCACCGCCACCCGGTCCGAACAGAGCGTGCATTTGTAGGCCTTGTGATCTTTTTGCGAAATGCGCGGGATGTTGAACGGGCAACCGGTGATGCAGTAACCACAACCGATGCAGTGGTCCTGATCGAAATCGACGATGCCGTTGGCGTGCTTGATGATCGCCCCAGGGCTGGGGCACGCCGCCAGGCATCCGGGCTCGGCGCAGTGCATGCAGCCGTCCTTGCGGATCAGCCATTCGAGGTTGCCGGCGTCGGTTTCGTGCTCGGTGAAGCGCATCAGCGTCCATGAATCGGCGCTCAGATCCTGCGGATTGTCGTAGGTGCCGTGGTTGTGGCCGACCTCGTCGCGCAGTTCGTTCCATTCCGAGCACGCGACCTGACAGGCCTTGCAGCCGATGCACTTGGTGGTGTCGATCAGCTTGGCCACCTGTTCCTGGCCGCGTATCGAAGGCGCCGGCGTGGTGGTGGCCGAGCGGGCAATGATGTCTTGGCTGGCCATCTAAAGATTCTCCATCAGAGCTTCTCCACGTTGACCAGGAATGACTTGGATTCCGGGGTCTGTGTATTGCCATCGCCGAGAAACGGCACGAGGGTGTTGGTCAGGTAACCGTGGCGAGTCAGGCCGGTGAAACCCCAGTGCAGCGGAATGCCGATCTGGTGCACCACCTGGTTGTTGACCTGCAACGGCCGGATCCTTTTGGTCACCACCGCCACCGCTTCAATGAACCCGCGCTTGCTGCTGACCCGCACCCGGTCGCCGGCAGCGATGCCCTTCTCCTTGGCCAGCACTTCACCGATTTCCACGAACTGCTCGGGCTGGGCAATCGCGTTCAACTTGCAGTGCTTGCTCCAGAAGTGGAAATGCTCGGTCAGCCGGTAACTGGTCGCTGCATACGGGTAATCCTTGGCCACGCCGAGGCTGCCCCACACCGAATCGAAGATCCTGGCCGCCGGGTTGCTGGTGGCTTTCTTGTTTTCCGGGTGCAGCGGGTTGATGCCGATCGGCGTTTCGAACGGCTCGTAGTGCTCGGGGAATGGCCCTTCGTTCATCTTGTCGACGGCGAAGAACCGCGCCACGCCTTCGGGGTTCATGATGAACGGGTTCATCCCGGCTTCCGGCGGCACGTCGGCCTTGTAGTCCGGCACGTCGGTGCCGCCCCAGGCCTTGCCGTTCCACCAGACCAGGCGCTTTTTCGGATCCCAGGGTTTGCCGGTGACGTCCGCCGAAGCGCGGTTATAGAGAATCCGCCGGTTGGCCGGCCAGGCCCACGCCCAGCCTTGATGCTGATGCATGCCGTAAGGGTCGTTGTTGTCGCGGCGGGCCATCTGGTTGCCGGCTTCGGTCCAGCTGCCGCAGAAGATCCAGCAGCCGGACGCAGTGCTGCCGTCATCCTTGAGCTGGGCGAACCCGGCCAGTTGCGAATTGCCCTTGATCGCCGCACCCGTGGCGTCGGTGAAATCAGTGGTGGCGTAGCCGTTGACCTCTTTGGCGATTTCTTCCGGCGAGGGTTCTTCGGCAATCTTGTACGGCCACGACAGCTTCAACAGCGGATCGGCGAATTTGCCGCCCTGGGCCTGATAACGCTCACGCAGGCGCAGGAACAGCGCGCTCATGATCTGCACGTCAGTGCGCGCCTCGCCGGGGCCATCGGCACCTTTCCAATGCCATTGCAGCCAGCGGCTGCTGTTGACAAGCGAACCGTCCTCTTCGGCAAAACAGGTGGTCGGCAGGCGAATGACTTCGGTCTGGATATCGGCGCTCTTCACATCATTGAACGGCCCGACGTTTTCCCAAAACTGCGAGGTTTCGGTGGCCAGCGGGTCCATCACCACCAGCCATTTCAGTTTGGCCAGCGCCGCCATCACCCGGTTCTTGTCCGGCAGAGCGGCAATCGGGTTGAAGCCCTGACACATATAGCCATTGACCTTGCCCTGCCCCATCAGATCGAACACCTTGAGGATGTCGTAGTTGGGGATGTCGAGTTTCGGCAGGTAGTTGTAGGCCCACTGGTTTTCGGCGGTGGCATTGGCGCCGTACCAGGCTTT
The DNA here is from genome assembly GCF_001594225.2 of Pseudomonas glycinae. Lineage (GTDB taxonomy): Bacteria > Pseudomonadota > Gammaproteobacteria > Pseudomonadales > Pseudomonadaceae > Aquipseudomonas > Aquipseudomonas glycinae. Next base: position 1,623,830 of record NZ_CP014205.2, read on the forward strand.
CATCAGGCTGACGTGGAACTTGCTGTAGTTCTGCCAGTAGGACAATTGCCCCGGCCGCAACGGTACTTGTGTGCGTTTATGGATGTAGGCCGCGTAATCCTGCTCGGCATCGGTCGGCAAGGTCAGATAACCCGGCAGCGCGTTGGACAGCAGACCGAGGTCGGTCAGGCCCTGAATGTTCGAGTGCCCGCGCAAGGCGTTGACCCCGCCACCGGGCATGCCGACGTTACCGAGCAACAGTTGCACCATCGCCGCGCTGCGGATGATCTGCGAGCCGATCGAGTGCTGGGTCCAGCCCAACGCGTAAAGAATGGTCATGGTCTTGCCCGGTGCCGAGCAGGTGGCGATTTCCTCCCAGATTTTCTTCATGGCATCGACTGGCATGCCGCAGATCTGGCTCGCCAGGTCGATGTTGTAGCGGCTGTAATGCTGCTTCATCAGTTGATAGACGCAGCGCGGGTCCTGCAGGGTCGGGTCGACTTTGACGAAGCCGTCATCCCCCAGCTCGTAACCCCAGGTGGATTTGTCGGTATAGCTGCGTTTGGCCGCGTCGTAACCGGTGAAGAGCCCGTCCTCGAAGCCGAAACCGGCTCTGACGATGAACGACACGTCGGTGTAGTTGCGCACGTATTCGTGCTGGATCTTGTCCTCGGTCAGCAGGTAATTGATCAGCCCGCCCATGAACGCGATGTCGCTGCCGGTGCGAATCGGCGCGTAGTAATCGGCCACGGACGCGGTCCGGGTAAACCTCGGATCGACCACAATCAGCCGCGCGGCGTTGTGCGCCTTGGCTTCGGTCACCCATTTGAAGCCGCAAGGGTGGGCTTCTGCTGCGTTGCCACCCATCACCAGGATCAGATTCGCGTTGGCGATATCGGTCCAGGTGTTGGTCATGGCTCCACGGCCGTACGTCGGGGCAAGACTTGCCACCGTCGGGCCGTGTCAGACACGCGCCTGGTTATCGAACCCCAGCATGCCGAGACTGCGAATCACCTTGTGGGTGATGTAGCCCGCTTCGTTGGACGCCGCCGACGCCGCGAGGAATCCGGTGGTCAGCCAGCGATTCACCGTTTGGCCCTGGGCGTTCTGCTCGACGAAATTGGCGTCGCGGTCGGCCTTCATCAGGTCGGCGACGCGGTCGAGGGCTTCGTCCCAGGTGATCCGGGTCCATTCGCTGCTGCCGGGCTTGCGCACCTGCGGGTACTGCAAGCGGCCGGGGCTGTGAATGAAGTCCAGCAGGCCGGCGCCTTTCGGGCACAGCGTGCCGCGATTGACCGGGTGGTCGGCGTCGCCCTCGATATGGATGATGTTTTGCGCAACGTTCTTCGCCGCGTCGCCCTGGCTGTACATGATCAAGCCGCAACCGACCGAGCAATACGGGCAGGTGTTGCGGGTTTCATGGGTGTGGGCAAGCTTGAAGTGGCGCACCTGCTCGGCGAAGGCCTGCGTCGGGGCCATGCCCAACGCGCCCAGGCTAGAGCCTGCAAGGCCGATACCGGCGACCTTGAAGAACTGACGACGGCTGAGATCCATCGTGCACTCCTGATCAGGTGGAACCCGGTACTTGAGCCGGGTTTGTTCTGGACAATCACGGTGGCGGCACACAGGTACCGACTTTTTCACTGTAGACAATGCCCCCGCCGCCTGTGTGAAAACCGACCGTCGGGCAAATATATGAATATTTGTGGGAGCTGGCTTGCCAGCTCCCACAGGTAATGTGGCTCCCGCAGTACTTGGGGTTTATCATCGCCGGCACGACCCATCTCCGCCTTCAGAGACCGCGCATGACTTTCGATTTTGATCAGGTATTCGACCGCCACGACACCGGCAGCACCAAGTGGAGCCGCTATCCGGCCGACGTGTTGCCGATGTGGGTCGCTGACATGGATTTCGCCGCGCCGCCGGTGGTCATCGAGGCGCTGCAACAACGCCTGTTGCACCCGTTGGTCGGCTACAGCGTGGCTCAGGACAACCTGCGCGAGGCCATCGTCGCCGACCTCTGGAACAAGTTCGCCTGGCGGGTTCAACCCCAGGAGCTGATCTTCCTGCCGGGCGTGGAATCGGGTTTCAACATGGCGCTCAAGGCGCTGGTGCAACCGCAGCAGAACGTCGTGGTGCAAACCCCGAACTACCCGCCGCTGCGCCACGCGCCGGGCCATTGGTGCCTGAACAAGGTCGAGCTGGAATTCAACGCCCAGGCCGACGGTAGCTACGCCACCCCGCTGGACGCCTTGCGTGAATCCCTGCACGGCGGCGGTGCCCTGCTCCTGAGCAACCCGCACAACCCGATCGGCAAGGTCTTCGGCCGCGAAGAACTGCAAGCGGTGGCGGACATCTGCGTGGCGCAGGACGCCTGGATCATCTCCGACGAGATCCATGCCGAGCTGTGCTACGACGGCCGCGTCCACATTCCGACTGCGTCCCTGAGCCCGGAAATATCCCGCCGCACCATCACCCTGATGTCGGCAAGCAAGGCCTACAACATCGCCGGCCTCAAGACTTCGTTCATGATCATCCAGGACGCGGCCCTGCGCGAACGAGTCAACCACGCCCGTTGCGGCATGGTCGACAGCGTCAATCCGCTGGGCATGGAAGCAACGCGCGTGGCCTACAGCGAGGCCGGCCCGTGGCTTGAAGCGCTGAAACAATACCTGCAAGCCAACCGTGACTGGCTGGTGGACGCCGTGCGCAACCGCTTGCCCGGCGTGACCCTCAATGTGCCGCAAGGCACGTACCTGGCCTGGCTCGACTGTTCGGCGCTGGACCTGGACGACCCGCAAAAATTCTTCCTGGACCACGCCCGCGTCGGCCTCAGCCCGGGCCTGGATTTTGGCGATCAAAGCCAACAGTTCGTGCGCCTGAACTTCGGCTGCCCGCGTTCGATGCTGGAAGAAGGCATCGCGCGGATGGAGCGCGCCCTCAAGTCCCGCTAATCAAGTCAGGGCAAACCCGAGCGTCAATCAGATCGAACTCAGCGCAAACGGGCCGGGTCAACCGGCCTACTTGCCATGAGACCCGGAGATTGACGATGACCGACTATCCAAAACCCCCGTTCCCGAAACAGGCGCAACCGGTTCCCGGCTCCCAGCGCAAGATGGAGCCGTATCCTGATTGCGGCGAACAGAGCTACACCGGCTCCGGCCGGTTGGCCGGCAAGATCGCCTTAATCACCGGTGCCGACAGTGGCATCGGCCGTGCGGTGGCCATTGCCTTCGCCCGCGAAGGTGCCGACGTAGCCGTCGCCTATTTAAATGAACACGAAGACGCCAAGGAAACCGCGCGCTGGGTCGAACAGGCCGGCCGCCAGTGCCTGTTGCTGCCCGGTGACATTGCGCAGAAATCCCAGTGCCAGGCGTTGGTGGATCAAACCGTCGAGCGCTTCGGCCGCATCGACGTGCTGGTCAACAACGCGGCTTTCCAGATGACCCACGAAACCTTCGAGGAGATTCCTGACGACGAATGGGTGATGACCTTCGACGTCAACATCACCGCGATCTTCCGCCTGTGTCAGGCCGCCATCAAACACATGGGACCTGGCTCCTCCATCATCAACACCAGTTCGATCAACTCGGACATGCCAAAACCCTCCCTGCTCGCCTACGCCACCACCAAAGGCGCGATCGCCAATTTCACCGGAGGCCTGGCGCAGATGCTCGGTCCGCGGGAAATCCGCGTGAATTGCGTGGCGCCGGGGCCGATCTGGACGCCGCTGATTGTCTCGACCATGCCCGATGAGGAAGTGCAACATTTTGGCGAGCAAACGCCACTCGGGCGTCCCGGACAGCCAGTGGAAGTCGCGCCGATCTACGTGCTGCTGGCGTCTGACGAAGCCAGCTACATCACCGGCCAGCGCTACGGCGTGACAGGCGGCAAACCGATGCTCTGAGCCGCTTGCCAGAAAAAGTGAACCGCTGGACAAGGCGACCTCTCCATACCTTCATGGCCCATTCGGGTTGCGAGAGATCAGGAGGTCGTCATGTCCGCACCTATCGTCAAGCTCTTTACCCAGCCTAACTTCGCCTGGACCGATATCCGCCGCGAAGAAGAGGCGCATCCGCGTCATTACCTGGCCCATTTGCTGCTGCTGGCCCTTGTGCCGGCGGTGTGCCTGTTCATTGGCACCACCTATGTCGGCTGGAGCCTGGCAGTCGGTGAAACCGTGAGACTCAGCAGTGCCAGCGCACTGCAACTGAGTATTTTGCTGTACCTGACCATCGTGATTGGCGTGGTGATCATCGGCGGATTCATTCGCTGGATGTCGCGCACTTTCGATGCGCGGCCGACGCTCAATCAGTGCATCGGTTTCGCGGCGTACACCGTCACCCCGTTTTTCATCGCCGGTATCGCCGGCCTGTACCCGAGCCGCTGGCTGGCGGTGCTGGTGCTCGGCGCAGCGTCGATCTATTCGACATTCCTGTTGTTCGTCGGCCTGCCGACTTTCATGCACGAGCGCAAGGAACAGGGTTTGCTGTATTCGGCCAGTGTGTGGGGTGTCGCGCTGCTGGTGCTGGTGACGTTTTTGGTGTCGATGATTCTGCTGTGGTTCAACGTGCTGACGCCGGAATACCTGCGCACGACTGCAGGTTAGGCCGGTCATGTCGGGGCGGCATCGAACTGACCTTACGGGCCGCGCGTCATGAGCTTCATCATCTGGGTGGCGGTGCTCGGTGCCGTGCTGCTGACCCTGGCGCTGACGTCGTCGTACCTGCGCTGGATGCCGGTCACCACCTCCGCTGTCTGTTTGCTGCTGGGTGTCGGCATCGGGCCGGCCGGGCTCGACCTGCTGAAACTGCCGTTGAATGAAGCCTCTTTGTGGATGGAGCACCTGACCGAAGTCGCGGTGCTGTTTTCCCTGTTCGTCTGCGGTTTGAAGTTGCGTTTGCCGTTGCGCGACAAACGCTGGCGGATTGCATTCGGCCTGGCGGGCCCGGTGATGGTGCTGACGATCATTGGCGTCTGCCTGTTGCTGCATTTTGGCCTGGATCTCGATTGGGGGCCTTCGCTACTGATCGGGGCGATTCTGGCGCCGACCGACCCGGTGCTTGCGGCGCTGGTGCAGGTCAACGATGCGCGGGATGTCGACAGCGTGCGGTTCGGCCTGTCCGGCGAGGCCGGGCTCAATGACGGAATCGCCTTTCCGTTCGTGATCCTCGGGCTGTTGCTGCTGCACGGTGAAGGGTTTGCCGCCGAGTGGCCCGCCTGGGTTATGCGCAGCGTGCTCTGGGCGGTTCCAGCCGGTTTGCTTTGCGGGTACTGGATGGGCCGTGGCATCGGTCGACTGACCCTCTCGCTACGTATCCGCAACGATGACAGCACTCTGAGCCCGAATGACTATCTGGCCCTGGCGTTGATTGCGCTGGCGTATGTGGTGGCTGAATCCATCGGCGGCTATGGCTTTCTGTCGGTATTCGCCGCCGGCCTCGGCTTGCGTCAGGAGGAAGTCAAATCCACCGGCGCCCACCAACCGCCCGCCGAGCACATGGTGCAACCGGTGGTCGGTCATCAGAACGTCGAGCCGCAGCAGGCGGTGCACGGCAACACCGAGCGGCTGGAAGACAGTCAGGTCGCCGCCGGGATCATGATGGGCGACATGCTCGCGTTCGGCGGTCTGGTGGAACGGGCGATGGAGGTGTTTCTGGTTACCCTGCTGGGTGTGGTGCTGGTCAGCCACTGGGACTGGCGGGCACTGCTGGTTGGCGGCGTGCTGTTTTGTGTCATTCGCCCCGTCTGCGTGGGGTTGATGCCGTGGGGGGCGTTGCTGGCAGGACGCCAACGGTTATTGATCGGTTGGTTCGGCATCCGCGGCATCGGCAGTCTGTTCTACCTCTTCTACGCGCTGAACCATGGGCTGGGAGACAACATGGCCACATTGTGTACCGACCTGACCCTGTCGGTCGTGGCCCTGAGCATTCTGCTGCACGGCGTCAGCACCCAGCCGATCCTCGCGCGCTATGCGCGGCATAAAACACACAAACCCTGAACTCACTTCATCGACCGGGCAATGATCTCCACCAGATTCAGCTGATTGAACGGTTTCGACAGTCGCGGCAACCCCGCTGCAAATCCTTCGAGGCGTTCGGCATAGCCGGTGGCGAGGATGATCGGCAGATCCGGCTTGAGCAGGCGTACGGCGTGAGCCAGTTGCGCGCCGCTCATTTTCGGCATGGCCATATCGGTGATCATCAGATCGATCACCTCGCCCCGTTCGAACAGCTCCAGGGCCCGGGCGCCGGAGGTGGCACTGACCACCCGGTGACCAAGGTCTTCCAGCAGCAGAACCGTGCTGGTGAGTACCAGACTGTCATCATCGACCACCAGCACGCTAAGGCGCGGCACGGTATCGGTGGACGCATTCGAGCCAATCGATTTGGCCGCGGCGCCTTCGATGGCGACCGGCAACCACAGTTCAGCGGTGGTGCCCTGCCCCTTGGTGCTTTTCAGAATGAAGCGGCCACCCAATTGCTCGATGAATCCATGGACCATCGACAACCCCAGACCAGTGCCTTTGCCCAGCCCCTTGGTGGTAAAAAAAGGATCGGTCGCCGACGCCAGCGTGTCAGCGTCCATGCCTTCACCGGTATCGCTCACTCGCAGACAAACATAACGCCCGGCCGCCAGCGTTGAATCGTTCTGTTCGATGACCACTTCGGCTTCGGCACTGAGGGTGACGCTGCCGCCCTCGGGCATGGCATCGCGAGCATTGGTCGCCAGGTTGAGCACCGCCAGCTCCAGCTGATTACTGTCGGCCAGCACCGCTTGCAGGTCTTCGGGGAACTGCGTTTCGATGCGGATCCCCGGCCCCAGTGAACTGCGCAACAGCCCGGTAATGCCCTGTACCAGTTGCGGAATCTCGACAGGTTCGGTCTTGAGTTCCTGACGCCGGGCGAAGGCCAGCATGCGCTGGGTCAGCGACACGCCGCGCAATGCGCCCTGGGTGGCGTTCTCCAGCAGACGGCTGACTTTCGGGTCATCGCCGACCCGTTTGCGCACGATTTCCAGGTTGCCGAGGATCACCGTCAGCAAATTGTTGAAGTCGTGGGCAATGCCGCCGCTGAGTTGGCCGATGGCCTGCATCTTTTGCGCCTGGAACAGCGCCTCGCGGGTTTTCTCCAGGGCCTGTCGTGCCTGGGTGGCTTCGGTGACGTCGCGGGTGATCTTGGCAAAACCGAGCAAAGTGCCGGTGTCGCCGCGAATCGCATCGACCACCACATGCGCCAGAAACCGCGTGCCGTCCTTGCGCTGGCGCCAGCTCTTGCTTTCGAACCGGCCCTCGCGCACCGCCGTCTCCAGGGCACGCTGGGGTTCTCCGGCTTCCCGGTCTTGCGGGGTGTAGAACATCGAGAAGTGCCGGCCGATGACCTCCTCCGGCTTGTAGCCCTTGATCCGCTGCGCACCGGGGTTCCAGTTGGTCACCCGACCTTCAGGGCTGAGCATGTAGATCGCGTAGTCGGTGACGCCCTGCACCAGCAGACGAAACTGCTGTTCGCTCTGTTTGAGGGTTTCTTCGGCCATCTTGCGGTCGGTCAGATCGCGGGTGATCTTGGCAAAGCCGAGCAATTGCCCGCTCGGACTGAAAATCGGGTCGATCACCACATGGCACCAGAAATGCGTGCCGTCCTTGCGTACCCGCCAGCCTTCACCCTCGAACCGGCCTTCGCGAATCGCCGTGTCCAGCGCCCGCTGCGGCAAACCGTTGGCGCGATCTTCGTCGGTGTAGAACCTTGAAAAGTGCTCGCCAAGGATCTCGGCTTCTTCGTAACCCTTGAAGCGCTTGGCGCCGGAGTTCCAGCTGGTAATGATCCCCTCGGGGTCGATCATGTAGATCGCATAATCGACCACCGCATCGATCAGCAAACGAAAGCGCATGTCTTCGATTGCAGCGCACTTCTTGTTCTCGCTCATCAGGCTTGGCTCAAAGCAAATTCTCAATGACAGGAGTATGCGTCAAACCGGTGGAATGGACAGCTGCAAAAGCATACCGGGCAGGGCAAGGGACAGCAGCTCATCGCTGGACATATCTGACGATCCTGGCGTAAAGCGCATTGAAGAGGAAATCCGGTACCTGCGTCGCGTATTGCGTTGCTTTGGACAAGGCCAGATGGCTCTCCCTGACCATTTCATTACGCTCGCTTTCGCCATTGACCGATTTGCTGAAAATACGCTGATAGGCCTCGTAGCTGTAAGGCGTGAATGTCGAGGACATGGAGAGCCTGTTCTGGCTGTCCAGGCTGTATGTGCTGTGCGCGCGCAGGACCCGATCCTGCAAGGCCCCCAGGCCGCGTTCGTACAGAAAAATCTGCGATCCGCTGACTTTTTTGGCGGCCGCCTCCAGCGTGTACAGCACCGCATGAGCGTTACCAAGGCTGGTTTTCAGCACCGACGGTTTGACGAAACGCTCGAGTTCGCCCTTTTCGAGGCTTTTGAGCCCGCGTCGAACCCCGGAAATAAAGGCAAAGGGGTAGTTGCAGGCGACCACGTGCACTTCCAGCTGATAGCCGGCATTGGCGGCGTACTCAGGCAAGGCGGCAAATTCGATGGTGTCGAATGCGCACTCCAGAATGATGTTGAGTTTGTCTTTGAAGGCTCTTTCGAAAATCTTCTGGCACAGATCGCGGACGAACGTCTCTGTGTGTTCGTAGGCATGCAATACGCCGATTTTGATCATTTCCTCATATTGCGGATGCTTTTCCCGATACTGGGGAAGGTAAAGGCGAACATGGTTTTGATAGCGACCGGAAGGCAGCAGGCTTTTTTCCAGAAGGTAGGTTTTGCCCGAACTTTGCACGCCGGCAGTGACCAGCATCCGGGGTGTGGTCTCGGCCGTTACTGCGGAAAACAGCGTCGGGCTGAGGGTATCGAAAGCGGCAGTGACCTGCTCCGGCGTGTAGGTGTAGTGATAGGCAGTGGTGACAGACATGCAGTGATTTCCTTATCTCGTCTTGAGGGATACCGGTGACCGGCCCTTTGACTAAAGACCGGTTTTCTGACCTCATCAAAGACAAGATATTTACAACGTATGTCACTGTTTTATAGATGATTATTCCTACAGCCTGCGGTGAAAATCGCCCTGTTCAAAGTCCCGAAAACGTACGTCAACCCGACAGGTTTCCTGCGCATTCACTCCCTTCCAGCGACCACCAGCGCGGCAGCAACTGCCGAATCCGGCCCTCGGCAAAGCGATCATCGATCAGCATCACCACGCCGCGATCCTGCTGGGTGCGGATCACCCGTCCGGCGGCCTGTACCACTTTCTGCACGCCGGGGAACAGATAGGTGTAGTCGTAGCCGGCGCCGAAGATCGCGGCCATACGGCGTTTCATCTGTTCATTGACCGGGTTGAGCTGAGCCAGCCCGAGGGTGGCGATGAACGCGCCGATCAGCCGCGCGCCGGGCAGATCGATGCCTTCGCCGAACGCGCCGCCGAGCACGGCGAAGCCGATACCCTGACTGTCGGCGGTGAATTGATCGAGAAACGCCTGACGCGCCCCTTCGTCCATGCCTCGGGATTGCTGCCACCGGGTGATGTGTGGGTGCCGCTCGGCCAGCAACTGCGCGACCTGTTGCAGGTAATCGAAACTGCTGAAGAACGCCAGGTAGTTGCCCGGACGTTCACTGAACTGGCGGGCGATCAGCTCGACAATCGGTTCCAGCGACGCTTGCCGGTGCGTGAAACGGGTGGAAATCCGGCTGACGATCTGCACCTGCAATTGCTCGGCGCTGAACGGCGACTCGACGTCGATCCAGACCGTGTTGGCCGGCGTGCCGAGCAAATCCGCGTAATAGTGGCGCGGGCTGAGGGTGGCGGAAAACAGCACGCTGCTGCGCGCCGCCGTCAGGCGCGGGCCGATGAACGCCGCCGGCACCACGTTGCGCAGGCACAGTTGCGATAACGGGCGTTTGCGTTCGAGGTCACGTTTGCTGATGTCGAACAGGTAATGCGCGTCGAACAGTTCTGCCACCCGACCGAATTGCAGCATCTCGAAGTAGAAATTCTGCAATCCGCTGTCGAGTCCTTGCGGGTGATCGTTGAGGTAGTCGCCGATGCTCGCCGTGCAGGAAGAGAGAGCCTGCAGCAGTTTTTCCGGCGCCTTGTCGTAGGCCTGATACGGCGACAACTGGTCATTGTGCAGGGCGTTCCATTCGCGATTGACCCGTTGCAACGATTTTTTCAAGGCCTCGGGCGCGGTTTTGCGCACGCTGCCCAGTGTTGCCTGATCGAGCGTCGCGCTGTACATCTGCCGCCCGCGCTCGACCAGGTTGTGCGACTCGTCCACCAGCACCGCAACGTTCCATTGATTGAACTGGGCCAGACCGAACAGCAGCGCGCTGAAATCGAAGTAATAGTTGTAGTCCGCCACCACCACGTCGGCCCAACGGGCCATTTCCTGGCTCAGGTAATACGGACATACCGCATGTTGCAAGGCGACCTCACGCAGCGCGGCCTGATTCAGCAGGCGCAATTGGCTGGCGGCTTCGCGGGCAGCGGGCAAACGGTCGTAAAAGCCCTGGGCCAACGGGCAGGATTCACCGTGGCAAGCCTTGTCCGGGTGTTCGCAGGCCTTGTCCCGGGCGACCATTTCCAGCACTCGCAGGGGCAAGGTTTCGCTGTGATCGAACAGCACCTGCGCCGCATCCAGCGCCAGTTTGCGTCCGGGCGTCTTGGCGGTAAGAAAGTAGACCTTGTCCAGTTGCTGCGGCGCCATGGCCTTGAGCATCGGAAACAGGGTGCCTAGGGTCTTGCCGATCCCGGTCGGGGCCTGCGCCATCAGGCAGCGACCGGTGCTGACGGCCTTGAACACCGATTCGGCGAGGTGACGCTGACCGGGGCGAAACGCGGCATGGGGAAACCCCAATTGCTGCGCCGCCCGGTTGCGCGCTTCGCGGTGAATCATTTCCTGTTCGGCCCACGCCAGGAACAAACCGCACTGTTGTTCGAAGAACTGCCGCAGCGCATCGGCGCTGAACGCTTCGACCAGACAGGTTTCCTTTTCCGTGACGATGTCGAAATACACCAGCGCCAGATTGATCTGCTCCAGCTGCAAGCGACAGCACATCAACCAGCCGTAGATTTTCGCCTGGGCCCAATGCAGCGCGCGGTGGTTGGCCGGCTGTTTGCTCAGGTCACCGCGATAGGTTTTGACTTCTTCCAGGCAGTTCTGCGTCGGGTCGTAGCCGTCTGCCCTGCCCTTGACCTTCAATGGCCCGAATGCGCCCTCCAGCGCCACTTCGCTTTGGTAGGCGTCGTTGCGCCGGGACGCCACGGTGCGATGCCCGGCGATGCCCTCCAGCGCGGTCGGTGACGGGGTGAAGCGCAGGTCGAGGTCACCGGTTTTCGCGGTGAATTCGCACAGCGCCCGCACCGCAATGCTGTAGCTCAAGCGTCCTGCTCCGCCCATTGCACGTAACACACGGCGACCGGCATCCGGTGCGTGTTGCAGAACTCCAGCCAGCGTAGCTGGTTGTCCTGCAAACGATCGCCGGGGCCTTTGACTTCGATCATCCGGTAGGTCTTGTGCTGCGGCCAGAACTGGATCAGGTCGGGCATGCCGGCGCGATTGGCCTTGATGTCCAGCAGCAGACGGCTGAACCAGTGCTTGAGGTGTTCGGCCGGCAGACAGGCCAAGGCCTGCTCCAGCAGTTCTTCATTGAGCGCGCCCCAGAACACGAACGGCGACTGCACGCCCCATTTGGCGGTGAACCGCGCGCGGATGGTGTCGGCATAACGGCCATCGTCAAGTTCGGCCAGACAGGTCCGAAACAGCTCGGCGCGGCGGGGCTGGAAGTCTTCATTGAGCAGATCCACCGGCCCGCGCTGGAACGGGTGAAAGAACGCGCCCGGCAATGGCGCGAAGATCGCCGGCCAGCACAGCAGGCCGAACAGTGAGTTGATCAGGCTGTTTTCCACGTAATGCACCGGCCCCGTTTCTTCGTGCAGGTGCGCCTGAACGTGATATTCCACCGACAATGCCGGATCGAGACGCGGCAGGTGCAGATCCAGTCGTTCCACCATGCCCGGCGCCGTGCGTTTGATCGGCGGCCCGCCGAGCTTGCGCCGCAAACGCGGCAATATCCGTTGCAAGCCCTGCTGTTCGGTGGCGGTTTCCGGCGCCTGTTCGGCAATGACCGCCAGTTCCAGGGCCAGCGCGTATTCGGCGCTGCGTTCCAGCACGCGGATCATCCGCAACCGCGCGCCGGGATAGGCGCAGTCGCGATAGATCTTCAGCGCCAGGGCAAACTCGCCCAGGCGCTCGCAGTATTGGCCGATCTGGAACAACAGCTTGCCGCGCCGACGTTGCAGCCACGGGTTGTCACAATGCAGCGCCGCGACCTGCTCGACGATCGGCTCCAGCGGCTCGCCAGCTTCGAAATACAGCTGGCAATCGTGCAGAAACAGGCATGCATCGACGTCGGCACGGCTGCGCAAGCCCCGGGAATCGGCGCTGAATTCGACTTTTTCGTAGGTGAAGATGCCAAGGTCGGCGAGTACGAACTCCGACCAGTCCTGATAGAGGTTGCCGAAGAACATCAGGCGAAAACGATCACACAGGTCCATCAGCGTCAGGCTGAACAGCCGGTCCGCCAGCGCCGGGCACCATTGCCGGAAACTGCGGGGCTCGGGGAATTGTTCGTGCAGCTGCGGCAGCCAGTCGACTTTCTTGCCTTTGGGCTGGTCGATGGCCGGGCCGAAGGCTTGCAGAATCTCGGCCTTGAGCAACACCTCGAATAGATCCGCCATCGACAACGGCGCCTGTTCATCGAGCCAGCCGTGATCCAGCAGCGGTTGCGCCGCCTCGGTGATGTCGCCGATTTCCGGATAATTCAGCTTGCCGGCGCGAAAATGCACGCCCTTGCGCATCACCATCCGCACCAGCAATCCCTGGGATCCGCGCGGCAGTGCCGTGAAGTCGCGAATGAAAGCGTGTTCCGCTTCGCTCATCACATCGGCATAACGAAGCTCAAGCCAATCAAGCACCTGGCGGAAGTTGTTGAGGTAATAGAACGGGTCGTCGAGGGGATTGGCAGTCACGGTAATTTCGGGGCCATGGCAAGCGAGTACTGGTTATGCGTACAGATACCAGCCTGCCCCGGCGGGCGCAAACGGAAAAAGATCAGTGGCACATTCATTACGGTTTTTTTCAGGTGGCCATCGAACTTTTCCGGGCGTAATGGCACCAACCGCGTTAGAGGCCGACAATGGTCGAAATGAACAGGAATGCTTGCTTATGAAAATCAAGACTCTCGGAATTCCGTTGGCTGTTGCAGCCTTGCTGACCCTGGCCGGTTGCTCGACCCCGACAGTGGTGACCTTGCAGAACGGCACCCAGTACCTGACCGAAGACATGCCCGATACCAAAACCGAGGATGGCTTCTACGAGTTCAAGGATATTTCCGGCGCCAAAGTCCGCGTACGTGCCGACGAAGTGGCCACGGTGCGCAAGGAAGACTGACGGATAAAACATCAAAAAAGGCTGCGTTCCTGTTGGAGCGCAGCCTTTTTTGCATTTGTCAGCGGGGTAATGCCATGCCCGGCAGGGAGCCGTCGCAACTGAAGGGGCGTTCGCCGCGGCGAACCAGTTCTTCCTGCAAGCGCTGGCAGCGCTGACGCTCCTGTTGCGCCATGCGGTCGATGCTCAGGTTGCCGGTCATTTCCGGCTCATGGTCTTCGCCGATGCGAACGGTCACGAACGGTTGTTCGGGCTGGATATGAAAGCGGCTTTTTTTTTCGACGGGTTTGGCGTCTTCGCTTTTGGCCGGCTCTGGCAGTTGATCGGGTGTCACGCCATAGCGGCTCAGAATCGAGCTGTGAGGCAGATCGGCCCAGGCATTGGCCGACAGCAGCACAAGCCCCGCAACACCGATATACCCCTTGAAACCTTTCACGTGTGAATCTCCTGTACTCGTTGGCGACCTTTAGATGACGAACGTTGCCGTCATGGCTTTAGGCCGCATTTCCTGTTGGTGCAGGGATTGGAGTCGGGGAATGGCTGGCGAGTCACTTTTGCTATGGGGAGGGAATACGCTCCCTCCCCACCTTGTCGTCAGGCGATCACGATCCCGTCGGCACTCAGGCTGTTCAACGCTACCCCGACCAGCGTCACCGAATCAGCACCGAATTTCAGCACCGTATCCTGCCCCACCGCCGTGGCATGGGCGCGGAAGTCGTCGCCCGGCAACACGCCCTGCACGCCGAGGAACACCAGTTTGTCGTTGGCGGTGTAACCCACCACGCGATCCTGGCCGAATGCGCCGTTGAACAGGAAGGTATCCGCCCCGCCACCCGACTCCATCAGATCATTACCGGCACCGCCGACGAACACATCGTTGCCCGCCCCGCCGATCAGATGGTCGTTGCCGTCCAGCCCGAACAACCAGTCACCGCTGGCCTTGGCCTTGAGGGTGTCGGCGCCGCTGGTGCCTTTCACGCTCGACTCGTATTGAGTGACGTTGTTGCCGACCTTCAAACCGGTCGCTGTGACGCTGTGGGTCACGTCGTCCTTGAACAGGCCCCAGAGAAAGCCCGGCTCCTTGGTGACGATGCTGCCGATGTCGCGGGTGATGCTGATCCCGCCGTTGGCATCGCGGATGTACAGGTTGCCGGCGCCGTCGTTGGCGAAGTCGAACTTGTTCACCGACTGTTGCAAATCGAGGGTGTTGTTACCGGCACCGCCGAGGATGACGTTGTAGCCCCCGCCATCGCGGAAGGTGTCGTTGCCGGCGCGCCCCTCCAGATAATCGTTGCCGCTGCCGCCCTGGATCAGGTCGTTGCCGTCGCTGCCGATGATGAAGGTGCTGCCCTTGTGGGTTTCGGCGTTGCGGTTCAGGTCCTGCACCCAGGTGTTGGCCCGCGCCGGATCCGACAGGTTGGCGACGATGATCGTCGAGTCCTTGCTGGTCAGGTCGTAGAACTTCGACTCGATCACCCGGTTCATGCCGTCGCCATAAGCGGTCGGCAGGTGCGAGATCCAGGTCGGAATGTTGACGATCGAGAACGGCAGCACGTTCCACGCCGCCGAGGCGTAATGGTCGTTGAAACTGACGATGTTGTCGGTCGCCGACTCCTTGGGTGCGTCATGCACGCCAAGCGAGGCACCGGTGAAAGTCGAGCCGTCGAGGGCGCGGAACACCGGGTCGTTTTCATAGCCGACGTTGAGCACCTTGTCGGTGCTGCTCTGGGTTGGCGAGGCGTAGGCGATGTAATTCGAGTCCTGGAAGAACCCGCCCCATTTGCTGGTGCTCAAGTCCGCCATGCTGTTGACCGCCAGCCCGCCGAGGCTGTGGCCGCTGACCAGCACGTCCTTGCCGCTCAGGCCGTTGGCCTTGGCAAAGGCCACCACAGCGTTCATCAGGTTGCCGAAGGCTTCGCCGACGTAGTTCCTGGCGTAATCCTTGGGGCCGAACGCGGCGAGCAAGTCGTTGATCACGTCACCGATGGAATCGCCGATCAGGATTTCCCGCGGGCCGCTGGTGCCACGAAAGGCGATGCCGATCTCCGTGAGACGGCCCTGAGCGTCGTATTTGCCGAGGATTTCCACCTGAGCGCTGGTGTAGCCGGCCTTTTCGCCGAAGAAGGTGCCGCGCGCGTCGGTCTTGCCCTCGTAACCCAGTTGCGAGGCGGTGATCGGGGTCCAGCCGGCTTTTTTCACCGCGTCGAGTGCGGCTTTTTCCGAATCGGGATTCCACGGAATACCGGGGATCACCCCCTGGGAATCCGTGCCGCCGATCAGCGCGGTCACCAGCGTGGCCGGCAAGCCGAGGCCGAAGCCGTTGTGCTGATAACCGACGGCAAAGCCGTTATCGAGGTTGTGATAGGAATACAGCGTAATGGCCATGGCATCGCTGAACAGCGCCTTGGATTCCGCCGTACCGAAGTTCTTGTAGTCATACACACCCATTGCTGTTGCCTCTCTTTTTGTTGGAATTGTTCAGAGATAGCTCACAACCAGAACGCCCCTCCCGAGGCGCCCCGGAGCATTTCAGTACAACTTTCGTTTGTCAGGCGAAGACGAAACTCGAATCCGACAGGTTAGCCACACCGACCCCGATCAGCGTCACGGCAAAGTCGCCAATCTTCAGCACGGTATCGCTTCCGGACTGCGACGCGTGTTGCTTGTAGTCGTAGCCCTGCCCTGCGCCTTCGACGCCCATGAACACCAGTTTGTCGCTGTCCTGGTAGCCATTGATCGCGTCGAAGCCGAAGGCGCCGCTGAACAGGAAGGTGTTGTTGCCACCCACCGCGCTCATCACGTCGTTGCCGGCACCGCCGACGAAGGTCACGTGGGCCTTGTCGCTTTGCAGGTGATCGTTGCCGCCCAGGCCGAACAGCCAGTCGCCGTCGGCGGTGGCTTTGAGGGTGTCGCCCATGGCGCCGCCGCTGAGCGAGTGGTTGTACTGGGTCAGTTCGGTACCGTTGGCCAGGCCTTTGGCGGTGACGGTCCAGGTGATTTCCTTGCTGCCCCACCACGAACCCGACTCTTTGCTCACTAGCGCGCCGATGTCGCGGGTCATGCTGATGCCGCCGTAGGCGTCACGCACGTACAGCGTGCCGTCGCCGTCGTTGGCGAAGCTGAAGTTCTGCAACGGCTTTTGCAGCTCGAAGGTATTGTGGCCCTGGCCACCGAGCAGGATGTTGAAACCGCCGTCATCACGGAAACGGTCATCGCCGCCCAGGCCTTCGAGGAAGTCGTTGCCCGCCCCGCCCTTGAGCCAGTCACCGCTGTCGGTGCCGATGATGAACGTGCTGCCGGTGTGCGGCTCGCCGCTGCGGCCCAGATCCTCGACCCAGGTCTTGCCCCGCGACGCTTGCTCAAGGTTGGAGACGATGATCGTCGAGTCCTTGTGCGTCAGGCCGTAGAACTTCGACGCGATCACCCGATTCAGGCCGTCGGCATACCCCAGCGAGCTGTGGGCCGACCAGTTCAGCGGGTTGGCGATGCTGAACGGCACCAGATTCTGCGCGGTGGACGCGTAGTTGTCGTTGAAGTTGACGATGTTGTCAGTGGTCGAATCGTGCGGTTTGTCGTGCTTGCCCATCGACGCGGTACTGAACGTGGTGCCGTCGAGCACGCGGAACACCGGGTCGTTTTCGTAGCCGATGTTCAGCACATTGGTGCCGGTGCTGCTCTGGGTCGGCGAGGCGAACGAAATGTAGTTGGCGTCCTTGAAAAAACCGCCCCAGTTGCTCGCGCTCAACTCCGCCACGCTGTTGACCCCGAGACCGCCGAGGCTGTGGCCGCTGATCAATACGTCCTTGGACGCAATGCCATGGGCGACGGCGAAAGCCGCCACCGATTTGAGCAGGTTATCGAAGGCGTTTTTCGCGTACTGGGTGGCGTAGTCCGACGGGCCAATGGCAGCCAGCAGGTTGTTTTTCATGTCGCCGAAGGTGTCGCTGTAACCCAGCCCGCCGGTGCCGCGGAAGGCCACGCCGATGCCGATCAGCTTGCCCGCGGCGTCGTACTTGCCGAGCACTTCGGCTTCGGCGCTGGTGAAGCCGTCCTTCTCGCCGAAGAACGTGCCCTGTGCTCCGACCTTGCCCTGATAGCCCAGCGCCGTGGCGCCGATCGGCTTCCAGCCTGTACCGGGCAAGGCCTGCCCGGTCGGCGTGTAGGCATACAGCGTCAGGGCGATGGCATCGCTGTACAGCGCTTTGCCGTCGGCATTTTTGTAATCGAACAGTCCCATGTTGTGCTCTCTCTTCCTTTAAAAAACGGCAGTTCTCGAAAGAACTGCCGTTACCCCTTAGAACTGCCAGTCCAGCGTCAGGCCCACGCCGTGGTCCTTTTCGTTGGAGCCGATCAGCCCGTTGTAGTCCAGGTTGACCCGGACATCGCGATTGAGCGCCAGACCGGCGCGTACGCCGACCACCGCTGCATCTCGATCCATCGACACACTTTGCACGGTGAACGCACTGTTGCCATTGACGAAGGCCAAGCGACTGTCAGCATCCACGCTGCTCAAGTTGTGCTGCCAGCCCAGGCTTGCACCCAGTTCCAGCTGGTGTTTCTCCGACAGGGCAAACGTGCGTTTGGCCCGCACACCGAGGGTCGACAGCACCACATCGCGGTTGTCTTCGCCGCCCTTCAGTGCGGCGGCATCACCCTTCTCGGTGAAGCTGTCGCTGTTGAGGTGCACGTAGGCCAGATTGGCGAACGGCTCCAGGTTCATCGGTTGCAGGCCCAGGTCGTAGGCCGCTTCGGTGAACAGTTGCGCGGTGGTCGCATCGCGCTTGGTTTTCTGTTTGCCGCTGACGCCACCGAACTGCAGGTCGCGTTTGACGTCGATGCGGTGCCAGCTGTAGGCCGCACCGGCAGTCAGACGCAACGCATCGATCTGATGCCCCAGGTACGCGCCCAGGTGATAGCTGTCGACCGAGGCGGACGAATGTGTCCCGTCTCCCATGCTCAACGAGCTGTCGCTATAACCGGTAACGAAACCCAGACGGGTATCTTCAGCGATCAAGCCGTCGACCCCGGCCAGCAGGCCGCCAATGGAGCTGGTGGAATCGGCGTATTTCGACCCGCCATCGCTCTTGCCCCACGCGCCCAACACTTTCAGCCAGGCGTTACTGCGGTCATCGGTTGGCGCGCCGGCATCGAACAGATCACGCTCGCGCAGACGTTCGCCCACGGCATCGCGCAGGTAGCGGCTGTCGTTGATCAGCAGCGTGCCGATGGCCGGGTGAATCTCGCCGGACAGTTGCTGGAAGGCCTCCTGCGCAGCGGCCGCCGACGGCGACAGCAACAGGGTTTCGAACAACGCATTGCCGGCGCCGAGGCGTTCGGCGGCAGCACCGACTGCGCGCTGGTTCGGGGTCAGGCCGACACTGGCGAACGAGGCGCCGTTGCGGCCGACGTCCAGTTGCACACCGCTTGCCGAGTACGCCAGGGTGCCGCCGAGGAACGCGTAGTCGGGCAGCACTTGGCCGAACTGCCCTTCAATGCCGCCCGCTGCCTGCAAGATGTTGAACTGGGTGCCGAGCAGGCTTTTCACTTCGCCGGTGGTCAACAGCGTCGGGCTGTTTTCCAGCGACATGGTTACGGTCGCGCCTTCGATCAGCGCTTTGCCGCCGGCGACGATCCGGTCGCTGCTGGTCGGCGACACTTCCACCGCATAGGTCGAACCTGGTGCGAAGGTCACGTCACCGGCCACGTTCAAGGTGCCGATGGAGTTGCCCGGCGCCACGGTACCGCCGCGGTTGGCGGTCAGCGCCGCGATCCGGCCGTTACCGCCAAGGATGCCGCCGTCATTGACCGTCACCGCCGATTGCAGCGAGCCATTGATTGCCAGTCGCCCCTGATTGACCAGGGTCGGGCCGCTGTAGGTGTTGTTGCCGGTCAGCACCAGAGTGCCGATGCCTTGTTTGGTCAGACCGCCATGGCCGGAGATGTTGTTGCGCCAGGTGTCGAGCCCGCAGGTGATGTCGTTGCACACGCGCTCGGTGGGTTTGCCCGCATCGATGATCGCGCCGATGCCCGGCAGATCGGCCACGAACTGGCCGGAACCGTAGGCGCCCTGGATGCGGAACTCTTCGGGAATGTCCTGCTCGGTGACGAACATCGCCGGGCCGTCGATGCCCTTGCGCAGGTTGATCATGCCCCAGCCGTACAGGGCGTCGATGCCCGGTGCGCCGAGGTCGGTGGCCGTGGTGCGCAACACGCTGGCGACCTGATCGCCGGTCATGTACGGGAAGCGCTCCATCAGCACCGCCATGGAGCCGGCCACGTGCGGCGCGGCCATCGAGGTGCCGTTGTAGTTCTTGTAGCCGGTGGTCAGGTTGTCGGCGTTGGTGCCTTCGATGATCGAACTGTAGATCTGCGTGCCCGGTGCCGAGACGCAGAAACTGGCGGTGTAGCCGCAGCGCGAAGAAAACGTACTCATGATGTACGGATTGGCGCTGGTCTGATCCGGGTTCCTCTGCAATGCGGCGACGGTGATCCAGTTCGGCGCGATGTCCGGCACGAAGTAACCGAGGCCGGCGATGGCGTCCGGGTTGTTCAGGTTGTAGTCGTTACCCGCCGCGAAGATCGTCACGATCCCGCTGCGTGCAGCGGCGATTGCGCCGTCGTAGGCGCCGCCGGGTTTGGTGCCCAGCAGTGTGCGGATCTCGTTGAACTGCAGTTGCGCGTCGTTGACGGTGAAGTGCGGATACGCCGGGTCACGGCCGCCGAGGTCGAAACGGTCGGTGATGCCGATCCCCCAGCTGTTGTTGATGATCCGCGCGCCGCTGGCGATCAGCGCATCCCAGCCGGCCTTGTACACCGCACCGTCGTTGCCGCGCACGATGCCGTCTTCCGGGCCTGGGTCGCCGTTGTCGGCGCTGATGATCTGCGCGCCAAACGCCACACCGTGCATCGGTCCGCCGTCTCGGCTGCCGGCGGCGATCCCGCCGACGTGGGTGCCGTGGGCGCCAAGCTTGCCGTCGGAACCGACCGAGGGCGAGCCGTCATAGCGGAACGCGTCCCCGGCTTTGACCGGAATGTAGGGGTCGGTGTATTCGCGGATCCCCGAGGTCACCAGGGTGATGACCTTGTTGCTGCCGGAAAACTCCGGATGCGCAGCGTAGACCGGTTGGTCGAAGATCCCGAGCTTCACGCCTTTGCCGGTGTAGCCGGCGGCGTAGGCGTAATCCGCGCCGATGGCGCCGAGGCCCCAGTCGGCCTTGAACTCGGCACTGCGCCAACTGCCCGGATCCCCTGCCCGGCCGCTTTCCACGTAAGGTGCCGCGTATGCGCTGCCCCAGGTGGTCATCGCGCAGAGCAAGGCAAAGTTCAGAGTTTTCAGGCGAAAGCCTCCACCCGATTGCGCGGGGGTGTTGTTGTTTTTCATCCAGCGACCTTCCTTAGTGATGTTGCGAAAAATCCGTGTGTTCAGCCCCGTGATCGTTCCCACGCTCCCGCGTGGGAACGCAGCCCGTGACGCTCCGCGTCACTGGACGCGGAGCGTCCCTAGAGGCATTCCCACGCAGACGGTTCGACGCCTCGACGTGGGAACGATCATCCGTGTGTCTAGAACTGCCAGTTCAGACTCAGGCCCACGCCGTGCTGCTTCTCGCGGCTGGCCAGTTGTCCGGTGTAATCGAGGTTCACCCGCACGTCGCGGGTCAGCGCCAGGCTGGCCTGCACGCCGATCAGCGCAGCGTCGCGCACCAGTGGCGAGCTTTCGACCGTGTACGGCGCGCTGCCGCTGGCGAAGCGCAAATGCTGCTCGGATTCGATGTCGGTCAGGCTGCGCTGCCAGCCCAGATGCCCGCTCACGTCCAGCTTCTGCGCGGACGGCAGGTCAAAGGTCTTGATCGCCCGCACGCCGAGGGTGCTCAGCACCGCGTCGCGCTGGTCGTCGCCGCTTTTCAGCGCGGCGGCGTCACCCTTCTCGGTGAAGCCGTCGGTGTTGATGTGCACGTAAGCCAGGTTGGCGAACGGCTCCAGGGCCAGCGGTTGCAGGTTCAGTCGATAGGCCGCTTCGCCGAATACCTGAGTGGTGGCGGCATCGACTTTGGCTTTCTGCTTGGCGCTGACGTTGCCGTACTGCAAGTCGCGTTTTACATCGGCGCGATGCCAGCTGTAGGCCGCGCCGGTGCTCAGACGCCAGGCACCGATGTCGTGGCCGGCGTAGGCGCCGAGGTGATAGCTGTCGACCTTGGCCGAGGAATGGGTGCCCGAGCCCATGCTCAGCGAACTGTCGCTGTAACCGGTGACCAGACCGATGCGGGTCTGCTCGTCGACCGCGCCGTCGACACCAGCCAGCAAACCGCCGATGGAAGTGCTGTAACCGGCGGTGTCGTGGCGCGAGTCGGTTGTGCCCCAGGCGCCGAGGGCCTTGATCCAGCCATTGCTTTGCGTGGCTTGGGCGTCATGCAGGCGTTCGCCGATGGCATCGCGCAGTTGCCGGCTGTCGTTGATCAGCATCGAGCCGAGGGCCGGGTAGATTTCGCCACTCAGCTGTTGAAAGGCTTGTTGCGCGTCGCTGGCGGTGGCCGACAACAGCAGACTTTCGTACACGGAATTGCCCGCGCCCAAACCCTCGACCGCCGTGGCCACGGAGCGCTGATTCGGTGTCTGGCCAATGCTGGCAAAAGACGTCGCGTTGCGCTCGACGTTCAAGCCAATGCCGTTGCCGCTGTAGGCCAGGCTGCCACCGATGAACAGATAATCCGGCAGCACTGCACCGAACCGGCCCTGAATACCGCCCGCCGCTTGCAGAATGTCGTACTGCCGGCCGAGCAGGCTTCTGGCTTCGGTGGTGCTGAGCAAGGTCGGGCTGTTTTCCAACGACAGACTCACGGTGGCGCCGTTGATGGAGGCGGAGCCGCCGGCGACGATGCGGTCGCTGCTGGTTGAAGACAGTTCCACGGCGTAAGTCGAACCGGGCGCGAAGGTTACGTTACCGGCCACGTTCAAAGTGCCGATCGAATTGCCCGGCGCCACGCGGCCGCCGCTGTTGGCGGTCAGTGCGCCGATCCGCCCGGAGCCGCCGAGGGTGCCGCCGTCATTGACGGTCACGGCCGAGGTCAGCGATCCGTTCACCGTCAGCAGACCGCCATTGACCGTGGTCGGCCCGCGATAGGTGTTTTCACCGGTCAAAATCAGTCGCCCGTCGCCGGACTTGATCAGGCTGCCTTGATAAACCCGAGCGGAAGCTGCTGCGTCACGGGCCATGCCCACGGCGTAATCAGTCTGATCCTGCTGGCTGGCGCCGGCCGGCACGCCGCTCTGCCAGCCTTTGTTTTGCAGGGTTTGCTGCCAGGTGCTGTGTTCGGCGAGGTCTTCGCCCTGGCGCTGGATCAGCGCCTTGTCGCTGATGTCGTTGCTCCAGACATCGCTTTGCCCGGCCGCCAGATTCGCGTTGAAAGCACCAAGCAATTGCCCCGGCCCGCGCATCGCCCGGTACAGGTTGGCCACGCCCCAGCCGACTCGTTCGGTCGGCGCGTCAGTCACCGAACCATCGAGTTGAGTGGCGGTGGTCAACAGCACTTCGAGAGCCTGCTGGTTGTTCATGTACGGGTAGCGTTCCATCACCAGCGCCAGTGCGCCGGTGGCGTGCGGGGCGGCCATCGAGGTGCCGGATTTGATCGCATAACCGCCGTCGGGAATGGTGCTGTCGATCTTCGCCCCCGGCGTGGTGATGCACCAGTATTTGGCGATGCCGCACTGGTTGTACTTTTGCTGATTGCTTTGGTCGAGTCCGGAGACCGCCAGCCAGTGGCCTTCCAGGTCTGGCTGAAAGTACGGCAGCGCCGAGCGCACGCTGGCATTCGGGTAGCCGCTGTTGCCGGCGCTGAACACGTTGATCACGCCACCACGGGAAACGTCTGCCGCCGCATCCAGCCAAGTGCCCTTGTTCCAGTGCTGGGCGTAAGCGGCGTGCAGGTCCGCGAGGGTTCGGTAACTGACATCCGGCGGCTGGCTGCCCCAGCTGTTGTTGATCGCTCGCACGCCGGCATCGGCCAGAGCGTCGTACACCGCTTTGAAGTAGCGCGGATCGGGGTTGGGGCCGAACAGAAAACTGTCGTTCTTGTTGGTGTTGCCGACATATATCTGCGCGTTGTATGCCACGCCATGCATACCGGTGCCATCGCGGGACGCGCCCATGGTGCCGACCACGTGGGTGCCGTGTGAATCGTTGTTCGGGTTGAGGGTGCCGTTGACGTTGAATAGCGAGCCATCGAGGTAGCTGCCGCTGGCCAGTACCGGGTGATAACGGTCGCTGGCGAACTCGGGATGGGCGGCGTCGAAGCCGGAGTCCAGCGCGCCGATTTTCACCCCCTTGCCGGTGATGCCGACGGCGTAGGCCTGATCGGCCTGCATCCGGCCAAGGCCCCAGTCGCGCAGGAATTCGGCGCTGCGCCAACTGGCCGGATCGCCGGGTTGTCCGGATTCTAGGTACTGCGCCTGAGCCTGGGTCGAAGAAATCACAAGCAGCAGGGTGCCGACCGAAATCGGCTTGATGCGTACGTCCATGTTCACCACTCACTTTTATTGTTTTATGCAGGTTTATTCTGCGGTGTTGCCCATTCCCCTCACCCCAGCCCTCTCCCCAAGGAGATGGAGCTGACCGAGGTGTCTTGCGTCATACATCGACCTGAAAAAACCGGGTCGATGCTGGATTCGGTGACGCCCGATCAGGTCGGTGTACCTCCAAAATATCCCCCGATCAGTCCCCTCTCCCTCCGGGAGAGGGTTAGGGTGAGGGCCGGTCTGAAGCCATGCACATCAACGCCGAGCCACACCAAACGCCTCATCCACCCGCGCCAGATCCTGTTCGCTCAAGGTGCCCGCGTAGTAATGCAACTTGGTCCAGGCCATAAGGTAGTCATAGCGGGCCTGGGCCAGATCACGGCGGGTGGTAAACAGTTGTTGTTCGGCGTTCAGGGCGTCGAGATTGGTGCGCTCGCCGCCGAGAATGCTTTGTTTGGTCGACACCACCAGCGCTTCGGCCGAGGCCAGGGCCTTTTGATAGGCGCGCAACTTGTTGACCCCGGACAGACACGCGCTGAACTGCCGGCGCAATTCGATCAGCGTCTCGCGGGTCTTGCCGTCCAGTTCGTATTCGGCCTGTTCCATGGTGCGGCTGGCCTGACGGGTCGAAGCCGACACGCCGCCACCGGCATACAACGGCACGCTGACTTCGAAACCGATGGTGTTGGTTTCGTAACGCTGGTTGTAGGTGTTGCCGCTTTCCGACTCGTTCTGGCGCATCGTGGCATAGGCGCTGACTTTCGGCAGGTGCCCGGCGCGGTTGCGCTCGACTTCGTACCGCGCCACTTCCACCGCCTGACGCTGGGACGCAAGGTTCGGGTTGTTGCTGACTGCCAGCTCATGCCAGGTGTCGTAGTTGGCCGGTATCAAGGCGAACGTCTGGAAGTTCTGATCCAGCGGCGCCAGATCACTGATGTCCATCGCCGGCACGCCTACCAATGCGCCCAGCTCCCGTAGCGCGGCATCCTGCTCGTCGCGGGCCTCGATTTCCTCGGCGGTCGCCAGTTCGTAACGCGACTCGGCTTCAAGGATGTCCGTACGGGTGCCCTCGCCCTGCTTGAACATATGCTCGTTCTGCTGGAACTGCTGCTCGTAAGCCTTTTTCTTGGCCTGCGCGATGTCGATCTGATCCTGGGCAAACAAGGCCTTGGTGTAGTTATCCAGTACGCGAACCAGCAGCTCCTGGCTCTTGCCGCGAAAGTTCTCATCGGCAAACAGCGACTGGGCCACGCCCTTGCGATAGGCCGCGTAGGCTTCGTAGTCGAGCAACGGTTGTTGCAGGGTCAGGCTTGAGCCGTAGCTGCTGTAATTACGCTCATCGGTGCGATTGCGCGCGCGTTCGTCGAGGGACGTGGCCTTCGACGAGTTGCGGCCCTTGTTGTAGTTGTAACCCAGTTTCGGCAACAGGCCGGCGCGGCCGATGGCACGGTTTTCGAGGCCGGCATCGCGCTCCTTGATCGCACCGAGGAACACCGGGTCATTGCGCAACGCCTGTTCGTAGATCTCGAACGGCCCCATGGCCGCCACTGCACTGTTGCCCGCGAGCAGCGCGAACGCTGCCGCCAGCATGGAAAGCTTATTCATACAGCCGAACATCCTTATTCTTCGGTCAACGCGGAACCGGCGCGGTCGAGCAGCGGCTTGAACAGGTAGTTGAGGAGTGAACGTTCGCCAGTGCGCACGAACATTTCCGCCGGCATGCCGGGCTTGATCACCAGCCCGTTGAGTTTTTCCATGGCCTGATCGCTGACGCTGCTGCGCAGCACGTAGTACGGCACGCCGGTTTTCTCATCGACCATCTGGTCGGCGGAAATCAGGCTGACTTCGCCGGGCACCCGTGGCGTCTTGCTCTGGTTGAATGCGGTGAACAGGATGTCGACCGGCAAGTGCGTGCCGACCTTGTCGATCAGGTTGATCGGCAGGTGGCCTTCGACTTCCAGGCGCGTGCCTTGCGGGACGATTTCCAGCAGGGTTTCGCCCTGACGCACCACGGCGCCTTCGGTGTGTACGCCGAGGTTGACTGCCACGCCATCGGCGGTGGCGAGGATTTCGCTGTGTTGCAGGTCGAAACCGGCGGAGGTCAGTTGCTCGGACAGCGTGACGCTTTTCAGTTGCGCGTCAGCCAGTTGAGTGCGGACTTCCTTCTGGTACTCCTCGCCGTGCTGTTGCAGCTTCAGGCGGGATTCAAGAATGCCCTGCTCTACCCGGCCACTTTCGCCAGTGTTCTCGGCCAGTTGCTGCTGCACCTGCGACAGCTGACGCTGATATTCCATCAACCGGTTGCGCGGGATGTAGCCGTTGTCGGCCAGCGGTTGCAGGTTGCTCAGTTGCTGTTGCAACGAATCGGCCTGCGCGTTGAGGTCAGTACGGGCGCGGCGCATGCCCGCCAGTTGCGCAGTGGCGCCTTCGATGCTGGCACGCAGGGCGGCCTGCTCGCGGGCAAACGCTTCGCGACGACTGCTGAAGAGTTGCCGTTGCCCTTCCAGCACCAGTGCCAGGCGCGGATCGGCGTTGTCGCTCAGTTCTGCCGGAAAGGTCACTTGCTTGAGGTTGTCACGCTCGGCCTGCCAGCGCGCGAGGCTGGCCCAGGCCATGCGGTATTGCGCCTGCAGCGACTGCACGTCGGCGGCGACCTGGGTCTGGTCGAGGCGGAACAGCGGCTGGCTCTGCTTTACGATTTCGCCTTCGCGCACCAGAATCCGGCTGACCACGCCGCTGCTCATCGACTGCACGGCTTTGCGTTTGCCCGACACCACCACAGTGCCTTGTACCGGAATCCCTTGATCCAGCGGCGCCAATGCCGCCCAGGTGAAGAAACTGCCGGCACCGACCAGCGCCAGAATCCAGCCCATGCGGGCGAAAAACTTTGCGTCGCGCTCCGGGCGCTCGGTGATGTAGTCGTGTTCCATCGTGGCTTCATTTTGCGTGTTCATGCTCGCGCTGCTCATACACCCGAATTCCTTGTCGTCGGCTGATACTGTCGGCTCATGCTGAGCCCGGCCGGTGCCTGCGCAGGTTTTTCATTTTGTTGTGGCGCGTTGCCGGACAGCGCCTTGAGCACATCGTGGCTCGGGCCAAAGGCTTGCAGGCGACCGTCGTTGAGCACCAGCAGCTTGTCAGCCTGGGCCAGTACCGAAGAACGGTGGGTCACCAGCACCACAGTGGTGCCCTGGGCCTTGAGCTGCACAATCGCGCTGGACAGCGCGGCTTCGCCGACGGTGTCGAGGTTGGAGTTAGGTTCATCCAGCACCACCAGGCTCGGGTTGCCGTACAACGCACGGGCCAGTGCCACGCGCTGTTTCTGCCCGCCGGACAAACCGCTGCCGTCCTCGCCCAGTTGCGTGTCGTAGCCTTGTGGCATGCGCAGGATCAGTTCGTGCACCCCGGCCTGTTGCGCGGCGGCCACGACCTTTTGCGGATCGGCTTCGCTGAAGCGGGCGATGTTCTCGGCGATGCTGCCGCTGAACAGTTCGATGTCCTGCGGCAGATAGCCAATGTACGGGCCGAGCTGATCGCGGTTCCAGCGGTGAATATCAGCGCCGTCCAGACGCACTGTGCCACCGAGGGCGGGCCATACGCCGACCAGCACACGCGCCAGGGTCGATTTGCCGGAGCCGGAAGCACCGAGCACGCCCAACACTTCACCGGCCCCCAAGCTGAAATTGACCATATGCAGGGTTGCGGCGCGCTGCCCCGGAGGACCGGCGCTGACTTGTTCGAAAGTGATCTGGCCTTTCGGCGCCGGCAGCGCCATGGCGTCGTCACTTGGCGGGAAGGCCTGCAGTAGCGCATCGAGGCGGCGGTAAGCCAGCTTCGCCCCGCTCCACTGCTTCCACACGGCAATCAACTGGTCGATCGGGCTCAGCACCCGGCCCATCAGGATGGAGCCGGCGATCATCATCCCGGCGGTCATGTCGCCCTTGATCACCAGCAGTGCGCCGAGGCCCAGCACCAGCGATTGCAGGCACAGACGCAGGGTCTTGCTCAGCGAGCTGATCACCGCGCCGGTGTCGCTGGCCTGATTCTGCAGGCCAAGGAAGCGCGAGTGCACCTGGAACCAGCGCTTGCGCAAGGCGCCGAGCATGCCCATCGCCTGAATGGTTTCGGCGTTGTGCAGATGGCTGGTGGCCAACTGGCTGGACTTCTGCGAGAAACCGGCGGCTTCGCCCAGCGGCTTTTTGGTCATGTATTCGTTCAGGCACGCCAGCGCGATCAGCAGCAGCGCTCCCGCTGTGGCGAGCACGCCGAGCCAGACGTTGAACAGGTAAATCACGAACAGGTACACCGGGAACCACGGCGCATCGAAGAACGCGAACAGCGCAGGCCCGGTGACGAACTGGCGAATGTGGGTCAGGTCGCCCAGGGACTGTCCGGCGTTACCCTCGCCCTTGAACAGATTGCGCTCGAACGCCGCCTGATAGACCCGCAGATTGAAACGGCGCTCGAGCTGGCTGCCGATGCGGATCACGATAAAGCTGCGCACCACCTCCAGCAGACCGATGAAGGCGAAGAAACCGACGACCATCAGCGACAGCATCGCCAGGGTGGTTTCGTTCTGCGAAGACAGCACCCGGTCGTAAACCTGAAGCATATATATGGAGGGCACCAGCATCAGCACGTTAATCAGTGCGGTAAAGCATCCGACGCTGATCAGAATGCTTTTATAGTCACCTAATGCCTTGAATAAGGGAGCGGTGGCTGGGGCCTTCGCCATCTTCATTGATTATTCCTGAAATGGTATTTCCCGCCCTGCTTGGCGAGACTTCAATTAATTGTCCGCATGGCGTGCGGGACATAAACCGCCAGTACCTGCTTACACTTCAACAACAACTTCGGCGATTAAAACCGGTCTGCGAGTTATTGCACTGTCGCTTATAACTGTAACGGGGCGCTTTATATTTAAACGGTCAGTCGGTTTCGGTCATTACGGCTGCTGCGAGGAACGCTCAAGTGTAATCACCAGGCCCGACTTCAAAGTGCTCAGATAAAGCCCTTCACGTTGTCGGCTGAAAAACTGGATTCTTGAGCCTTCCTTGCCGGTGATCGACAGACCGTCCGGATCGGGAAACCAGCCGATGGCGGCATCCTGCAACCACGCGCTCAGGCAATCGGCGCCCTTGCCCAAGGTCTGGTTCGCCTCGAGGTCGATCTGGCAGGTGTTCGACGGCTTGTCTTGCAGGGCTTGCGCTTCGGGGCTGTCACTGCGGGCGCTCAGGGTTGCCTGCCACTGCCCGGCAAATACCGATGGGTCTTCAAGTCTGAGGCTGCTTGCCATGGTTGTTTCTCCAGAAATCATCAGCATCGGCAACAGATACGCCGCCGCTTTGCGGGTAATAGCGAATTGGATCATAGGAAATTTCACTCCGGCACGTAGCCTTGCTTACCGGCCATGGCGATGCAAGTAAAGAAAACGGCGCATCACGCGCCGCTTTCCCGTGTTACGTCACGCCACGATGTCGCTGGTGGCTGCCTGGCCAACGGTACTGACCTGGAAATCAGCCACGCCGTGCCCGGAGAAGTCCACCGACAGCAGGCTGTTGCCACCCGAGGAAGTCAGGACCGCATCACCCGCCGCACCGGTGAAGGCGCTGACGAAGTGCAGGCCGGCGCCCTTGGTGATACCGGTCAGGTCGATTTTGTCCAGACCGCTGACGAAATCGAGGATCTGATCGATCGCACCCGGCTTGGAGTCGGAGCTGGCCGCGAACACAAAGGTGTCCGAACCCGCGCCGCCCCACAGCTTGTCAGCACCGCCGGCGCCCCAGATGATGTCGTTGCCGGCACCGCCTTTGAGCTCGTTGGCCGCGCTGTTACCGATCAGCAGGTCGTTGCCCGAACCGCCAATGGCGTTCTCGATGGTGACGCCCTTGGCGATGGACACGTTGCCCACCAGGCCGCCAACGTCGGAGAACGAGGCTTCATTGAGGTTGATCTTCTGGTTCTGGGTGAAGCCCGAGAAGTCGAAGGTGTCCTTGCCGCCCGCATCCCACACCGAGAACACCAGCTTGTCGGCCGACGACGAGGCGCTGAGGAAATCGCGACCTGCGTTGGAGTTGAAGCCGTAAGTGGTATCACCGGTACGGGTGGTCAGGTTGGCTCCGTAGAGCTTCTGGATCGCTGCGATGTCATCCATCAGCGGGCCGGAGGAATAGGCTTCCACGCCACCCTTGCTGAAGTTCTGACTGGTGTTGCTTTCGCTCCAGTAGCTCATGACGCTGTAGCCGCGGGTGTCTTGCCCGTAGGTGGCGTCGTTGTAGGTCGGGTTGCCGTTGCCGGCGTTGTAGTCGCCCGGGTGCGCCAGACCAAGGGTGTGGCCGATTTCGTGGGTCAGGGTCTGACGACCGTAGTTGTTCAGATCCGGATTCTTGTTTTGCGTGTAGCCACTGTTGATCAGGTACCACGACGTGCCGTCATAACCGGCGCCGGTGCCTGGCAGATAAGCGAACGCTGCAGCGCCATCCTGGCCACCGCTGTAGTTACCGAAGGTCATGTGACCGTCACCGCCCGAGGCTTTCTCGGTGAAGGTCACGTTGGCCACATCGGCCCAGGATTGCATGGCGAGCACGGCCTGGGCTTTTTGTTGGGTACTGAACTGACTGAACCCGCTGATCCCGTGCTTGTTCATCGTGCTGGACGATGCCGAGGTCAGGAACGTGTAGGTGAGCTCGATCTTGCCGCTGCCATCCTTGTCCTGATAGGCAGCGCCGTCGCGCAGCAGCTGGGTGGCGGCCTGGTCGACGGAGAAGGAGGGTTTGCCATTGACCGTGAGGTTGCCGCCACGATCGTACTGATGGCTGAAGCTATTGATCTGGTTATACGCCGTGCTGGTCGCTGCCAGAGGTTGCGGCGCCGCGCCCAGCTGGAAAGCCTGTTCGGCGGTATCAACAGCGTTAGCTTTTACTTTCGACATAAACACACTTCCTTGTTTAGCAATGGAACAGTTTTTGTCCGATAGCGACAACCCCTGGCGAGATTGTCCTATCACTCGCCCAATGAAGGCGTAAGAAACCTGACACAATTTGAAATCTGTCGTCTAGCGTTTTTTCGAGATCAAATTGAACTGTTCCGGGAAACTCCCGTAAACAAAGCGCGTGCCGCCGAAAGAATGTTGTAAGTTTGGTGAGCCTGCCTAATTGTCTGACGATTTCTTATTTAAATATTAAATATCGGTAAGTTGTTTTTTGTTAGCAACGTCTCACTTTGCTGCACTTTATCAGTGCGATGCCAGTGTATTGATATCAAGTAATTCCGACAGAACATAATCAGGCGAGGGCTGTGCCGCCCTCGCCTGTTTTTCTTCAGCTGCCAGTACGAATCTTGTTCCACACCCGCGTGCGGATCCGGTCGATGTTCAGCGGCATCGCTTCCAGCGCGAACAGCTTGCCCATCATTTCCGGGCTCGGATACACCTTGGTGTCATTCTTGATCGCCGGGTCGATCAGGCTATCGGCCTGCTCGTTGCCATTGGCGTAGTGCACGTAGTTGCTGATGCCGGCCATCACGTCGGGCTGCAGCAGGTAGTTCATGAATGCGTAGCCGGCCTTCTCGTCCGGCGCGTCGGCGGGCATGGCGACCATGTCGAACCAGATCGCGGCGCCTTCCTTGGGAATTTCGTAACCGATGTCGATGCCGTTCTTCGCCTCTTTGGCGCGGTTTTCCGCTTGCAGGATGTCGCCGGAGAAACCGACAGCCACGCAGATGTCACCGTTTGCCAGGTCGCTGGTGTACTTCGAGGAGTGGAAATAGCTGACGTACGGCCGCACTTTCATCAGCAGCGCTTCGGCTTTTTTATAGTCTTCCGGATTCTTGCTGTGGTGCGGCAACCCCAGGTAATTGAGCGCTGCCGGTAGCAGTTCCGGGCCGTTGTCGAGGATCGCCACGCCGCATTTCTGCAGCTTTTCCATGTATTCGGGTTTGAAGATCAGGTCCCAGGAGTCCACCGGCGCGTTGTCACCCAGCACAGCCTTGACCTTGGCGATGTTGTAGCCGATGCCGGTACTGCCCCACAGGTACGGAAAGCCGTGTTCGTTGCCCGGATCGTTAGTCTGCAAGGCCTTGAGCAACACCGGGTTGAGGTTCTTCCAGTTGGGCAACTGGCTCTTGTCGAGCTTCTTCAGCGCACCGCCCTCGATCTGCCGCGCCATGAAATGGTTGGAGGGAAACACCACGTCATAACCGGATTTACCAGTCATCAGCTTGCCGTCGAGGGTTTCGTTGCTGTCGTAGACGTCATAGGTGACGCCGATGCCGCTGGCCTTTTCGAAGTTCTTGGCGGTGTCCGGTGCGATGTAGTCGGACCAGTTGTAAACCTTGACCGTATCCGCAGCCTGAGCGAGGGAAACGGCGAGCATCAAAGGTGCGAGCGCGAGGGTCTTTCGGATCATGGATCGATTCCTGTATTGGCTATTGTTGTTGGCAGGCAATCAAAAGGATCAAAACGTCAGAAAATCAGGACATAGGTCTTGCGCACGGTTTCCTCGATGTCCCAGATCCCGAGCGTATTGGCCGGCAACATCAGTGCGTCGCCACCTTGTATGTGCAGGGTTTCGCCGCCGTCGTCCGGGGTGAACGTGCAGCGACCGGAAATGAAATGGCAGAACTCCTGAGCGGTGATCTGCCGGCGCCAGCGCCCCGGGGTGCATTCCCAGACCCCGGTTTCGACGCCGTCGTCGCGCTCGACGCTGGTGGTCGATGCAATCGCTACCGGCGTGCCGAGCGGTACGGCCACCGGATTGGACTCATCCAGTTGCAACGTGGCGGTGTTCTTGAATTGGGTGATGCTCATGGCGTTACCTGTCTCGTAGTAAAACGTTTAGTGCATGAAACCTTCCATGAATCCGGCCACCTGGCGGGCAAGCTTGCGCCGCCAGGGTGCGGTCGCCGGATTGGCCAGGGTCTGGTCTTCGTGGACGAAGCTTTTGATGATTGCGTTGTAGCCGAGCCAGCGGCACGGCTCGGGCTCCCACGCTCGCAGTGCGTGGATCCCGCCATCGGGCAACACCCATGGCTGATGCGTCAGCTCGGTGTCGCGCTCAAGAATCAGATCCGCCAGCGTCCGTCCGCCCAGATTGGAGGCGCCGACACCCTCACCGCCATATCCACCGGAAAGCGCGATGCCGTTGGCCCGGTCACACAGCATGTGCGGTTTGAAATGCCGGGACATGCCGAGGTTGCCGCCCCAGGCGTGGGTGATCTGCACGTTTTTGAGCTGCGGGAACAGTTCGCCGAACAGGTAGCGACGCAGCTCGACTTCATCGCGGGTCAGGTCGAAGTTGTGGCGCAGCTTGCCAGCGAACTGATAACCGCCACGGGCGCCGAAGATCAGCCGGTTGTCGGCACTGCGCTGGCCGTAAGTGACCTGACGGCTGAACTCGCTGAAAGCCTGGCCTCGGCTCAGGCCGATTGCGTCCCAGGTCGCGGCGGACAACGGCTCGGTGGCGACGATCAGGCTCTGCACCGGTAATTGATAACGGCCCAGCGGCGGCAGCGTGACGGAATAACCTTCGATGGCCGGGACGATCCAGCGGCTGCGCACGCCGGCCTTGTCGGTACGAAGGCTGCCGGCCTGCCAATGGGTCACCGGGCTGTTTTCGTAGATTTTCACCCCCATCCTTTCGACGGTTCGCGCCAGGGCGCGCACCAGTTTCGCCGGGTGAATGGTCGCCACGTGCGGCGCGAAGATCGCGCCATAGGGTTTGGCGATTCGCAGTTGCTGCGCCAGTTGCTCCGGGCTTAGCCAGCGGTAATCGTCGTCGGTCAGGCCCTGGGCGTGGAGCTTTTTCAGGTAGTCGCGAAGACTGGCTTCCTGCTCGGGATAGCGCGCGGCGCAGTACAGCACCCCGCCCTTGCGGTAATCACAGTCGATGCCTTCGCGTTCGAGGACGATTTCCACTTCATCGGGAATGCTGTGCAACAGGTCGAATGAAGCACGGCGTTGTTGTGGCGACAGCCCTGCCAGCAGGCGATCCTCACCCAACAGATTACCCATCAGCCAGCCGCCGTTGCGACCGGACGCGCCGAACCCGGCGGTTTGCGCTTCGATGATGGCGATGTTCAGGCTCGGCGCCTGTTGTTTCAGGTAGTACGCAGTCCACAGTCCGGTGTAACCGGCGCCGATGATCGCCACATCGACGTCCAGGTCCTGCGCAAGCGACGGGCGCGCGGTCAGCGGCTCGTCGAGTTGATCCATCCACAAACTGATAGTGCGCCACGCCGGCATGCAAGACTCCGCCAATCCAGGTTTCGATGGCGTCGATCCTAGAGGCAGAACTCAGGGATTGTCTTGCGCGCGTGTCCGCAAAGAAATTTGCTTCGCGTAGGCCTTGGGCGACTGGCCGGTGTGCTGGCGAAAGCAGCTATAGAAAGCCGACAGCGAATTGAAACCGGCGGCGAAGGCCAGTTCATCGATGCGCAGCGGCGGCGTGGCGTTGTCCAGCGCCTGCAACAGATGTTGCAGGCGCGCCTGATTGACGTAGCGGTAGAAGCTTTGCCCCAGCACCTGATTCAACAGGTAGGAAATCTGGTTACGGCTGTACCCGCACTCCTTCGCCACCCGTTGCAGATCGAGTTCCGGATCGAGATAAGGCTGCTGACGCTGGAAGTATTGTTGCAAGTCATCGGCCATGAAACTCAGCTGACGGGGCGACAGGCCTAGGCGACTCGTCGCCGGGCGCTGGCGGGTTGCCGTCAAGCTGTCGGCCTGTTCGCGCACCAGCGACGCATATTCGTTGACCCGCCAGATCTGTCCGTCCTTGACCGTGATCGCTTCACTGGAGCGAAACGACACCAGCCCGTTACCACCGCGCAACGTCACTTCGTATTGAATGAAGGCGGTGTTGCCGTCGATACGGATGCGGTCGCAATGCTCCAGCGCTTCGTCGGACTCGCGCGGCATGCTGACCCGGACGTACTCGCGCAACTCGTCGAGGCCGAGCACGCGGTTCTGGAAGAAATCGTTGTACTGGATGTCCGGGTGGTACAGCGCCATGACGCCATCCAGGTCCCGGTGTTTCCAGCACAGGTGATAGCGCATGACCGTTTCGGCCGTGGCCCGGCTCTGTTCCGGGCCGTCATCATCGGCGTGCATAAGAGACTCGTGGAAAAAGAATCGAGCTTGCCCAACTTCTGATGTTGCTTCAATAACCGACAGTGATAGCACTTTGCCGAAGATGGCGATGGACAGTGACTTACATCAAAAAAATCCCGGCAATCGCTAAATCGACTGAAAATTCTCACAGGAACTTCACATCCAGATGCTACTTTTAAAGGCAATCACCGGTTGGGCCAATGACGGCTCTTCCCACCTACCATGAGCGAACGGAAGCGCTCGATGAAGAAGGCGGGCAACACATGAATAAAGGGTCAAGCAAGGTCACGTTTCCCAATGCCTGCCAGCTGATGCGCTGGCATTTTCATCCCATGGGTTTCGAGGCGACCATGGATGCGCCGGGCAGTCTGGTCGCGCGTCTGTTCGATCGGGCCAGCGGCGAAACCCTGATCGCGATCGCCGGCATCCCCTGTGCCACAGTGATGAACGCGGCGGATGTGGAGCGAATAATCGAAGCCGTCGAGGACGAGCTGGAGGCATTCATTCCTCCGGAATCTCTCAAGAGTTATGCATAACTAGCTGATTTAAAATAAAAAGCCCGCTTTGCGCGGGCTTTTTCTTGGGCATTGGATTCAGGCCGTTTTCTTTTCCGGACGATGATCGACGAAGAACGGTTTGCCTTTGGCAACCCGGTCGGAAGCTCGAGGCATGTTGACTGCCTGCGTGTCTTGCGGCTCGACGTACCAGTAGCAATGGCTGACTGCGCGAGTGATGCCGACGTAGGCCAGGCGCAGGATTTCGTCTTTTTGCGCACTGTCATAAGGCTCGCTGTCGCCGGCCTTGCCCAGTCCGGCCATGCGATACACCTGATTCTTGTATGGCGAACTGGTCAGGTGCTGGCAATCGCCCAGCAGAAAAACCGCGTCGGCCTGCAGACCTTTGGCGCTGTGATAGGTCAGTTGTTTCAGTCGGCGGGACTCGTACGGCAAGCTCGAATCCACATTAACTACAGACTGAATATGCTGCTCTATCAATAATTTATCGCTGCTTTTTCGATATAGCATCAGGATTGAATCGCCCTTGCGGTAGTGTTCCGCCAGGCGCTGGCCGAGTGCCTGATCGTCGCGCTCCAGCACGTTGACTGGCTGCAACGGCCTCTCCTCGCCGCTGGCCTTGGCCTTCTTGCCCGGGATCGCCGGCGCTGCCCGGACGATGTGTTCCGCCGCGTCGATGATGTGCTGATGGCTGCGATAGTTGTCGCTGAGCATCACCCGGGTCGTTCTCGGCGACGGGAATTCCTTGTTGAATTCCATGAAGTAGCTCGGCGAACTGCCGCGCCAGCCGTAGATCGATTGCCAGTCATCGCCTACGCAAAGCAACGAGGATCGCTGCGCGCCTCGTCCGACGTGCATGGACGGGCCGCGACTACGGATTTCCGAGAGACTGGCGCGAATCCACGAGACGATTTGCGGCGAAACGTCCTGAAACTCATCGATCATCAGGTGCGACATTGGCCGCAACAGCTCATCGCTGAGCAGTTTGAAGTTTTCCGGTGAATGCTCGCTGAACAGCGCGAACATCCGGTTGTAAGTCATGACCGGCGGCTTCTGATCCAGAAGGTGATCTTCCAGCGCTCGCCAGAACAGACTTAAAGCCTCGAAGAAAAACCGGTCCGGATCATCCTTGGCGAAACTCATGCGGCCAACGGCGTCCGGCACATCCAGGCCCAGGTTCTCGATAAAACCGGCGGCGGCGACAAAACAGTCGAGCAACGGCGCGGACGCCAGCTCGCCCTTGACCTTGTAATCGAAGCCGGGACCGGCGCTGACATCGCCTGCTAGCGTGGCCAATAAACGCTTTGAAGATTCGTAATTATCCAGCCAAATCAGTGGCTTGCGACAGAAAGCTTGAAACAGGGTGCGCTTGACTGCCCACTCTGCACGCACCGTCAGCTTGGCGTTGGGACGGCAGACCTGCGGGTTTTCCCGAGGGTCGAAACCCAATACAACCCAGGCATCCAGACTTGGGATGTAGCCGTGGCAATGGAACGATGCGCCGTTGATTTCGAATGTCTGGCGGCTGGGCTCGATGCCCTTGATCGGCCAGGCGCCCGCACGCAGCCACATGTCCTCGATCATGTCGCACAGCTCTTCATCGCGGCGAGCGGCCAGCTCTGTCACGGCCACGCGCTTTTGCACATCCGGATGATCGCGTTCCAGCTCCTTGAGCTGCAAGGCGTGCCGGGACAGCGGCTGGATCAGTTGCGCAAAGCGCGGGTCTTCTTTGTAGAGACGGTGGTAACACGCGTTGAGCTGCTGGCGCTGCGCGTCGTTGATACGCAGATCGAACGGATTGCTGTCGACGTCTTCTTCCCCACCCTGCGGGCGGTGGCTGAGGTTTTCGAATGCCTGCAAGCGCTCGAACCCCGGCAGGCTGCGAACCATCGGCAAGATCCGCGAGTGGAAGGTGCGCACCAGATCCCGCGCGTCTTTCTGACTCAGTGCCCGGCCCCACAACGCGAACAGTTCGATCAGTTTTTTGATGAAGTCCCTGCGCGACTCGCGGGTGAAGGTCACCACGGTCATCGAATCGAGCTCGAAGCCCAGATAGTGAGTCAGCAGCAGGATCCGCAACACCAGCGTGGTCGATTTGCCGGCTCCGGCGCCGGCAATCACCGAGGTTGACGGGGTATCGCTGAAAATCATCTTCCATTGCGCAACGCTCGGCTGGGCGTGGGCTGGCAACAGACGCGCAACGTCGGCTTTCATGCGTTTCTTCAGTTCTGCGCCGAGCGGCAGGCGCCAGTCGTCGAACAGATGATTATCGATACCCGGAGGACGATGCTCGGTATTACGGCTGTCGCGGATCAACAAAACCTGGCGGCCTTCTTCCAGCCCGTCCGCCTTGCCTTCCTTGTACCCGTAATCCACGCCGGCGGTATGTCCGCTGCGAAAGCCATCGGCCTGACCATGCAGCCACGAGGCTCGGTGCTGGGCGCGCAGTTGCGTCAGGCCGTGGCCTAAGAAACGCGCCGCCAGGCGTTTGAACCAGGGCATCTCGGCCAGGGGGCGAAGTTCGGGAGGAAGATCGGGGGTGTGTTGCGCCACGCTGACGGACTCCGGATGTGAGGCTGTGGGGGGCTATGGTGTCTGCATTTGCTTTTTTGTTCTAGCGAAATGCTTACAGGTCATTGGTTTAGGCGATGAATTGAAGGTGGGATGAGACGGTTTCGAGCTTTTTATATATCCATTGATTCGATTGGAATGCCGCACTTTTTACGCTTTTTATCGATGTTTGACTGATAGATGATGCGTGCCATCAATCACCGGTCTCGCTTCGTGGCTCAGGCATCACGCCCCATGACGAACCTTTTGAGGAGACGATCATGCTTGAACTCAGACCCTTCAGCTCGCTGGGCGGCGCCCATCACGGCTGGTTGGATGCCCATCACCATTTTTCGTTCGCCGAGTACTACGATCCGCAACGCATGAGCTGGGGCAACCTGCGCGTGTGGAACGACGACATCATTGCCGCGGGTACGGGCTTCCCGACTCACCCCCACCGCGACATGGAAATCATCACTTACGTGCGTGAAGGTGCGATCACCCACCAGGACAACTTGGGCAACAAGGGCCGCACCGAGGCTGGCGACGTGCAAGTGATGAGCGCCGGCACCGGGATCGCCCACAGTGAATACAACCTGGAAGCCACGGATACCAAGATATTCCAGATCTGGATTCTGCCGACCGAAACCGGCGCGCCGCCGTCCTGGGGCGCCAAACCGTTCCCGAAAGGCGACCGGGAAGGTTTCGTAACGCTCGCCAGCGGCAAGACTGGTGACGACCAGAGCCTGCGCATCCGCGCCGACGCGCGTTTGGTGGCGGCCAATATCAAGGCCGGTGAAACCGCTGAATATCGCCTTGATGCCGGACGCCGGGCGT
The DNA here is from genome assembly GCF_001594225.2 of Pseudomonas glycinae. Classification (GTDB taxonomy): domain Bacteria; phylum Pseudomonadota; class Gammaproteobacteria; order Pseudomonadales; family Pseudomonadaceae; genus Aquipseudomonas; species Aquipseudomonas glycinae. The sequence goes on from NZ_CP014205.2 coordinate 1,662,793, forward strand.
ATCTGGTTCCCGCTACGGGTGTCATTGAAGTCAACGGCTTGCGCGCACAAGCTCGAGACGGTGTGGCAGTGGCTGATGAACAGGTGTTGACCGTCACGGCGCTTGAAGACAGCGAGATCGTGTTGGTGGATCTGGCCTGATCGGCGAATCGCGGGTACAAAAAAGGGCGACCTCAGGGTCGCCCTTTTCCGTTGCCTGGATTTACTGGGTGCTGATCGCACCGTCTACCAGCATTTGCGCTTCAGCCACCAGTTGCTTGAGGTGGTCGTCGCCGATAAAGCTCTCGGCGTAAATCTTGTAGATGTCTTCGGTGCCCGACGGACGTGCGGCGAACCAGCCGTTTTCGGTCATCACCTTCAGACCGCCAATGGCCTGATCGTTGCCCGGCGCTTTGCTGAGAATGCTCTGGATCTTCTCGCCCGCCAGTTCGGTCGAGGTGACCTGCTCCGGCGACAGTTTGCTCAGCAGGGCTTTCTGCTCTGGATTGGCCTTGGCGTCGACACGCACCGAGAACGGCTCGCCCAGCTCGTCGGTCAGCGCACGGTAGGCCTGGCTTGGGTCACGGCCGGTACGGGCGGTCATTTCAGCGGCCAGCAGGGCTGGAATCAGACCGTCCTTGTCGGTGCTCCAGACCCCGCCGTCCTTGCGCAGGAACGAGGCGCCGGCGCTTTCTTCGCCGCCAAAACCCAGCGAGCCGTCAAACAGACCATCGGCGAACCATTTGAAGCCGACCGGCACTTCGTACAGGCGACGACCCAGACGCTTGGCCACGCGATCGATCAGACCGCTGCTGACCACGGTTTTGCCCACGGCCGCATCGGCGCGCCACTGCGGACGGTTCTGGAACAGGTAGTCGATCGACACGGCCAGGTAGTTGTTCGGTGCCAGCAGGCCGCCGGACGGCGTGACGATGCCGTGACGGTCGTGATCCGGATCGCAGGCGAAGGCCACGTCAAAGCGTTCTTTCAGACCGATCAGGCCTTGCATGGCATGGCTGGACGATGGGTCCATACGAATCTGCCCGTCCCAGTCGACGGTCATGAAGCGGAACGTCGAATCGACTTCCTTGTTCACCACGTCCAGGTCCAGACGATAGTGCTCGGCAATCGCCGACCAGTAGCGCACCCCTGCTCCGCCCAGCGGATCGACACCCAGGCGCAGTTTGGCGCCGCGAATGGCATCGAAGTCGATGACGTTGATCAGGTCGGCCACGTAGGTGTTGACGTAGTCGTGACGGTGGGTGGTTGCGGCCTTGAGCGCCTGCTCGTAGCTGATGCGTTTGACGCCGGCCAGTTTGTTGGCCAGCAGTTCGTTGGCCTTGGCTTCGATCCACTTGGTGATGTGGGTATCGGCCGGGCCACCGTTGGTTGGGTTGTACTTGTAACCGCCGCTCTGAGGCGGGTTGTGCGACGGCGTGATGACGATGCCGTCGGCAAGACCCGTGGTGCGACCACGGTTGTAGCAGAGAATGGCGTGAGAAACCGCCGGGGTCGGGGTGTACTCATCGCCTTCGGCGATCATCACGGTCACACCGTTGGCCGCCAGCACTTCCAGGGCACTGGCCCCGGCCGGGGTCGACAGTGCATGGGTGTCGATACCGACGAACAACGGCCCGGTGATGCCCTGGGCTTCGCGATACAGGCAGATTGCCTGGCTGATGGCCAGAACGTGCCACTCGTTGAAACTCAAATCAAAGGAACTGCCCCGGTGCCCGGAGGTGCCGAACGCCACGCGCTGGGTGGAAACCGAGGCGTCGGGTTGCCCGGTGTAATACGCCGTAACCAGTCGCGGGATGTCGACCAACAGTTCTGCCGGTGCCGGTTTGCCCGCAAAAGGACTGAGTGTCATGCAAAACCTCTGAAATAGAGTGGTTCAGGAAATTGAAACCGAGTTTACTGGCAGTTCGTCCAGAGTGCGATGGGGTCTATTGCATACAGGCCGGGTGTTTTCGAGCATCCGCCCGCGGAGCCAGTCGTAACGCATCCCCAAGCAGTCCGACAAGTCTTAACAACTCGTGTTCGGCGCTGCCCGTCACGCTCACGCGCATGTATTGCGCGTGCAGCCCCTGAAGGCTGAACAGCTCCCCCGGCGCAATCAACACATGCTGCTTGAGCAAGCGTTGAAACACCGTGTCCATCGCAATCGGATGTGCAGAATGCAGCCAGATCGTTGCGCCTCCCTGAGGTTCGACGATCTGCACAATGTCGCCCAGACGCTCACGCATCAAATCGATCCATTGCGTTCGACGCTCCCTGAGCAAGTGCTTGAGCACCGGCAGATGCTGGTCGACTCGCCCGCTCGCATAGAGCCGGGCAATGGCCTTCTGGCGGATCGGCGACAGACGAAACGAACGCAGCAGGAAATGACGCTGCAGGTCTGCGCGCCACTGTCGCGAGATGACAAAACCGTAGGGCGCTTCGACCCCGATGATTTTTTCGAACATGGAAAAAACCAGCAGACGGTCGGGATCCACCAGCTCACGCAGGGGGTCCCCTTCAGCGTCGTCCAGCAATTCGCCATGACAATCATTTTCCAGCAGCCAGGTGCCATGACTCAGGAGCAAATCCGCGATGGCCTCACGGCAGGCCGGCGGGATACGGCTGCCGTGCGGCATGTTCAATCTGGAGGACAGCAGGATCAATCGCACCCGCTCGCTCTCAAGCAACCTTTGGAGGTTCTGCGGATCGCAGGCGCCGTCCGGCTGAAGCGGCAGCTCGATCACCCGAACCTCGGCGGACTGGAACAGGCGCAGGATCATCCAGTCGCATGGCGACTCGACCACCACCGTCGAGTGACGCAGCTCAAGGACAGCGATCAGGATCTCCAGCACCCCACGCAGATCGGCACCGATATAGACGTCCTCGGCGTGCCAGCAATGGTCGGCCGATGAGGTGTAGCGGGCGGCGAGCAGCGTGCGCAGCTCCAGTTCGCCGCAAGGCTGGGCCGGCGTCTGCAAGTGTCGTGGATACTGGCGCAACAGCTCTCGTTCAAGCATCAGCAAAGGCCGGTCAAGGGGCTGGATCGATGCCGGTTCATCGGCACTCAGTACCTGCATCCCGGTGCACCTGGCGTTGACGTAGACCGTTTCCAGCAAATCACTGCCGCGTCCGGGCGGCATGACCACCGATGTCGGCTGTGCGAAATATCCCGACTTGGCCACGGAATAGACCCGGCCTTCTTTTTCCAGCAATGCGTAGGCGTATTGAATGGTCGAGATCGATACGCCAAGCCGCTCGGCCAGCTGCCGTAACGATGGCAGTCGAATCGCGCCTTCACTACCCGGTTCGCTGATCAGTTGCGTCAGGTAACGATAGACCGCCTGATAGGCAAAATCGGATCCTCGCGACTCACTCATGAGCGGGCGCCTGCAAGCAGATCCCCGTGGTCGAGCAATACAAACACACTCAACCTTCCGCCGAACGGTCGCCCAGCGTGACTTCATGCTCGGGCAACTCGGGCGCTTTTGCGAGGTGATCGCCCATCGGGACCGCTTCCATTGCGTACAACCGGCTGATCAGTCGAAGGGGCAAGCCGCTGACATCTGTCATCCACTGCAGCACCTGCTCCGGCGCATGCAGGCCCTGCATGGCGCGGTGCAGCTCCGGCATGGCGACCAGCATCCCCGGATGACAGGTGCGCAGGAATCGCTCAAGGCCGGCGCCTGCGTTGATGAAGGGTGCGAACAACAGGCACACCAGTTGCGGCTCATCAAGGTCGAAGTTCTTCTGCAGGGCAGCCGCCGCCAGCGATCGGTGCTCTGCGAGATCAGCCAGATTGGCGAACGCGGATTCAAACCGCTCACAAACCTGCTCCGGCGTGTTCCTGCGACGCATCGTCGCCAGGCATTGCTGTTGATACTCCGAAACCCCGGCTTCATAGGTGCGCCCTTCGATGTAACTGGCCTGCAACCCTTTCAGATAGGCGCCGATCAAAGGATCGGCACACTCGCCGGTACGCGCTTCAAGCATCAGGTCGTCTGCCTGAAACCCGAGGAAGTCGCTGAGCAAGGGCCACCGCTCTTCCATTTTGCCCACCACCATATCGTCGATACCGATATAGCTGGTACGGCGACAGGCTTCGAATTCACCGAGCGGTCGCCACGGCACCCGGTCGTCCTGGCTATAAAGCTCGCGATAGCAATCACCGCCAAGGCTGTCGAGCAGACAGAACAGCTCTTCGAACCCGCCACCCTTGCGCGACAACTCGCCCAGGCCAACCTTGCGGACCGCCCGCTCCAGCCCATCCAGAAACTGCTCCTGACGGAGTGCGTTGTCGCTGCTGATCAATGCGTCGACCCCGTTGTTCCAGCGGGCGACCTGACCGTAGAACTCGGCGGTGCTCAGGTACAGGTCATCCCATAGGGTCAGCGCCTCATCCCATCCGCGGCGGTGCCCCACCATCAGCAGATTGAGTCTGCCGGCCTCGCGCCCCTCGTCGCAGACAGGCGCCAGATGGTTGAATGGCAGGATCTCGCGATGATCCACCATCAACAGCTCGACTCTCGGGTCGTCATGCAGAAACAGCGCACTGAAACAGCGATGCAGGTTGTGCAATGCCGAAGCCGGTACGCCATTGCTGCGCAGGGTAGCGACCCGCAACTGAAACGTGGCCGGTGCACGCCCGGCAATGCTCAGCTGGGCTGCACGTAAAAGGGCCAGGCTATAGCAACAATCGCGCGTGCCCGATTGAATCGCCAACACCTTGAAATCACCGATGCGATCCATGCCCCCGGCAGCGACCGCCAGCCTCTGGATCAGCAACTGCAACGCCGTGCGTTCAGCACGGGAAAAGAAACTCAGCAATCGTTGCAATACTTGCTGGTAGACATAATTCATTGCCTGATCATGGATCGTGCTCATCAGTACTTCACCCGGTATCAAAGGTTTATATCGCGCGATCACGAATGGTGAACGCACAATCATTCTTCATTAATTAATAGACGCTGAAATGCTAACACTTAAGTTTTTGTAGTTATTTGAAACAGTTGAGCGCGCGGCACTTGTGCTTGACCAACGGCAAGCCTGAAAGCCGCGCCGTTACTGGGCCCTTCGCGAGAACGCGTTTTCCTAGGAAACTTCTTACAAGCCCCTGCACATGATGAGCACAAGAAAAAAAGAAAGGATTACATGGCACCCCTACAAACATTAAACAAAAGTTTGAGGCGCGATGATAAACAGCCGCTTGATATTGCACGGAGCAAATAGAATGCACAGACATAGCTCATTCCTTGAGATGAAAGTAGTCATTCAATTATCAGGGTCTGGAGGGCAATTAGAAGATACAGATCGAGAGTAAAAACCAGTTCAGTTGCTGAACGTCCCCAGGTGTCTGACCCAGGGATTCTCGGTGTCTGAAGGATAAAACGCACAAGAGTCCGTGGGGCCACGGACTCTGATCGGGAAGGTCAGGCAGTTTCGATTTGCAAGGCAACCCGCTCGCGGCATGGGCACTCGTCCATGTAGCGGTGAGCTTCGACAAACTCGTTGAACGGGAACACGCGGGTCTTGAGCGGCAGCAGCACACGGTCGGCAGTGAGCTGGTTGATATCACGCAAGGCACGCTGCAGGGCGACGTGATCCTGAATGATGCCGAGCTCCGGCTTGCCGGTGAAATTGCCGATGCAATGCACGAAAAACTGAATGTTCTTCTGGAACGCTGCGCACGCTGGGAACGGCGTCTGGTTGCCTCCCTGCAAGCCGTACAGCACCAGACTGCCACGGGGTGCCAGCACATCGCCGAGCAGCGACATCTGTGGCCCGCCGAGACCGTCGAACACCACGTCGACACCACGGTTGTCGGTGATCTTGTTGATGCGCATCAACAGGTCTTCTTCTTCGGTGACGATCACTTTCTCGGCACCGAGAGACAGCAGGTACTCACGTTCCTCCGCCGTTTTGGTGGCGGCAATCACCCGCACACCCAGTGCTTTGCCCAACTGGACGAAGGATGGGCCGGCACAGTGGCTGGCGTCGGTCACCAGGGCGAACTGCCCGGGTTTGACTCGTGCCAGGTCAACGTAGCCAAAATAGGCGATCAACAGCGGCGTGTAATGCACGCTGGCTTCAATCGGGCTGAGCACGTCCGGATAACGGGTCAGCGCGGTGCGCGGCAGAACGATCAGTTCGCCGTAGACCGGGTAATCGTTGGGGCTTTCGGCCGGGAAGCTGGCCACCTTGTCGCCCACTGCCAGATCTTCGACGCCGTCGCCGATGGCTGTGACCACACCGGCCATTTCATGGCCCAGGCCTGAAGGCAGGCGCGCCTGGGACGACGCCAGATTCTGACGCCAGAGCGTGTCATACCAGCTGATGCCGATCGCCTCGACACGCACCTGCACTTCGCCAGGACCTGGCTGAGCAGCCGCATGCTCTTCGCATTTGAGCACCTCGGCCGGACCAAACTTGTGAAAACGGATCGTGCGGGACATCGCAAACCTCGTCAAAGTAACCTCTAATGCCATGAACTCTATCTGGGCTTTCCAGCCACGACTATCAGTGGCTATTAATAGTCGACATGCCTGTCATTGATTCCGCAGCATGGCCAGCATTGAAAAAATCCATGAAAAAACTGCTGCCACCTTCTCAGTAAAGCTGAATTACCCGGTGCAGAGTACCAGCCTTTCCCCGTAAGATTCATGCCGGCCATTGTTCTCATATGGCCACTCTCGTCAAGCTTGATGACTCTGCCAGGACTCCAGATGAATCGTAATGACCTGCGTCGTGTCGACCTCAACCTGTTGATCGTGTTTGAAACGCTGATGCATGAGCGCAGCGTGACTCGTGCAGCGGAAAAGCTGTTTCTCGGACAACCGGCGATCAGCGCGGCGCTCTCGCGTCTGCGCAGCCTGTTCGACGATCCTTTGTTTGTGCGCACCGGGCGCAGCATGGAGCCTTCCGCCCGCGCGGTGGAAATCTTCGCCCTGCTCTCCCCGGCCCTGGACTCGATTTCGACCGCCGTCAGCCGCGCGGCGGAATTCGACCCGGCCACCAGCACCTCGGTGTTTCGCATCGGCCTGTCGGACGACGTCGAGTTCGCGTTGTTGCCGATGCTGCTCAAGCGCCTGCGCGCCGAAGCGCCCGGCATCGTGCTGGTGGTACGCCGCGTCAACTACATTCTGATGCCGGGCCTGCTCGCCTCCGGCGAAATCTCCATCGGCGTCAGCTACACCACCGATTTGCCGGCCAACGCCAAACGCAAGGTTCTGCGCCGCAGCGCCCCCAAACTGCTGCGCGCCGATACTGTGCCGGGCCCATTGAGCCTGGATGATTACTGCGCTCGTCCACATGCGCTGGTGTCGTTTGCCGGTGACCTCAGTGGTTTCGTCGATGAGGAACTGGAAAAACTCGGGCGTAAACGGCACGTGGTATTGGCCGTGCCGCAGTTCAACGGCTTGGGTACGCTGCTGGCGGGCACCGACATCGTCGCGACCGTCCCCGATTACACAGCGGAAGCCCTGACTGCCGCTGGCGGCCTGCGCGCCGAAGACCCACCGCTGCCGACGCGCACGTTCGAGCTGCACATGGCCTGGCGTGGGTCGCAGGATAATGATCCGGGGGAGCGGTGGTTGCGGTCGCGGATTCAGATGTTCTTTGGGGACCCTGACAGTCTCTAGGCTTCCTTTGCGGCATCTCCTTGTTACGGACGGGTTCGAAACGGTTTGGCAATCCGGATCAAAGGTGCAACGCGGGCTTGGCCTGGCGAACGCCATGGACAGTAGGCACGCGGACACGCAGCGCAATCAGTAACGCGGCCAGCAGCATCAGCATGGCCGCCGCCACGAATACGGCGGCACTTCCTCCAAGGCTGAACATCGCGCCGCCAGCAGCCGCGCCCGTTGCGATGGCGGACTGCACAGAGGCCACCACCATGCCCCCGGCGCTTTCCGCCTGATCAGGTACCGCGCTGGCGACCCAGTTCGACCACGCCACCGGCACACCACCAAAGGCCAGACCCCAGATCGCCAGCAATACCGCCTGCCCCGGCACCGACGCCGGCAACAGCACCAACGCCAGTGCTGCGACGCCGACCAGCGCGGGCATCAATACCAGAGTGGCCAGAGGGTGGCGCTCCAGCAGCCTCCCGGCCAACAGCGTGCCGACGAAGTTCGCCACGCCGAACCCCAGCAGCATCAGCGACAGCCCTTGCGGACCGATGCCGGTAGTTCCTTCAAGAAATGGCCGAACATAAGTGAACATCGCAAAGTGCCCGCTGTGCACCAGTACACAACCGAACATGCCCATGGCGATGCCCGGGCGCAGCAATACCTCCAGAACGGTGCGCAGTCTTGCCGGCCGGCGCGGTGCAAGGCACGGCAGCGTGAGCGACTGGAAAGCCAGGGTCACCATGCCTACTGCCGCCGCTGCAAAGAACGCGCTGCGCCAGCCATATAACCCGCCCAGATAACTGCCCAGCGGCACCGCAACGACCGTCCCAATCGCTATGCCGCTGAAGATGATCGACAACGCCCGAGGCAACAAAGCACTCGGCACCAAACGCATCGCTACCGCTGCCGCCATGCTCCAGAACCCGCCAAGGGCAATACCCAGCAAGATGCGCATCAACAACAGCACCGCGAAGCTGGAGGAAACGGCGACCAACAGATTCGACGCCACCATCAACGTGGAAAAACCCAGCAACACCCAACGTCGATCGATGCCGCGGGTCAGGCCTGGCACCAACAGGCCCGCGAACAGCGCCACCACGGCTGTCACCGTTACCGCCTGGCCAGCCAGCGCTTCGGACACTCCCAGATCGTTAGCCATCAGCGTCAACAAACTCGCCGGCAGGTATTCAGCGGTCAGTAACCCGAACACACCCATTGCCAACGAGAAGACGGCCATCCACGCGGGCGTCGAAGGTTCCAAGTCCGCGCCGACGCCGCAATGGCGGTCGGATACGGTGTTACTTAAACAGTCAGTCATTGCACGGATCTCCCAATGTTCATTGCGAGCCGAAGTCTAGGCGCCGGAAATCGGATGATCTATGATCCAAAGTCTCTACTTTTTGATCAAAACACCTGAACAATGTCTGCAGATCAGTTTGCTCTCTCCTCGGACCTCATCAATGAACTATTGCGCGGCATGCGCCTGCGTGGCGTTGAATACCGGCGTATCCAGGCGGGTCCCACTTTTGGATTGAGCTTCGCGCAAAAGCCTGGGCACGCCTGGTTCCACTTCATGGCCGTGGGCAATGCGGAACTGCGAATGGAGGACGGCAACACCTACGCGCTGTCTGCCGGCAACGCCGTGTTCATCTCCCATGGTGCGACCCATCAACTGCTTTCCCATCCGGACGCGCCTGTTCAAGACATCGACGGTCTAGACGGCGAAACCTTGGGTGACACCATCAGTGCGGTGGATACCGGAACCGATGCCTGCCCCACGCCGAGCACTCTCTTGTTCAGTGGTTGCATGGAGTTTGAACTGGGCAGTATCCATGGGCTCGGCCGGCTGATGCCGGGCCTGATGCTGATTGATGCCGGCGGCCAGCGTTACCCCGGGCTGGTACCGATCCTGACCGCCATGGAACGGGAGGTCAGCGCCGCCCGTGTGGGGTTCGCCGGTATCCTCGCGCGGTTGGCCGACGTGGTGGCCGCCATGGTTGTTCGCGGCTGGGTGGAGTGCGCCTGCGGCAATGCTTCCGGGCTGATCGCCGCCTTACGCGATCCACGCCTGGCCGGTGCACTGCTTGCGCTCCATCAACAACCGGGCCGCGACTGGACCGTTGCGCAGTTGGCAGAGCACTGCAATACCTCGCGCTCGGTATTCGCGGAGCGCTTCCAGGTCACGATTGGCATGACTCCACTGCGCTACGTGACCGAACTGCGAATGCGGCTTGCAAGCCAGTGGCTGACGCTCGAAAGGCTGCCGATTGAAGAGGTGGCGCAGCGCTTGGGCTATACATCCCAGGCTGCTTTCAGTCGTGCATTCAAGCGCATTACGGGCAGGACACCGGGTTTGAGTCGCAAGGCGAGGCAGCCCGCGACTACTTGAAGTCCAGCGCAAGGAGTCAAGGATCCGCGCCTCTGAGTCACTTGCCGCCGGTTACGTCGAGGAATGTACCGGTCACAAATGATGCCTCTGCGCTGGCCAGCCACAAAATGGCCCGCGCCACCTCGTCTGGCTGCCCGCCCCGGCCCATCGGGATTGAGTCCTTGACCCGATCGACCCGCCCCGGTTCGCCGCCGCTGGCATGCATGTCGGTATAGATGTGGCCCGGGCGGACACAGTTGACGCGAATGCCCTCACGGGCCACCTCCTTGGCGAACCCGATGGTGAACGTTTCCAGCGCCCCCTTCGATGCTGCGTAGTCAACATACTCATTTGGACTGCCCAGACGCGCCGAAGCCGACGAGACATTGATCACCACGCCTCCCGCACCACCGTGCCGCAGAGACATGAGCTTCACAGCCTGCTGGGCGCACAGAATCGGCCCGAGCGCATTGACCGCAAAGATGCGTTGCATGCGTTCGAAACCCAGATCCTCAAGGCGTGACTGCTGCGCCAGCACGCCTGCGTTGTTGACCAGGACATCAATGCGCCCGAACGTGCGGTCGATCGCGGTAAAAAGACTCGCAACCTGCTCGGGATCGGCACTGTCGGCGCGCATCGCCAACGCCTTGCGCCCCATCGCTTCTATATCTGCCGCTACCGCCAGCGCAGCAGACTCATTGGCAACGTAACTGATCGCCACGTCGTAGCCCTGCTCGGCAGCGAGTCGGGCGGTGGCGGCGCCCACTCCTCGGCTGCCACCGGTAATCAGAATCAGCGGAGCCTGCGAGACGTTAACCATGAAACTACTCCTGAGCAGATGAAGCCGAGTCAGCCGATGATGATCGCGCCGCTGGCGATCACCACACAGGCCAGCATCCGGCGGACGGTAAGTGTTTCACCGAGGAACAGGTAGCCAAGCAGCGCCGCAAACAGCACGCTGGTTTCACGCAGGGCTGACACCGCGCCCAGCGGGGCTTCGTTCATCGCGTAAATAACGATTGCATAGGCAATCAAAGAGACCAGCCCGCCCATCGCTGCAGCGGGCATTCCGGGCCGGATCGAAAACAGGCTGCGGGCATCGCGCAGACCGATGTACACCGCCGGCATCAGTACGCCCCACAGAGCGCTCATCCACACCGTGTAGGCAAGCGGCGCACCGGAAAGCCGGGCGCCAATGCCGTCGACCACGCTGTAAGCCGCGATAAAACCACCGGTGCCCAGCGCATAAGGCAGGCTGGGCACCGACAGGCTGCGCCCCCGGAAGGCCAGCGAGATGATTCCGCCTGACACCAGCGCAATGCCGAGCAACTGGCCGGGGGTTATGGTTTCGCCGGCAAACAGCGCAGCGCCGAGCGTGATCAATGCAGGCGATGAGCCGCGCGAAATCGGATAAATCTGTCCCAGATCGCCGACCCGGTAACTGCGCACCAGAAACAGGTTGTAACCAACGTGCAGCAATGCCGACAGCAGCGCATACCCCCAGCTTTGAGGCGCAGGCGCCGCCATGAATATCGCGGCAACTGCACAGACCATCGCGATGGCAACGCACATCACCGTCATCGACCAAAGCCGATCGGCACCGCCGCGCAGCAATGCATTCCAGCCGGCGTGCAGCAGCGCGGCGAACAGGACAAGGAGGACGAGATGATTAGGCATTGGCCATTCTAGACAGCCTGAGCGGCCGGATTACAGAGAAGACTCCTCATTGCACCATGAGTGATTCTTCATGCCCTAAACCTGTCCGCCTTGCACTTTAAGCGCCTCACCGAGCAACCATTCGCGAAAACTCTCAATGTGCGGCTGCGTCTCAACGCCCTTGGGGCAAACGAAGTAATAAGCGAGCGGTGACTGAAACGGCACATCGAACAGCCGCACCAGACGGCCGTCGTCGATTTCCTTCTCGACGTGCCCGCTGCGCACCAGAGCAATGCCATGGCCGAGTAAAGCCGCCTCCACCGTCATATTGGTATCGCCAAACCTGACGCTTTCCCGCAGCGGGGAAAACGCCAGCCCGACGGACTGGAACCACGCTTCCCATTTCGGCGCCAGTTCGGCGCCGTCACGAGCCAGCAGCGGCAACTGCAGCAAATCGGCGGGACTGCCCGGCATTCCGACGCGTTGCAGCAGTTCGGGACTGGCCACCGGAAAAACCTGCTCACCGAACAAAAACTGCGAATAAAGACCGGGGTAGTTGCCCTTGCCCAAGCGGATCGCGACATCGGCTTCGCTGCTGGCGAAATGGATGACCTTGTCCGTGGTGTCCAGCGACACCAACAGTTCCGGGTGCTGGCGGGCCAGGCTCGGCAAGCGTGGCAGCAACCATTTCAACGCAAAGGAATACGTCGTACTGACGCTGAGCCGGACCCTGCCCTTTTGCTCACGCAGATCAGCCAGCGTCGCCTCAAGGCTCATGAAAAACTCGCGCACAATCGGCGCCAGGGTAGCGCCCGCAGGCGTAAGGCGTAACGACTTGCCCCTTTCAAACAGCTGCAAGCCCCATAGATCTTCCAGGTGTCGCAGCTGGTGGCTGACCGCGCTCTGGGTCACATGCAGTTCCTGCGCGGCGGCGGTGAACGTCGGGTGTCGGGTCGACACCTCGAAAGCACGCAAGGTCGCGGTCGGGGGTAGATCTCTCATAAGTAATGGGTCCGGGATCGGCAAAAATCGAAGTATGAATATCAAGTCATGTTAGAGCGAAAGTTCAGTGGTTGCCTCTTGCGCGTAACGGGACTCGCGATGATTGCGTATTGCTCCAGCAGCCGGGCGAGGTTTGAGTAAGCAATCGCCAGATGATCCGCCCCGAGCCGGCTCATCGCTTTTGCTGTGCGCCGTGCCTGTGCCGCGCTGATCGCCGGGACATCTGCATCGCGAGCCATCCGCCGAATGCCGGTACGAGCACATTGGGCGACGGCAGAGTCAGCGCCCAATTCGCAGGTTTTGTGATGCAGTTGGTTCAATTGCCTGCTCAATTGCAGTGACAGCCAGCCTGCTCGGTCATCGAGCGTGCTCTCGGTGCCAAGCAGATTTTTCAGTGTGACGATTCGATGCTGTTGTTGCGCTTGCCACTGCGGGTGATTGACAGCGCCTGCACGGCGCAGCAGTGACCGAACGCCCCTGTGGATCGAACGCTTCAGTGCTCGAACATCCCGGGCTCTGTCTCTCGGCATTATCTGGAAGGCCAACAGGCAGATGGCCATGGCCACGAACCAGGCGAGCGACTGATTCGCGAAATCAGCGAAATCATAGATTGCGGTTCCGCCCGTACTCACCAAGGTGTTAAAGCCGATCAGGTATGCAACCCCTTGCAACGCGTTGCGAGGCAGGCTCGTTGCGTGAATCCCGAACGACCAGAATGCCGCCAGCGACAGCAGCAACAGAGGGAAATCGTTGATCTGCGGCAGCAGCAGAAACTTGCACAGCGCAGCTGCGATCACGGCATAGAACGTACCCCGGATAAAACCGGCCATGCCTTGTTCAGGCGCGGGAGCGGTCGCCAGCAGCGTGCAGCAGGGTCCAACGACCGCCAACAAAGTGGGGCCCTGATCCCAGCCGCTGAGGTACCAGACTGCGCCGGTGGCCAACAGGGCGAGCAATGCTCTGCAGCCGTTGCGCGCGGCATCGGCGTAGTTGCGGTGGAAACTCACGGCCCTTACCGGTTCTCGGCGACGGTGATCGAGGCTGGAAAAGTGCTGCAAGGCTGCGCTCAGGTCGGCCAGTTGTTCGCCGAACGAACGTGGGCCTGGGGTTGCCCGCTTACAAGCGTCCACCCGAATACGCAGTTGGTCCACGATCAGGGCACAGGCGCGATAGTCTCCATCGGCATCGATCATCCGCTGGCTCAGCGCGTGCAACCCCGAGCTTGTTTGGGCGAGTAATGTCGCGTCGTTTTCCAAGCAGTGCCGGTCGTAGTGCATGTCGAGCACCACGGCTTGCAGGTGCGCCAGCCCTGCCTGAATGGCCGGTTGCCGCGCGCGAAGCAGCACAGACTCACCACGTCCGAGCCCTAACAGATCGTCCACTTTGCCGATATCAATGGCGAGCTGATGAGCCTGTGCAATCCGCTCGACACCCTGTTCGCCCGAGAGGCGCATCGCGAGTAGCCTTGCGCTGCGGGCACAGACCTCGGCGAGCGTGCGCCTGATGGTGTTTTCCATGGTTCTCGGACTGAACAGCGTGACCACCAGGCTCAGGCACAGCACGCCGAGTGCCACTGCTGTGCCGCGAGTCATGATGTGCTCGAAAGCCTTTTGCGGCGCGACAATGGCCGGCCCCAGCGCCAGGCAGACGGTATAACCGGCCACCACGGCGGCAGTGGCCTGGTAATGACGCAACACGGTCATCGTCGCCACACAGAAGCCCAGCCAAAGACCGATGCCCAGCAAGAACAGCAGCATCTGTTGCGCAAACAGCCCGGTCAGGACGCAGGCCGCGAGCAAACCTGCCAGCGTTCCCAGCATCCGATAGAAGCCCTTGCCACGAACCGCGCCTTGTACCGGTTGCACCAACAGCAACACGGTGGAAGCGCCCGAGAACGGCGAGTCCAGATGCAGCTCAAAGCCGAGCCACAGCGCCAATCCTGCCGCCAGGACGCCGCGTAATACGTAGGCGAAAGTGGCAGACATCCAGGGCCGAGGGATGGCCGCGAACAGCCGTATTGTCAGACGGGTCATCACATGAACGCCTGCAACCAATGGATCAGGCGCCAGCGCGGCAGCCCGTCGGGCTGCGTGACTTCGACGCTGGCGGTCATGCCCGCTGCCAGCTCCACGCCTTCCGGTACCTTGTCCAGTTCGATGCGCACCGGCACCCGTTGTGCCAGGCGAATCCAGCTGAAGGTCGGGCTCACCTCGGGCAAACCGCTGTCGTTGCGCACTTCATTGGTGTCCGCAATTCCTCGGCCCATGCTTGCGACATGACCTTCGAGCACCGGCGCGAAGCTCATCAGTTTGATCGACACCGGCGCACCGATACGCACTCCCGGCAGCTTGGTCTCTTCGAAGTAACCGGTGATCCAGAAACTGTGGCCGTCGACCACGAACAGGTTGGTATGCCCAGCCTCTGCGTAATCACCCGGATGCAGCCGCAGTTGCGTGACGTAGCCATCGACCGGCGAGCGGATCGTCGTGCGTTCAAGGTCGAGTTGTGCCTGCTCAAGATGACTGCGTGCCGCATCCAGCCGCGCTTGCGCCACCGCCAGGTCACGTGCGGCGTTGTCGACCTCTTCCCGGGCGATGGCCCCGGCCAGTTGTGCACGACGCTGGTATTGAGCGTTGCGCTGGTCGAACACGCTGCGTGACTCAGCCAACTCCGCCCTGCGCTGCTGCAGGGCCAATCGATAAGAGCGCACATCGATTCGATACAGCAGATCGCCCTTGGCCACCCGTTGGTTATCGCTGACCACCAACTGATCGATTTGCCCGGACACCTCCGGTGCAATCCGCACAACCTGCGCACTCACGCGCCCGTCCCGCGTCCACGGCGCCAGGACGTAAGCGCGCCAGAGTTGCAGGCAGAACATCAGGGCCAATGTACCCAACACGAGAGTGACGACAGGCTTGAGCATTTTGACTGCAGACATGGCGAACCTCGCTCAGTAATGGACGACCAGCGTCGACAGGACGATGAGCGAGACGAAGAAACGTGCCAGCGCGGGGTGCCACACTTTGTCCAGCCAATGACGGGTCAGACGTTCGATCAGGGTGTAGGCCAGGAACGCCACACCGAGGTAGATGAACAAAGGAGGAAAGTAGAGGTTGGCAATGGCGATTTCGTTAAGCATGGCGGGCATCCGGTTTGCAGATTTTCAGCGTTCGCCCGGAGTGGTCGGACGTGTCGAAAATGCTAGGGAATCACCGCACTTGCCGATATTGAGCAGACTGCCAAAATATAATCAAATCCAGACAACCTGCGACGTCTTCCATGGCCGAAACCCATCCCTTGCCTGTCGATCAGTTCGAGTACGACAACCTCGCGCAGCCTGCCGTCGCGCTGATGCTCGCCCCCCAGCGCAACGACAGTGAGTCCGCCGAACACACGCACCGCAAAGGACAATTGGTCGTGGCTTACCGCGGCGGCATTGTCTGCACGGGCGAAAATGGTGTGTGGATGGTCCCTTCAGGTTTCGGTGTCTGGATTCCCGGCGGTATTTCCCACAGCAACCGCGTAACGGCCAACGGTCAGGTGTGTTTTCTGTTCGTCGAACCCGACGCCGCCTCATTGCCCGATCACTGCTGCACATTGGCGCTGTCGCCGCTGATTCTGCAGTTGATCCTGCACCTGAGCGATCAGGCGCAGGATTACCGCGCTGACTCGCGCACCTCGCGGCTGGCCGGTGTGCTGCTTGAAGAGCTTGAACAAGCGCCGACCGAGCAGCTCTACCTGCCGCTGCCCGCTTCCAAACCATTGCGCAGGATCGCCCGAGCCTTGGCCCAAAACCCTGCCAACCGCGCCACCATGGCCGATTGGGCACAACAGGTGGCGATGAGCGAACGTTCGCTGGCCCGGCTGATAAAAGCCGAAACCGGACTCACTTTTGGCCAGTGGCGCAAGCAATGGCAGATCATCGTCGCGCTGCAAAGCCTGGCCGAGGGGCTATCCGTGCAAAGAACGGCGGAAGCGCTGGGCTACGAATCGGTCAGTTCCTTCATCAGCATGTTTCGCAAGACTCTGGGCAGCTCCCCCGCACGCTATCTGCGCAGCACCCCTATATCAGCGTTGGCTGATCGTTCAGCGTGAAGGATGCCGGGACCTGGCAACCTCGGCCGGGTATTTAATCGCCGCATAATCCTCACCGCGCAATTTCGCCTGCGACAGTTGCCGATCACGCAACACAGAATTGTCATCGAATCAATTGATAGCCTCCTAACGAAAGGTGCATGCTAGAGGGCTTTCCTCGGGCTTATATCATTCCGAATGATAGTTACCTTCGTGTCATTCGATTCGTTTGCCATCTACCCGCCGAGCATCATCCGCCCATCTTCAATACATTGGCGGATGCATCCATGGAACAATCACTCAAACATTTGCGCTTCCCGTTGGCTCTGTTGGCCGTGCTGGTGATGAGCGCGTGCGGCAAGACTCCGGAAACCGCCGCCACCATGCCCGCTGCCAAGGTCAGCGTGGCCAAGGTGCTGGAACAACCGGTCAACGAGTGGGACGAATTCACCGGGCGCCTCGAGGCGCCGGAAACCGTTGAAATCCGTCCGCGGGTCTCCGGCCAGATCGACGAAGTCGCCTTCACCGAAGGTGCGCTGGTCAAGAAAGGCGACCTGCTGTTCCAGATCGACCCGCGTCCGTTCCAGGCTGAGGTCCGCCGCCTCGAAGCTCTGGTTGCCCAGGCCCGCGCCAACGCCACCCGCAGTGAAAACGAAGCCGGCCGAGGCGAACGCCTGCGTGCCAGCAACGCCATCTCCGCTGAACTGGCCGACTCGCGCACCAGCGCTGCACAGGAAGCTCGCGCCGCTGTCGGCGCCCTGCAAGCGCAACTGGATCTGGCCAAACTCAACCTGAGCTTCACCCGCGTCACTGCGCCAATCAGTGGCCGCGTCAGCCGTGCCGAGATCACCGCGGGCAACCTGGTGACTGCCGACACCACCCCGCTGACCAGCGTGGTGTCCACCGACAAGGTTTACGCCTACTTCGACGCCGATGAGCGTGTGTTCCTCAAATACACTCAACTCGCCCGTCAAGGTCAGCGCGGCGCGACCACCCCGGTGTACATGGGCCTGTCCAATGAAGACGGCAACCCGCACCTGGGCCAGATGAACTTTATCGACAACCAGGTCAACCCGAAGACCGGCACCATCCGTGGTCGCGCGGTGTTCGACAACAGCGACGGCAGCTACACCCCGGGTCTGTACGCACGCCTGAAACTGGTCGGCAGCGGCACCTACAACGCCATGCTGATCAACGACGAAGCAGTCGGTACCGACCTCGGCAAGAAGTTCGTGCTGGTGATGGATGGCGACAACAAGACCGCTTACCGCGCCGTTGAGCTCGGTCCGAAGATCGAAGGGCTGCGTATCGTGCGCAGCGGCCTGAACAAGGACGACACGATCGTCGTCAAGGGTCTGCAACGGGTTCGCCCTGGCTCCCCGGTTTCGCCTGAAGTGATCCCCATGGCCAGCGAGCAAACCATTGCCGCTCTCGCTCAACAACGACAAGCGCTGGAAGCCAGCAACCTGCCCAAAGTCGCACCTGCCAAAGGCGCGCCGGGTTCGGTTGTGAAACTGGCTGCTGCGACCCCACGCGGTTAAGGGACGACAACTCCGATGAATTTTTCCCAATTCTTCATTTCACGGCCGATCTTCGCAGCGGTGCTTTCGCTGTTGATCCTGATCGCCGGTGCGATTTCGCTGTTCCAGTTGCCGATCAGTGAATACCCGGAAGTCGTGCCACCGACCGTGGTGGTGCGCGCCAACTTCCCGGGTGCCAACCCGAAAGTCATCGGTGAAACCGTGGCGGCTCCTCTGGAGCAGGCCATCACCGGCGTCGAGAACATGCTGTACATGTCCTCGCAATCCACCGCTGACGGCAAGATCACCCTCACCATCACCTTCGCTCTGGGCACCGACCTGGACAACGCGCAGGTGCAGGTGCAGAACCGCGTGACCCGGACCGAGCCGAAGCTTCCCGAGGAAGTGACGCGCATCGGTATCACCGTCGACAAGGCTTCGCCCGACCTGACCATGGTTGTGCACTTGACCTCGCCGGACAAACGCTACGACATGCTGTACCTGTCCAACTACGCGATTCTCAACATCAAGGATGAGCTTGCTCGCCTCGGTGGTGTGGGTGACGTGCAGCTGTTCGGTATGGGCGACTACTCGCTGCGGGTATGGCTCGACCCTAACAAGACCGCTTCGCGCAATCTGACGGCAACCGATGTGGTGACCGCGATTCGCGAGCAGAACCGTCAGGTAGCCGCCGGCCAATTGGGCGCGCCCCCTGCGCCGAATGCCCAGAGCTTCCAGCTGTCGGTCAACACTCAGGGCCGTCTGGTCTCCGAGGAAGAGTTCGAGAACATCATCATTCGCGCAGGTGACAACGGTGAAATCACTCGCCTGAAGGACATCGCCCGCGTTGAACTGGGTTCCAGCCAATACGCCTTGCGTTCGCTGCTGAACAACCAGCCGGCCGTAGCGATCCCGATCTTCCAGCGTCCGGGCTCCAACGCCATCGAAATCTCGAACGAAGTTCGCGGCAAGATGGAAGAACTCAAGAAAAGCTTCCCGCAAGGCATGGACTACAGCATCGTCTATGACCCGACGATCTTCGTGCGCGGCTCCATCGAAGCGGTGGTTCACACCCTCTTCGAAGCACTGATCCTCGTGGTACTGGTGGTGATCCTGTTCCTGCAGACCTGGCGCGCCTCGATCATTCCGTTGGTCGCGGTGCCGGTATCGTTGATCGGTACATTTGCGGTGATGCACCTGTTCGGCTTCTCGCTCAACGCCCTGTCGCTGTTCGGCCTGGTATTGGCGATCGGTATCGTGGTGGACGACGCCATCGTGGTGGTGGAGAACGTCGAGCGGAACATTGAACTGGGGCTCAACCCTTTCGATGCGACCAAAAAAGCCATGGGCGAAGTAACCGGCCCGATCATTGCCACGGCACTGGTGCTGTGTGCGGTGTTCGTACCCGCCGCGTTCATCTCGGGCCTCACCGGTCAGTTCTACAAACAGTTTGCATTGACCATTGCCATCTCCACCGTGATCTCGGCCTTCAACTCGCTGACCCTGTCGCCAGCGCTGGCCGCTGTGTTGCTCAAAGGTCACGACGCACCGAAAGACCGCTTCTCGCGAGTGCTGGACAAGATCTTCGGTGGCTGGCTGTTCCGTCCGTTCAACCGTTTCTTCGACCGTGCCAGTCATGGCTACGTCGGCACCGTGCGCCGGGTCATCCGTGGCAGCGGCATCGCCCTCTTCCTGTACGCAGGCCTGATGGTGCTGACCTTCTTCGGTTTCTCCAGCACCCCGACCGGTTTCGTACCCGGCCAGGACAAGCAATACCTGGTGGCCTTCGCGCAACTGCCGGACGCCGCGAGCCTGGACCGCACTGAAGACGTGATCAAGCGCATGTCCGACCTGGCCCTGAAACAGCCAGGCGTGGAAAGTGCCGTAGCGTTCCCGGGCCTGTCGATCAACGGCTTCACCAACAGCCCGAACGCCGGCATCGTGTTCGTGACCCTGAAACCGTTCGACGAGCGTAAAGACCCGAGCATGTCCGCCGGTGCGATTGCCGGTGCCCTGAACGGCCAGTACGCCGGGATTCAGGAAGCCTATATGGCGATCTTCCCGCCGCCGCCGGTACAGGGGCTGGGCACCATCGGTGGTTTCCGCCTGCAAATCGAAGACCGGGGCAACCTGGGCTACGAAGAGCTGTACAAGGAAACCATGAACATTATTGCCAAGAGCCATAACGTTCCGGAACTGGCCAACCTGTTCACCAGCTACACCGTGAACGTGCCGCAGGTCGATGCCGCCATCGACCGGGAAAAAGCCAAGACCCACGGCGTGGCCGTCAGCGACATCTTCGACACCCTGCAGATCTACCTGGGTTCGCTGTATGCCAACGACTTCAACCGCTTCGGTCGTACCTATCAGGTCAACGTTCAGGCAGAGCAGCAGTTCCGCCTCGAATCCGACCAGATCGGTCAGTTGAAAGTACGCAACAACAAAGGCGAAATGATCCCGCTGGCGACCTTCATCAAGGTCAGCGACACCTCGGGTCCGGATCGCGTGATGCACTACAACGGCTTCATCACCGCTGAAATCAACGGTGCGGCAGCCCCGGGCTACAGCTCCGGCCAGGCCGAAAAAGCCATCGAGAAACTGCTCAAGGATGAACTTCCGAACGGCATGACCTACGAGTGGACCGACCTGACCTACCAGCAGATTCTGTCCGGCAACACTGCGCTGTTCGTGTTCCCGCTCTGCGTACTGCTGGCGTTCCTGGTGCTCGCGGCTCAATACGAAAGCTGGAGCCTGCCACTGGCAGTGATCCTGATCGTACCGATGACCCTGCTGTCGGCCATCACCGGTGTGATCATCTCTGGCGGCGACAACAACATCTTCACTCAGATCGGTCTGATCGTACTGGTGGGACTTGCCTGTAAGAACGCGATTCTGATCGTCGAGTTTGCCAAGGACAAACAGCAAGAAGGCCTGGATCCGCTGGCAGCTGTACTGGAAGCCTGCCGCCTGCGTCTGCGGCCGATCCTGATGACCTCGTTCGCGTTCATCATGGGTGTTGTGCCACTGGTGTTCTCCAGCGGTGCCGGTGCCGAGATGCGTCATGCCATGGGTGTGGCAGTGTTCTCCGGGATGCTCGGTGTGACCTTCTTCGGTCTGCTGTTGACCCCTGTGTTCTATGTGCTGATCCGCAACTTCGTGGAGCGCAGCGAAGCTCGCAAAGCGGCCAAGGCGCAAAATCTTCAAAAGCCACTGGAGGCGCACCCATGAGTCTGAAAGTCTTCCTGCCGAGCCTGCTGGTGCTGGCCCTCAGTGCCTGCGCCGTCGGCCCTGACTACAAGACCCCGACGACGGAGGCGGCGAACATCACGTCCGCCACCGACGGCGCCGCCGGCCAGAAGAACTTCGATCGTTCGAAATTCGAAGGCATCTGGTGGCAGCAGTTCGACGATCCGACCCTCAACCAGTTGGTGACTCAATCGCTGCAAGGCAACCGTGAACTGCGCGTGGCATTCGCCCGCTGGAAAGCCGCCCGGGCGATCCGCGACGATGTCAGCAACGATGCGATGCCGACCATCACCAGCCGCGCCAGCAGCGATCTGGCCAAAGGTCAGGTCCCTGGCCAGACCACTAAACGAGTCAACAGCGAACGCTATGACCTGGGACTGGACATGGCCTGGGAGCTGGACCTGTTCGGCCGCATCCAGCGCAATCTGGAAGCCAGCGACGCCGACCAGCAAGCGGCTGAAGCCGATCTGTATCAGTTGCAAGTCACCATGATTGCCGAACTGGTGGACGCTTACGGTCAACTGCGCGGCGCTCAATTGCGGGAAAAGATCGCCCTGGCCAACCTGAACAACCAGCAGGAGTCACGCAAGATCACCATCAGCCTGCGTGACGCCGGCGTGGGCGATCAGCTCGATGTTGAACGAGCCGATGCCCGTCTGGCGTCGGTCGAAGCCAGCGTGCCACAGTTGCAGGCGGAACAGGCCCGGCAGAAAAACCGCATCGCCACCCTGCTGGGTGAACGTCCGGACAAACTGACCGTCGACCTGAGCCCGAAAGATCTGCCGTCGATTGCCAAGGCTCTGCCGATCGGTGATCCGGGCGAACTGCTGCAACGTCGTCCGGACATCCTCAGCGCCGAACGCAAACTGGCTTCGGCCACGGCGCGTATCGGTGTGGCCAAGGCCGATCTGTTCCCACGAGTCAGCCTCAGCGGTTTCCTCGGCTGGACGGCTGGCCGTGGTTCGCAGATCGGTTCCTCGGCGGCCAACGCCTGGGCGCT
The DNA here is from genome assembly GCF_001594225.2 of Pseudomonas glycinae. Classification (GTDB taxonomy): domain Bacteria; phylum Pseudomonadota; class Gammaproteobacteria; order Pseudomonadales; family Pseudomonadaceae; genus Aquipseudomonas; species Aquipseudomonas glycinae. The sequence continues at coordinate 1,685,265 of NZ_CP014205.2, forward strand.
AGGCCCGAGCATCACGTGGGCAGCGTTTGATCTGGGCAGCGTGCGGGCCCGTCTGCGCGGCGCCGATGCCGATGCCGAAGGCGCACTGGCGACCTACGAGCAGCAAGTATTGCTGGCCTTGGAAGAGTCGGAAAACGCCTTCAGCGATTACGGCAAGCGTCAGCAGCGTCTGATTTCGCTGATCCGTCAGAGCGAATCGAGCCGCAAGGCTGCCGACCTCGCCGAGATTCGCTACCGCGAAGGCACCACCGATTTTCTGGTGCTGCTCGACGCCCAGCGTGAACGCCTGAACGCCGAAGACAGCCAGGCCCAGGCCGAAGTGGATCTGTACCGCGGCATCGTCGCGATCTACAAGGCTCTTGGTGGTGGCTGGCAGCCAGAGACGGTCGCCAGCAAGTAACAGTTTTTTAAAGAGCTCCTTTGGTTGGCCGCAACCAACCAAATTTTTTGCCCCGCGTATCATTCGGTCGCGGGGCTTTTTTGCGCCTGTCTTTCAGGGTTTTCCAGCACCGTAACTGTCGCTGTGGTGCCGGCTCTCAGTCGGTCCTTACCTGAATATTCGGGATCGATACCGATCCGCACCGGTACTCGTTGCGCCAGTTTTACCCAGGTGTAGCTGGGATTGATGTTGGCCAGCAACCGACTGCCCGGCGCGTTTTCCCGGTCAGCAATGGCGAAGGCGATGCTCTGCACGGTACCGCCGAATTTTTCCCCGCTCATCAATTCGATCCGCACCCGGTCACCCTCCTCGATCCTTGGCAGCTTGGTTTCTTCGAAATAGCCGCTGACATAAAAGGAGCTGCTGTCCACCAGCGCCAGCAAGGCACTGCCGGCCACCGCGTAATCCCCCTGACGGGTCAACAAATTGGTGACATATCCGCTGACCGGCGCTTCGACTCGGGTACGTTGCAGATCCAGTTCAGCCTGGGTCAGTGCGGCAATCGCCAACTGCACGTTGGCTTCGGCCAGGCCGAGATTCGCCTGATTGCGCAACAGATCGGCCTGGGCCACCGCCACGTCGGTGCTGGACTTCTCCCACTCTTCTCCGGAAATCGCGAACCCCTGCTTGAGCGTACGTCGCCGGCGCTCTTCACTCTGGCGCTGCTTGAGCAATGCTTCGCTGGCGACAATGGCCGCTTGCGACTGACCAAGCGTGGCCTTTGAGACCTCCACCGAGCGTTTCGCATGCTCGACGGCGAGGCTGTAGCGAGCCGGGTCGATCTCCAGCAACAACTGCCCCTTGTCGACATGCTGGTTGTCCTGCACCGCCAGCGTGACGATGCGGCCCGAGACGTCCGCTGACAGCGTCACCACATCCGCCCTAACCCGCGCATCCCGCGTCCACGGCGCCCGGGTGTAATGTTCCCAGGCGAACCAGCCAAGCACGATTGCCAGCAGCACCACTGCCAATGTCGTCAATCGAGTGAGCAACGTCTTCAAGGTTTCAGGCTCCCATCAACAGAATAAAGGTGGCGCATACACAGGCGTACAAGGCGCCTTCGAACAGGGCCTCATGCCAGACAAAGCGCAGGACGCCGAGCCGGCGCAACCCCCAGTCGAGCAGCAGAAAAACCGGTATGGCCAATAGCAGGGCCTGAGCAATGGGGGGCAGGTAAACGCCGCCGATCTCGAAATCAATGGGCAAGGACGGGCTCTCCTTCAGAACGGTCGGGCTGCAAATGCTCGCCATGTCGCTCCAGAAACGACACCACGATCAACAGGGCCACACGCATGCGAAACACCGACCACAAGTGTTCATGGGTGGCGACATGCAAGGCATCCAACTCATCGCCAAGCGCATGCAGCGTGGTCAGCAACGGTGTCAGGCGCACGTCCGGTCGGCCGGCGACGAAACGGCCGGTCTGACGCAATGCCGTCGACAGTTCTTGACCGAAAGCGTCCGTGAGCAATGTGTTGTTCTGTGCCTGTTGCCTGAGCTGGTGCATGGCCACACCCAGCGCCACGCAGGCGAGACTGATCTCATACAGACGTTGCATGTCCCGATCATTGGCGGCCGGCAACACGCCCTGCATCGAGGTCAGACGATCGACCATTCGACTTTCGAAGGCAAATTGCTCTTCGTCGCTGGCCGGGCTCTTGGTCAATTGGTAGACCTGCTCCCGCGCTTCGTTGTAGAAGCGCCGGATGCGCAGGGCCGGGCGGAACGGGAAAATCCAGGCGTAGACGATCAGAGCCAGCATCGCCGCGCTGACGTAGGCTCCGGCAAATTCGAACCATTGGATGGCGGTGTTCTGCCCGGTGCCGACGTTCTGCGGCCCGAGCATCAGGAAACTCGACAGGCCCAGGCCCATGCCGATACCTGCGGTGGCCGGGCTGGACAGTCCGACTGCGATCACATACAGCAAAGGCGCGAGCAGCAAGGCCAACATTTCGAAATCATTGATCGCCGGGACCAGCATGAACTGATAGAACGCCGATACCACCAGTGCCAGCCCCAACCCTCGGGCGTAACTCTGCGCGGCGATCAGGGGGCGCGGAAACGTCGCCATCAATGAACACAGAATCCCCACCAGAATCATCCCGCCCCGCGCGCCGTCCCAGGCGGTCTCGATCCAGATCAATCCGGCCACCAGCAACGCGCTGAAGGCGCGGATGGCGTTCATCGTCGCGAGGGTGAAATCCAGGTGCAAGGGGCTGGACTGGCCGCGGAACATGCAACTGGCTTCCCGCCCCTCCTGTATCGCGTCGCTCAACTCGAGAATCTGTTCCAGTTGTTGCAACAGCCGCGCCTGTTCCCAGCGCAACGCCCAGGCCAGCGAGCGCAGGGTTGCACTCATGTCTTCCGTCAGTTGTTCGGCCTTGTAGGCAAGTCCTTCGAACTGTTGTTGCAGCGCAACGAACTGATGTCGCGCCTCGGCTGGCAATGAGCGTCCTTGCTGTGCGAGCTGATCAAGAAGTACCAGCTCCTCGGCGCGCAATTGCTGGATATCCAACGGTAGATCGCCCTCCCAGCGTTCGGTGAGCAATTCCCGCTGATGACGCAACGCGGTCAGGCGCGAGGTCAGCAGCATCAGTTGATTACCCAGCAAGAGCACCAGATTGTTGGCACTGCGCAGGCGCGGGGCGTCGAAGTATAAATGCCGGCGCAGTCCTTCGAGGGCGCTGATTTCCCCCAGCAGTTGCATTTGCCGGCGCTGAAAGTCCGCTTCGCTTTCTTCGGTGCGCAACACGGCGGCAGCATGGGTAGCAGCCAGTCTGATGACCTGATCGACCTTCGCGAAATAGTTGCGTGATACCGCTTCGGGCCGCGCCGTCAGCAGGCTGACCACGCACACGCACGCCACCGCCAGCAAGGTTTCGGTAACCCGGGTGACCGCCAACAGAAAAGTGCCGTCCTGATCCGGAATCGCCAGCAGCGCCACTACCACGGCGGTATAACCGCTGAGCACGAACGCCTGGGAGCTGGTGTAACGCAGCAACGTGCCGCCGGCCGTGCACAGGGCCAACCACAGCGCCAGGGTCGTGATGAACGGCAACGGCGCCTGGGGGAAAATCGCCATCAGCACCACCGCTACCACCGCGCCAAGGGTCGTCCCGATGATTTGCCCGAAGCTGCGTGCCAGCGCCATGCCGGCCAGTGGCTGGCTGATGATCACCACCGCCATGATCGACCATTTCGGTTGATCCAGATCGAACAGGAACGCCAGGTACAAGGTCAGCAATCCGGCGACGATGGTGCGCAAACCGAACAGCAGCACTGCCTGGCTGGGGTGGATCACCGCTCTGAAGTAAATGAACAGGGATTGCATGGATAGCCTCGTCGAAACAACTTCTGAAAGCGTAGACACTGCATGGAGGGCATGACGGCTAACAGGGTGGACACGGGCTGTAGGTCGATTCAACGCTTGCAGTAGGTCATATCGGGCAGAGAGTTTGACTCACGGCGCGAGCTGACAGAAGCTTGCGACCTCCGCTACAAAACGAAAGTTTCGGAAATTCGCATGTCTCAGTCTCGCCGTTATTTGCTCATCAGCCTCGGCCTTGTGCTGGCCCTCTGCGTGGCCTGGCTGTCATTGCGCAGTACCGCGCCCGTGGTGCCGGAAGCGATCAAGCATGGTTACAGTGAAGCGCTGACCGCTGCTCGCGCCGGCCAGCCGGGGGCCGCGCGGGTTTTGTACCAGCAACTGGGACGTCCGGACCTGTCGGTCAAACGTCGCGTCTGGCTGCATGCGGAGTTGCCCAATTACCCGAGCCCCCAGGCCCTGAAACTGGCGGATGCCGATCTGCAAAACCAATCGCCGGAGGTCCGGCTGGCGGCAATAAAAAGCGTGACCGGCCTGGTGCCGGGCGGCCAGCGCAGTCTGCTCCTGGGCCCGTTGCTCGACGATGAGGATCAAACCGTACGCTTTGCTGCGATCAACGCCCTGCTCGGTTTGTCTCCGGATCAACTGGGCCTGTATTTTGCCCCGCTCCAGCAAGGCATCGACATGTGGGAGCAGGCGCTCAAAAGCCAGCCGGAAAGCGCCGCCAACTATGCGCAGCTGGCGCGCCTGTATCTGCACAACGCCGAACTGAAACAGGCACAGCAAGCACTGGAGCTGACCTTGCGCCTGGATCCCGGCAACCTTCCGGCGCTGGTAATGCAGATCGAAGTGCTCGACCGTCAGGGACAGAGCGATGCCGCCCGGCAACTGCTGGCCCGACAGCTGAAGGCCCAGCCCGATTCGGCCTATCTGCAGCATGCCCTGGGCCTCTGGCTGCTGCACCACGATCAACGCGAATATGCCCTGCTCGGCTTGTCCAAAGCCGTGGAACTGGAGCCCGACAACAAAGACTATCGCTACGACCTCGCCACCACCCTGCACAGCGCCGAAGAACTGGAAGCGGCGCAAAAGCAGTTGCAGGAAATCGTCCAGCGCCATCCTGCCGACCGCAAGGCGCGGGTGCTGCTGATCAATTACTGGAAAGAAAGCGGCCAGTTGCAGAACGTACAGATTCTGCTCGCTCAGCTCGAACAGATGAACCCGGACGATCCCTCGTTGCAGCAAGGCCTCTAGCGGTGATCTGGACACATCCGGCAAGAAACTCGGAACCGTGGTCTCGGCAAAGGGTCAAGTAATCAGGTAGTGCAAAACGGCGTCCGGCGCCCGCTGCCTCGTTTCCCCTAGTCATGAGAGGGCATTTTTTGTCTACATCGAACGCGTTGATCAGTGCAAAAGCCGCCACCGGCATCGAAGGGTTGGACGATATCCTGGCCGGTGGTTTGTCCCGCAGTCACGTTTTCTTGCTGGAGGGCGAGCCTGGAACCGGTAAAACCACAGTCGCGTTGCATTTCTTGCTGGCCGGCGCCCGAGCCGGCGAACGTTCGTTGTACATCACGCTGTCCGAAACCGAGCGCGAGTTGCGTCAGGGCGCGGCATCCCACGGTTGGGAGCTGAACGAAAATATCGAGATTTTCGAGCTGACTCCCCCGGAAAGCCTGCTCAACGCCGAGCATCATCAGAGCCTGCTCTACTCCTCCGACCTTGAACTGGGCGAGGCAACCAAACAGATTTTCGAAGTGGTCGAGCGCTTCAAACCCACCCGGGTCGTGCTGGACAGCCTGTCGGAAATTCGCCTGCTGGCGCAAAGCTCGCTGCGCTACCGTCGACAGATCCTGGCGATCAAGCATTACTTCGTGCGTTACGACGCTACGGTACTGCTGCTGGATGACCTGACCACCGAATCCCTCGACAAAACCGTTCACAGTGTCGCCCACGGCGTCATCCGCCTTGAAGAACTGACCCCCAACTATGGCGCTGAACGTCGTCGCGTGCGGGTGATCAAGTACCGTGGCCAGAAATACCGTGGCGGCTTCCATGACTTCACCATCATGGGCGATGGCGTGCACGTCTTCCCGCGTCTGGTGGCGGCGGAGCACCGCGGCGATTACCCACGGCTGCAACTGTCCAGCGGCATCCAGGAAATGGACGCCTTGCTCGGTGGCGGTATCGAAACCGGGTCCAGCACGCTGATTCTCGGACCGGCGGGCACGGGCAAATCCTTGATCGCGATGATTTTCGCGGCGGCGGCCGTGGCGCGTGGAGAAAAGGCCGCCCTGTTCATTTTCGACGAAGAGCTGGGCTTGCTGTTCGAGCGCATGAACAACATCGGCATTGACCTCAAGGCTTTGCAGGCCACCGGCAATCTGCTGATCGAACAGGTGGACGCCGCCGAATTGTCCCCCGGCGAGTTCTCTCACCGGGTGCGACGCTGCGTCGATGAAGGTGACATCAAGACCGTGGTGATCGACAGCATCAACGGCTATCAGGCCGCGATGCCGGAGGAAAACGCCTTGGTGCTGCACATGCATGAACTGTTGCTGTACCTGAACCGCAAGGGCGCCGCGACGTTCATGACCGTCGCCCAGCATGGGCTGGTGGGCGACATGCAGGCCCCGGTCGACATCACTTACCTCGCCGACACTGTGATTCTGCTGCGTTATTTCGAAGCCCTCGGCAAGGTTCGCCGGGCAATTTCGATTATCAAGAAACGTACCGGCAGCCACGAATCAACCATTCGCGAGTACCGTATTTCCAAGCGTGGCATGACCATCGGTGAACCGCTGGACGCCTTCCAGGGCGTACTGCGCGGCGTACCCACCTACCTCGGCGCAAGCAACCCGCTGCTTAAGGATGAAAACTTGTGACCGTCACCGTGCCGCTGTCGGAACGAGCACTGATCCTTGCGCCCCAGGGGCGCGACAGCCAGGTGGCGCTGATGATCCTCAACGAGGCCGGCTACGGTGGTCTGATCACGCCCGATCTGGCTACGCTCTGTGCCGAACTTGAACCCGGCGCCGGGTTACTGCTAATCGCCGCCGAGGCCCTGCGTGGCCCGGAGCTGGAATCCCTGCTGTCATATCTCGATCAACAGCCCGCCTGGTCAGACCTGCCGATTGTGCTACTGACACACCATGGCGGCTCAGGACAGGGCCCCTCGTCTCAGCTCAGCAAATTACTGGGCAACGTGACGTTTCTCGAGCGCCCTTTCCATCCGGTGACCTTGGTCAGCCTGATCTCCACGGCCCTGCGAGGGCGACGACGACAATACGAGGCCCGCGATCGCCTGATCGATCTGAGCAATAGCGAGCGACGCCTGCAATCAACCCTCGAAACCCTCGAGCAACAAGTCGAGGAACGCACGGCGCAACTGCGGCACAACGAAGAAGCTCTTCGTCAGTCACAAAAGATGGAAGCGGTCGGTCAACTCACCGGCGGTATCGCCCACGACTTCAACAACATGTTGACCGGCATCATCGGCAGTCTCGAACTGCTGCGTCGGCGACTGGCTCGTGGCCGTCTTGACGACCTCGACAGCCTGATCGATCTCGGGGTGACTTCGGCCAACCGCGCCGCCGGCCTGACCCATCGTCTGCTGGCGTTTTCCCGTCGCCAATCGCTGGATTCCAAAGCCGTACAGATGAACGATCTGGTGCAATCGATGGGTGAACTGCTGCAGCGCAGCCTCAACGAAAGCGTTCAGCTGGACATGCGCCTGGATGAAGAATTGTGGGTGGCCGAGGCGGATCCGAATCAACTGGAAAGCGCCCTGCTCAACCTGGTGATCAACGCGCGTGACGCGATGCCCGATGGCGGCAACCTGGTGGTTGAGACCGGAAATCAGGTACTTGAGCGGGATTTCACCGACGCTTACAGCAACCTGGAACCCGGCGATTATGTCGTTTTGAGCGTGACGGACAACGGCTGCGGCATGCCCGAAAGTGTGATCAATCGCGCGTTCGACCCGTTTTTCACCACCAAGCCGATCGGCCAGGGTACCGGCCTGGGCCTGTCGATGATCTACGGTTTCAGCAAGCAATCCGGCGGACATGTCTCGATCGACAGCAAAATCGACGAGGGCACTACCGTCAGACTCTATCTTCCGCGCTTCAAGGGCGAATCATTGCCTCACGCGCCAGCGCATACGGAGCAGGCGCCCGACGCCGTGGAAGGCGAAACCGTCTTGATCGTCGAAGACGACCCGGCCGTGCGCGTGCTGGTCAGCGCGGTATTGAGTGAATTGGGTTACAGGTTTGTCGAGGCCGGCGACGCTGACGGTGCCATGCCGATTCTGGATTCGGAACAACGCATCGATCTGCTGATCAGTGACGTCGGCCTGCCCGGCATGAACGGACGTCAATTGGCTGAAATCGGCCGGCAATACCGGCCAGACTTGAAGGTCCTGTTCATCACCGGTTATGCCGAGCACGCTGCGGTGCGCGGCGGGTTCCTCGACTCCGGCATGCAGATGATCACCAAACCGTTCACCTTCGATCTGCTGACGGCGAAGGTACGGGAAATGATCAAGAGCTGAGGCGCTTCACGCCTCAGGCCAGCAGTTCCTGAATCTTCTCCTGCAACACATCCAGATCGAACGGTTTTTCCAGGATCGGCGCCCGGCGAGTGATGGGGCTGCCGGTCTCGCGGATTTCCTGCGGATAGCCGCTGATGAAGATCACTTTCAGATCCGGGCGCAATTTGACAGCAGGCTCGGCGATCTGCACGCCCGAGATGCCGCCCGGCAAACGAAAATCGGTAATCAACATGTCCAGATGCGGCTTGCTCGCCAGAATCTCGAACGCCTGCTCGCCGTTTTCGGCCTGCAATACGCGATAGCCCTGGCCTGACAGATAGTCTGTCAGGACCATCAGGATCACCGGTTCGTCCTCGACGACGAGTACTACATCTTGTGCATCTACGCTCATGGGAAGCCTTTGTTCGGTCAATAGCTGCTGATACGACCGTGTGGTCACTCAGAGGTTGCGTTTGTTTCGCCGTTTTCCTGGAGCGGCAGACAAACGCGAAACAGGGCGCCCTCGTTGATCTTGCTTTCGACGACGATGGAGCCGCCATGGGCGGCGACGATCTGCTCGGAAATGAACAGACCCAGCCCGAGGCCGGCCACCACCGTCTTGGCGGAAACCCGTTCGAACTGTTGAAAAATGCGTTTCTGGTTCTCCTCGCTGATGCCGATGCCCTGATCCTGAACTTCGACCCGGGCTTCGCTGCCTTCGCGATAGACCCGTACCTGGATCGGGCTTTTGCCGCCGTAACGCAAGGCGTTGGTCAGCAGGTTCGACACGACCTGCTCGATGCGAAACTCGTCCCAATTCCCTTCCACCGGCTCAGCCGCTGTGAAGCTGACTTCCGTCTCGGCAGCTTCAATCTGCTGGGCGAAGTTTTGCAACACATTGCCTACCAATTGCGCGAGATTGAAACGAGTCGGTCGGATCGACAGCTTGCCTGTGCGGATCCGCGACACGTCGAGCATGTCCTCAATCAAGCGAATCAGGCTTTTGATCTGACGTTCGTCACGGTCCACCATCGCGTGCATCTTGTCGAGGGTGAACGCCGCCGCGTTGTCGCGGGCCAGGTGCATCTTGCGCAACTGGGTTTCGAGGATAAGGCCGTTGAGCGGTGTGCGCACTTCATGGGCAACGATCGACATGAAATCGTCGCGCATGCGCACTGCCTGCTCCAGTTCGCCCTGGGTGCGCTGCAGTTGCTGCAGCAGCGCTTCCTGTTCGCGACGACTTTGCTCGAGGGCTTCGACCTGCTGCTTCATCGCCTTGCTCTGGCGGTACAGGTCGACGAAGACGTTGACCTTGCTCTTCACCGCATGGATATCCAGCGGCTTGTGCAGGAAGTCCACCGCGCCGCTTTCATAGCCCTTGAACGCGTAATTGAGTTCACGGCCGGCGGCGCTGACGAAGATGATCGGGATGTTCTTGGTTTTCTCGGTGCCGCGCATCAGTTCGGCCAACTCAAAACCGTTCATGCCGGGCATCTGTACGTCGAGAATGGCCATGGCGAATTCGTGTTGCAGCAGCAGCGACAGCGCTTCGTCCGCCGACAACGCTTTGTAGACGGTGCGGTCCTCGCGTTTGATCAGCGCTTCGAGGGCCAACAGGTTCTCGGGCAGATCGTCGACGATCAGCAGTTTTGCCTGGATATTACTCAGCATGCGATTCGTTCCAGCTCGACAAGCAGACGGCCGATGCCGTGTATGGGAAGGATGTAATCCGGTTGGTGCGTTTTCAGCGCCGCGCGAGGCATGGTGGCGACTTGCGCCTCTTCAGGGTCCTGCACGATGGTCAGCCCGCCCTGAAATTTGACTTGTGCCAGCCCCCGTGCGCCATCGTGGTTGGCGCCCGTCAGCAACACCGCCGCCAGCGCTGGCCCGTAAACATCGGCAGCGGACTCGAACAGGAAATCGATCGAAGGGCGCGAATGGTGCAAGCGGTCTTCAAGGCTCAGTGACAGGCTGCGATCCTGCTCCACCGACAGGTGATAACCCGGCGTGGCGAAGTACACCGTGCCGGGCGTGATGTCCTGTTTGTCGATGGCTTCGGCGACCGGCAGCGCCAGCCGCCGGGCAAACACCTCGGCGAGCTGGCTGCGACGCTCTTCCGGCAAATGCAGCACGATAATGATCGGTAACGCGAACCCGGCCCGCAGCGAACCGAGCAAGGTCAGCAAGGCCTCGACGCCACCGGCGGAAGCTCCGACCACAATCGCCTCGACCCGAGGCAAATCCGCTGTACTGATCATGATTTGCGATAGATCCGCTCTTGTTTCACCAGCGGTTCGAACTGGTTGGAATAGCTGGAAAAGTCCAGGGTTTCCTTGCTGCCCAACACCAGAAAACCGCGATGGCACAACGACTCATGGAACAATCCAAACGCTCGATCCTGAAGTTTTTTGTTGAAGTAAATCAACACATTACGACAAGAAATTAATTGAGTTTCGGAGAATACGCTATCGGTCGCCAAACTGTGATCGGCGAAGGTCACGTTCTCGCACAGGCTCTTGTCGAAAATCGCGTAGCCATAGGCTGCAGTGTAGTAGTCGGCAAACGAGTGCTGGCCGCCCGCCTGCTGATAATTGGCGGTGTACGCACGCACATTTTCCATCGAAAAAATCCCTTGCTTGGCCTTTTCCAGCGAGCGCGGGTTGATGTCGGTGGCGTAGATGATCGTGCGGTCGAGCAGGCCTTCCTCGCGCAGCAGAATCGCCATCGAGTAGACCTCCTCGCCGGTACTGCAACCGGCGATCCAGATCTTGATCGACGGATAGGTCTTGAGCAGGGGCACCACCTCCTGACGGATCGCCAGGAAGTGCGACGGATCGCGGAACATCTCGCTGACCGGAATCGTCAGCAGTTGCAGCAACTGCATGAACGCCGTCGGGTCGTGCAGGACTTTCTCCTGCAAGGCCGAGATGGTCGCGCATTCGAACTGGCTCAATGCGTGCTGCACGCGGCGCTTGATCGACGCGCCGGAGTAATCGCGAAAATCGTAGCTGTACTTGAGATAAATCGCCTCGATCAGCAATCGCAGTTCGATTTCACTGTTCCGTTCAACGGGATGACTACGTTCCACTAAATGCGTTCCATCTTGGGTAACCACACGCGAATCAGCGAGAACAGGCGATCCAGGTCGATGGGCTTGGCCAAATAATCATTGGCGCCCGCCTGCAGGCAGCGCTCCTGATCGTCCTTCATGGCCTTGGCCGTCACCGCGATGATCGGCAGCTTGCGCCAGCGCGGATCCTTGCGGATTTCCATGGTGGCTTCATAACCATCCATTTCCGGCATCATCACGTCCATCAGCACCAGGTCGATGTCCTCGACTTCATTCAGTTTTTCAATCGCTTCACGACCGTTACGGCCGATCACCACGACTGCACCCTTGGTTTCCAGCGCACTGGTCAGGGCGAAGATGTTGCGTACATCGTCGTCCACCAGCAGCACTTTACGGCCTTCGAAGACCTTGTCGCGGCTGCGGGCGGTCTTGAGCATCTTCTGCCGTTCATGGGACAACTGCGATTCGACTTTGTGCAGAAAGAGTGTGACCTCGTCCAGCAGACGCTCTGGCGAGCGGGCGCCCTTGATGATGATCGAACGCGAATACTTGCGCAGTTCGGCCTCTTCGTCGCGGGTCAGGTTACGCCCGGTATAGACGATGACCGGCGGGAACGAGCAGATGTCCTCGGTGGACATACGCTTGAGCAGATCATTGCCGAGCATGTCCGGCAGCTTCAGGTCGATGACCATGCAGTCGAAGATCGTCGTGCGCAGCAGTTCCAGCGCGTCCTGCGCCAGGCCCACGGCAGTGATTTCGATGTCGTCGTCGCCAATCAGGCGGGCGATGCTTTCCCGTTGCAGATCATCGTCCTCAACCAGCAGCACGCGTTTGACCTTCTGGGTCAGCTTCGCTTCAAGACGGGCGAACACGTCCTTGAGCTCTTCGCGGGTGGTCGGTTTCACCGCGTAACCGATGGCACCCATGTGCATCGCCGCTTCGACGCGGTCCTCCACGGAAATCACGTGCACCGGGATATGCCGGGTTTCGGCGTGTTCTTTCAGGCGTTGCAAAACGGTCAGGCCCGAGTGATCCGGCAGGCGCATGTCCAGCAGGATCGCGTCCGGCACGAACTCTTTCGCCAGGTCATAACCTTCATCGGCACCGTGGGCGACCAGGCACTGATAACCCAGTTCATGGGCCAGGTCGTAGAGGATATGGGCGAAATTCGCTTCGTCCTCCACCACCAGAATGCAGCGGCTATTGAACGGCGCTTTATCGCGGTCATCGTTGAAGCGCGGAATCTCGACAGAGGCCAGCGGCGAAACCACTACAGCGGAGGCCATGACCGGAGCTGCTGCTGGCGGGCTGAACGTCAGCGGCGCGACAGGCGCGTCGCCCGGTTCGCGGTAGTGCTGCGGCAGCACCAGGGTGAAGACACTGCCCTGCCCCGGCGTACTGCTGACGCTGATCGAGCCGCCCAACAACGTCGCCAGATCCCGGGAAATCGACAGGCCCAAGCCAGTGCCGCCGTATTTGCGGTTGGTGGTGCCGTCCGCCTGGCGGAAAGCTTCGAAAATGCTTTCCTGTTGATCCGCCGCGATCCCGATCCCCGAGTCGCGCACGATAAAGGCGATGCGATCGTCTGGCTGGCCGGCGATGGTCAGGCTGACTGCGCCGTTTTCGGTAAATTTCACCGCGTTGGAAAGCAGGTTCTTGATCACCTGTTCCAGACGCTGGCGGTCGGTGAACAACGTACTCGGCGCATCGGGTTGCAACTGGACACTGAATGCGAGTTGCTTGTCTGCCGCCAGCGGTTCGAACATCCCGCGCAAGCCATCGGCCAGACGTGCCACGCTGGTGTTTTCCGGCACCACTTCGAGTTTGCCGGCTTCCACCTTGGAAATGTCGAGAATGTCGTTGATCAGGTTGAGCAGATCGTTACCGGCGGAATAGATCGATTCGGCAAACTTGACCTGTTCGGCACTGAGGTTTTCCTGCGGATTTTCCGCCAACAGCTTGGCCAGGATCAGCGAGCTGTTCAGCGGCGTGCGCAGTTCATGGGACATGTTGGCCAGGAACTCGGACTTGTATTTGCTTGAACGCTGCAATTCCTCGGCGCGTTCTTCGAGCTGCACTTGGGCCTGATTGAGCTCATTGTTCTTCTGATCCATGGCGTCACGCTGCTCGGCCAGGGTCTTGGCCTGTTCGGCCAGTTGCTCGTTGGTCTGCTCCAGCTCCACTTGCTGGGTTTCCAGATGCGCCTGGGACTCCTTGAGAATCCGCGACTGTTCTTCCAACTCTTCGTTGGCGGTTTTCAGCTCTTCCTGCTGCACCTGCAACTCTTCGTTGAGTTGCTGGGTTTCGGCCAGCACTTCCTGCAAACGCTGACGGTATCGCGCCGCTTCTATAGACGTGCCGATATTGCCGGCGATCAGTTCCAGCAACGCCACATCACGGTCGGTGAGTGGACGCAGGAAACCCAGCTCGATCACGCCGTTGACCCGGTCGTCATCGCTGGTCGGCACCACCAGAACGCTGTGCGGGAGACCTTCGCCGAGGCCGGAACTGACCTTGAAGTAGTCGGAGGGCACCGAGTCGAGACGAATCAGCCGAGCCTGCTGGGCGACCTGCCCGACCAGACCTTCTTCGCTGTAAATCGATTGGTTCTGTTGTTCCTGTTCGCGGGAGAAACCGTAAGTCGCCACGCGTTTGAGGCCGCCATGCTCCTCGCGCACATACAACGCGGCCACGGCGCTGCCCAGATACTGGGCGCAGAACTGCAGGATATTGCGCCCCAACAGATTGACCGTCAGTTGCCCCAGCACTTGTTCGGCGAGCTGGGTCTGGCCGTTGCGCAACCAGGCTTGCTGTTCCAGACGTTTTGCACTGGCCTCTTGCGCCGCCAGGGTCGCGGCATAGCTTTGCGACAGATTGAGCAAATCGCGCCTGCCGACATAGGCCAGCAGACCGCTGATGCCCGCCACGAACAGCAGATAAAGACTGATGCTCCAGACCGTTGTGCGGCGCACGTCTTCGTTACGGGAGGCACGCAGCAACTGTTCGGTTTCAATCACATCTTCGAACTGCTTACGTATCTCGTCGGTCAGGCGCTTGCCCTTCCCCGCTTTGACCGCCGACTTGTAATCGCCACTGGCGCGTTGCAGATCGATCATCGACTGCGCGTAATTCGCCCACTCGATTTGCAGCGCCTGAAGACGGCGCAGGCGGTCGGTCTGAGCCGGATTGTCCGCAGTCAGTTCGAGCAAGGTATTCAAAGCCACAGCGATGCGAGGCTTGGCCGTCTCGTACGGATCGAGGAAATGCTCGTCGCCGCTGAGCAGATACCCGCGCATGCCCGTTTCCAGGTCCACCGTGAGTTTCACTGCTTCGTTGGCGTTATTGATCACCCGGTCGGTGTGCTCCACCCACTGGATAACCGACAACAAATAGGTGATCAGCGAAACGAAGAACACGGCACTGATGACGCCGACGCCCAACGGCAGACTGACGTTGCGGCTCAGTAGTTTGCGAAACCGTTGCTCATCAACCGAAGACGGAGAGGACATGTGGCAGCCTTGTCGAACTGTTGAAAACCAGAGAGTTTGCCCCAAAAAGGCGGTATGGATCCATTTTTCTCACTGCTTTAGTACTGTTTTCCTACATTTGCCTACGCCGAATCGCGGGCCAACAGGTATCCTTGCCCGCCCGTTTGCGCCTATTCTTTTTTGTATCCACTCGGGAACTTGTGGCCATGCGCCACTTACTCATGCAAGAGCCCGGCATTTTTGATCGACCGGCGCCCCACCCCATTCTTGAGAGCCGCCATTATGTCCATTACCACGCCCACCATTCTTGTAGTAGAAGACGACTCCATCGTGCGCATGCTGATCGTCGACGTGCTGGAGGAATTGGAGTTCGGGGTTCTGGAGGCCGATGGCAGCGAACAGGCGCTGGAAATCCTCAAGGATTTGAATCAGCACATCGACCTGATGATGACCGACGTCGGCTTGCCCATCATGGATGGCCGTCAACTGGCTACCGAAGCCCGCACACTGCGCCCGACTCTGCCCATCCTGTTCGCCAGCGGTTACGCAGAGACGATTGAAGCGCCTTCGGACATGCACGTGATCGGCAAACCGTTTTCAATCGATCAGTTACGAGACAAAGTCAAAGCCGTACTTGAGTGTTCCTGAAAGTTTCAACTTCCATTCCCGAACTATTCAAAGGGCGGATCCCGGGTCTGCCCTGACCAACTTTGAAACCAACTACAACTGTTCATCAGCCGCAGAACAAAACTATTCTGCGGCCGTTCCGTAGTTGTGTTTTTTACGCACCACAAACTTTTGCATAACTGCCGAGGACAACTAATTCAGAATATAAACCAAGGATAAATTGCTTATGCAACTTGCACAGGGCACAAGCCTGCTGGATATAGACGACGCTGCATTCGATTTCGGGAATGTTGCCTCGCGTCGAAAGCTTGATCAAACAGAAAAATCCAGCATTGCTTCAAGCCTCTCTACCCTTGCAGGAAAACGCCCGGACACTGCACTCATCGACTTGCGCGACACCATGGTGCCCCGTTTGTGCGGAACGACGTTTGATAATGCCCTGGAATTTGCCCGCGTCGCTTTGTCAAAGATGCTTGAAACCGAGGACTTTGCTTTCCTTGCGCAGAAACATTCCCTGCCTGATGACACTGTTGTCTGTATTGATGAGCAGGCCAGGCTCAGGGTCCTGATCAAGGATGGATGGGTTGATATCACCAACGACTCCGCCATTAGCAGCGACTTGCTCAATGACATCCTGATGTTGGGGGACTGCGCGGTAAAAACCGGCGGCTGTGTTTTTTCCGGAGAGTTCTTTGCAGTCGAACAGTGGCTTCGCTTTCATGAATACACCCTGCCCGGCAATGTTGAACAAGTGCGTAATCTGGTCGAGTTTCTTCAGTTCGAAATTCCGCAAAGCCCGGATACAGCCGACTTTTATCAATTGCTGGGGGAACCCGTCGACTCGCCTTTTCACCTGTCGGCAGAGGCACGCAAAACCATCACGCTGGTCACTGACGAACTCACGCAAGGTCAGTCCAGTCTGTTGAAGTTCATTGCCACGGAAGATCTGCGCCAGGTGCCTGAAGTTAGTCGGCGCGAACGCGCGGCCGACTACCTGGAACGCTTTCTCGATTCGCCGAAAGCCAGGATGCTGGGTGAAGTTCTGCATCAGCGGCTGCAATGGCACCTGGAACAAGCTGACCGGGAAGTGGCGAAACGACAAATCAAATGTCTGGCAGCCACCGCGTTGATTCTTGATCTGAAAGTCGATGTCGAACGGCATGCGAAAACAATCGCCGGGTTTGCTCTGTATCAACCGGACAATGCGTTGAGGACCCCTTCGCAGGTGGTGCAGGCATTTGAAAAACAACTGATCGTCGAAACGCAGCTGGAACCTGAACTGGGGCCTTTGGCCGCACACCTGTTGCTGGCGGGCGCGGCACCCCAGTTCCTCGTTCAGCAAATGCCCGTCGAATTGACGATCGGCAAGCCTGGATGGGTCATTCTGTCCCAGGCGGTCGCACTGATTGAGCTCGCCGCGCCCGGCGCTTCGCGTCTGATGACCTACGCCCGGGTGAAGGCATTTTCTGAACTGGCGCCCGTCAGTAGCGCTCAACGTGCGATGCACGAACTGGCAACCATCACACCGGTTATCCAGTGGGCAATGCTCAACGGTGTCTTGCCTGCGACGACCGAAAATGAATATGACGTAGATGCCTTCATCATCGCCGCCAACCGTTTCAGCGAATATGCCGAAGCATTGAATGAAGTCGAAACAGGGATTTCGGTTGTTCCGCCTGATCGACGGGAGTTGGCACTGCAAGCGCTGAAACGCGTTTTGCCGGCAGGCGATTATCTTGAACAACGAGTATTCAAAGCCAGGTTCGACCCGTCATTGGGTGAACGCAATATTCTGGAGTGGCTACTGCTTTATCATCCTGTCAGCCTGAGTAATGCAAACGGCGAACATTCAAAAATAGAGAGACTCCGTGTTTCGATTCTCGACCTCTACCTGTCAGGTGATCTGGTCGTTGACGGCAAGTTGACGGACAAGTTCATAACCACCGAGGCATTCAATCCCCCCGCTAACGCCTTCTCACGGCTCGGCGAACTGGAACCAATCGACTCGCTGTTCGACGAGGTTTTTGAGCAATACCATCAAACTTTGCAGAAGAGCCTCCAGTCCATCATCAAAATGGCAGTGTCAAACTTGCCCAAACGTGACAGGACAATGCTGGCCAATGGTTTCATCACGTTATATACCGTTCGAAAGTCGGTAAACACGCTCAATCCATTTGAAGAAACCCAACGCCATCGCAATGCTGCCAAGGGGCGTTACGGCATTATTCTGGGCTGCCAAAACGGTAAGGCATTCCATTGTTATGAACTGTTCTCTCTCAGGGGACTTTGTCGCGAGCGTCCGGAGCTGGCCGACATGTTGCGTTCCACCGGGGTTGTGTATGAAGAGCCTTCACTGTCCTACAAAGGCGCGGACACGGACTTTCAGCCCAAAAAACCCGAGCGCCAATGGCCTCTTGACCTCGATGCCTATCTCAATGGCAGCGAGCCGAAACACGGTGTGAAGTCTGGCGCGGTCGTGGAAAAGCTTTGGCATTTCACCCTGACGTCCGAGGAAGTGCATCCGGTTCCGCTTTTCTTTTCTGCAGCCTTCCAATCCTTGGCGCAGGGGGTCCTGGGCAATCACCCGGTGGCCACTCGTGACGAACTGTATTCATCGTTGTACGCAAAGACCGAACTGCAGCAAATACGTGCCGAAAATGATCAGGTGAATGAAGCCATCATCAATGTCATCGTGCCTTTCAAGAAATGTGTAGAGGACCTGCGATCCGGTGACGCGTCTCAAATAACCGAGGGCATCGGCGGCTGCATTCTCGACGGTCTGGCGTTGCTGGGACTGGTTGTCGGCTTCGGTGCCACGATTGCCGGAATCGCTGGCAAGACCACCTCGACGACCGCCAAGGCTCTGAGCATTGCCAAGGCAGGGGCGCATTTTTCGGTGTCCATTTTCAACCCGCTGGACGGGTTGCCGACGTTGGCTGTGCAAGGTGGGCGCCTGGCCAAAAAGGGCGTGCTGCTTCTGAGCAAATACGGGCTGAACACTCTGGAAACCGCCACCGGCCAGTTGCGCAAACTGACTGGAAGCGCGCAATCCTACGATCTGGTCAAGGCTGCGCAGAAATCAGACCTGTTTCAAGGTACCTGGAAGGCTGCGAACAATCCGGGGGATGCAGTCAGTCTGTTGGCACTTCAGCGAAACAGTGACTGGTATGCACTGAATCACAGGGTTGGCGGTGCCTGGGGACCCAAGTTGAGAAACCTTAAAGCCTCGCCCTTGGCGCCGCTTCGCCGACTCTTCGGTCGCTCGAAACCCTTCAGTTATACCCGGGCCTATGTGAAAAGAGCCCTGCCGACAGCCAAATCAAAACTCGATAATGCTGTTCTGATGCTCCTGGATAACGACAACGCTGACATGCGCGCGGTGCTCAAGCACGTCTTTGGCAATGATTCCGATGAAGTACTCAGGCATGTGAAAGCCAATTTGCACAACATGCGCAACGATCTGGATTACGTCACGCTTGCCAACATGTCGTTCAAAAAAGGCTCGGAAGCCAACGCTGCGTTGCGGCCGCCGGTTTACAGGCGCTGGAAGGCCAGCGTCCTCGACGGCTCGTACTTGAAAAACCCTCCGGAGCGATTTCTGGTGATCTACCCCGACGGACTGGACGACTATTACCGTATGGCCAAGTACGACGATGGCCGGATTGGAGATGTGTTGGTTCATGAAATGGCTCACGGCGCGCCGGACACACTGGACTTGTATTACGGGCAATTGAAACAGGCCGGCGCCGGGCCTGCCGATATGGACGTGGCCGGATTGCTGGATTTCGCCAAGGATGCTCACAAGGCGCACCCTAAAAACCTTTCCAATCCGCATTTCCGGGCCACTCATGATGAGGGCTTCGAGTTGTTGGGGCTTATTGAAAATACGCTGCCGTCGCTCGTTAAAAAGCATCCGGCATTGCTCAACGCCGATTCCTACTCACTGGCGGTATCAATGCTCGATCAGGCACGGACACACCGGGAAACGTTCTTGCTCAATCTCGCTCGCATTCAGAACGGCTTGAAAAACACTAACAGGCTCGGCTTCATCGACGGCTCGGTGCGACTCAAGCTGAGCAAGGCACCGATCTGATAAAAAGCGGATTGGCAGGCGCGCGCATTGTGTTCTAATTCGCGCGCCTTTTTTTGTCCCTTTGTCCCAGGAATCGTTACTCATGAGTCAGCCCGCAACCAAAGTCCTCGTCATTGGTTACGTCTGGCCGGAACCTCGCTCCTCCGCCGCGAGCGGGCATGTGATGCAGATTCTCGAGACGTTCCTGCGACAAGGCTGGCAAGTTACCTTTGCCAGCCCGGCCGGTACCGGTGAGCACCGTGCCGATCTGACTGCGCTGGGCATTCAGGAAGTACCGATCGAACTGAACAACAGCAGTTTCGATGTGTTTATCAGTGAACTGGCCCCGGACATCGTGTTGTTCGACCAGTTCATGATCGAAGAACAGTTCGGTTGGCGAGTGGAGAAACACTGCCCCGATGCCTTGCGCGTTCTGGAAACGTCGGACCTGCAGAGCCTGCGGCATGCTCGACACCAGCGCTTGAAAGATCGACTGAAGCTCAGCGACGACGCCAACGATTTCCAGGGATTGTTTGCCCCGGCGCTCGCCGAAGAGTTCGAACTGATGGCCGAAACCGATCTGGCCAAGCGCGAGATCGCCGCGCTTTATCGTTGCGATCTGAACCTGATGATCTCGCCAGTGGAAATCGAGTTGCTGGTGCAACAGTTCAAGCTGCCACCGGAGTTGTTGCACTGGTGTCCGTTGATGGTCGAACCACTCGGCACACCGTCAAAACCCTTCGAGGAGCGCGAGCACTTCCTCAGTATCGGCAATTTCCGTCACGCCCCGAACTGGGACGCCGTTCTGTGGCTGAAGACGACAGTCTGGCCGCTGATTCGCGAGCAACTGCCCAAGGCGCAATTACATGTCTACGGCGCGTATACGCCGCCCAAGGCAACAGCGCTGCACAATGCGTCCCAGGGTTTTCACATCATGAACTGGGCGGAGGATGCATTGCAGGTCATGTCCGATGCCCGGATTTGCCTGGCCCCCCTGCGTTTCGGCGCCGGCATCAAGGGCAAGCTGATCGATGCCATGCTCTGCGGAACGCCCAGCGTGACGACGCCGATCGGTGCTGAGGGTATGCACACGGATCATCTCTGGCCAGGAGCCGTGACGCAGTCGGCGCGGGCGTTCGCCGATGCAGCGGTTCAGCTGTACAAGGACGAGGGGCTGTGGCAAACCGCTCAAACTCAAGGCAGCACGCTATTGCGTGATCGCTATCAACAATCGATTCATGGTCCCGCCCTTATTGAGAAAATAGAATATTGCCGTGAACATCTGGCGCAACTCAGAAAAAACAACTTCACAGGCAGCATGTTGCGTCATCATGCACACAAGAGTACCCAGTACATGGCGCAGTGGATCGAAGCAAAAAACCGGAACAAATGAGATGACGGAAATCTATAAAAACAATCACCAACAACTTGCATCAACCCACCGATAGCCATTAAAAAAGTTAAACGCTATAAACATCCTGCAAGCGCCATTCAAATAAAAACTTGAATTGCCAACAACTCTTTAAATCACGCAGGATGCATAAATGAGCAACAATAACTGGATGGGCTCAACGCCCGCCATTGATACACTGACAATCGCTGAACTGACATTGCCCGGCACCCACAACGCAGGCAGTGACTGGCGCGCCGACTACCCGTTCTACCCGTCTCGCCATTGGCTGGTATGTCAGCACGATACCTTTTACGCCCAACTGCACCATGGTTCCAGAGCGCTGGATATTCGCCTGAGCTACGAAGCCAGTGCCGAAGGTCCAAAAAAATTCATCCTTCACCATAATGGTTTTCGGAACTCTCGGACATTAGGGCAACTGATCAACGACGTAGAACTTTTTCTGCAAAAAAACCCAGACGAATTCATTGTTCTTGATTTTCACAAACTTGATGGCAAAGACTTTGACCACGACTACTTCAATAAAATAATGAGCAGTTTTCTCGGGCATCGACTTATCCCACGCTGGAACGCGGCGCTGAGCCTGCGAGAGCTGAAGCGCGCCAGCACGCAACAGCGAGTGTTTGCCGCCGGTCCAGGCATAGAACTTGATCACACGATATTCCACGAGTATGTAAGCCATAAGTGGTCAGGCACCGATACGACTTCGCCTGACGAGCTGAGGGCGTTCATCGGTAGTGTCATGCAGAATCCACCGGGCTCCTGGCGTCCCTGGTCGTTGTCCGCCACCAGTTATACCTACCTGGGCGGTCCCGTCGACATCCATGACCAGTTGAACGAATGGTTCGATCTGGACAACAGTGACTGGGCATTGAAGTGCAATATCATCAATGTCGACTTCATCGAAGAGTCGGACCTGGTAGAGATTTGCCGGATTGCCAACCTGATGAAAGCCCGGGAAAGGGCGCTCTGAGCGGCAATGGAAACTGGCGCAACCGACGAGGAACGAGGCATGATCACCGGGCGATAACAATAAAAGCGCTCTGCCATGACCCGAACAGCCCGCGTGACTGACCCTTCTTATGAGCTGATGGATGACCACAACGGGTTGTCCATCATCTATCGCCAGCACGGTTTCCCCTGCCCGCTGGTGCGCTGGCATTTTCACAAGGAGTACGAACTGCACCTGATCGTCGCCAGTTCGGGCAAGGTGTTCATCGGCGACTACATCGGCAACTTCTATCCGCAGACCCTGTTCCTGACCGGCCCGAATCTGCCGCATAACTGGATCAGCCAGGTGGCCGAGGATGAAGTGGTCGAGAAGCGCGACATGCTGGTCAACTTCACCGATGAACTGTTCGAAAGCGGCCATCAGGTATTCGCCGAACTAAAGACCCTGGCGCCGCTGCTCGAGCGTGCGCAATACGGCATCGAATTCCGCTCGCCGCAGACAATTCGTCAGGCCATGACCCTGATGCAACGCATCGCCGATTCAACCGGCATCACCCGTCTCGGGCACTTTTTCATCCTGATGGAATTGCTGGCGGCCTGCGACGACTACCAACTGCTGTCCGGCGCAACCACCCCGCAACTGGCCGACGAGCACAACATCGACCGCACCAACCGCGCGGTGGATTACATCTTCGCCCATTACGCCCGCGAATTGCCGCTGGAGGAAGTCGCCGAGCACCTGGGCATGAAACCCACCTATTTCAGCCGCGTGTTCAAGCAAGCCACCGGGCGCAATTTCATCGAATTCGTCAATCGCCTGCGCATCAGCAAATCCTGCGAGTTACTGGCCGATGGCGACAAACCGGTGACCGAGGTGTGTTTCGAGTCGGGCTTCAACAATATTTCCAATTTCAATCGGCGCTTTCAGCAGCTCAAAGGCATGACGCCGTCGCATTACCGGCGGCTGGTGGTGCAGCGCCTGACCGAGCAAAACCACGGCTGAGCAGGAAAATCTGTACGGTTTCGCGCCTCTCGCCCTGGTGAAACGCCCTTCCCTGCGTTTATCGCGCCAATCCAGAGTGCAAAAAAGTATCGATTCGAGTGCTAGGGATGATTTGTCAGCCCTGCGCCAGAAGGCTGTAATCAGTGCACATTCTTCCCCCGCCGGAAGAACACAAAAACAATAACTGTCCTTCTGCCCCCGCCGGGTGCAGAAAAGGAGTGCACGATGCAACCCACTGCAAAAGCTCTGCTGGCCCTCACCTGCATGACCCTCAGCAGCGTCAGCCTTGGCGCCCAGACCCTGACCATTGCCACCGTCAACAACAGCGACATGATCCGCATGCAAAAGCTCTCGAAAACCTTCGAGACCGAGCATCCGGACATCAAGCTCAATTGGGTGGTGCTGGAGGAAAACGTACTGCGTCAACGCCTGACCACCGATATCGCCACTCAGGGCGGTCAGTTCGACGTGTTGACCATCGGCATGTACGAAGCCGCACTCTGGGGGGCCAAGGGTTGGCTGGAGCCGATGAAGGATCTGCCGGCCAGCTACGCCCTCGACGATGTGTTTCCGTCGGTGCGTGAAGGCCTTTCAGTCAAGGGTTCGCTGTACGCCCTGCCGTTCTACGCCGAAAGCTCGATCACCTATTACCGCACCGACCTGTTCAAGGACGCCGGCCTGACCATGCCGGAGCGCCCGACCTGGGAACAGATCGCCGGCTTCGCCGAAAAGCTC
Organism: Pseudomonas glycinae; assembly: GCF_001594225.2. Lineage (GTDB taxonomy): Bacteria > Pseudomonadota > Gammaproteobacteria > Pseudomonadales > Pseudomonadaceae > Aquipseudomonas > Aquipseudomonas glycinae. The sequence goes on from NZ_CP014205.2 coordinate 1,708,917, forward strand.
ACCCACAAGGACAAGGAACAGTACGGCATCTGCCTGCGTGGCAAGGCTGGTTGGGGGGAAAACATGGCGCTGATCACCACCGTGGCCAACGCCTATGGCGCGCGCTGGTTCGATGAGCAATGGAAACCGGAATTCAACGGTCCGGAATGGAAAAACGCGCTGAACTTCTACGTCGACACCATGAAGAAATCCGGCCCGCCGGGCGCCTCCAGCAACGGTTTCAACGAGAACCTCGCCCTGTTCAACAGCGGCAAATGCGCGATCTGGGTCGATGCCAGCGTCGCCGGCTCGTTCGTCACCGACAAGACCCAAAGCAAGGTCGCCGATCACGTCGGCTTCACCTACGCGCCGCATCAGGTCACCGACAAAGGCTCGGCCTGGCTGTACTCGTGGGCGCTGGCGATTCCGACCAGCTCCAAGGCCAAGGACGCCGCTAAAGAGTTCAGCGCCTGGGCCACTTCCAAGGAATACGGCGAACTGGTCGCCAAGACCGACGGCATCGCCAACGTACCGCCTGGCACTCGCGCCTCGACCTACAGCGACGCTTACATGAGCGCCGCACCGTTTGCCAAAGTCACGCTGGAATCGCTGAAAGCGGCCGACCCGAGCAAACCGACCCTCAAGCCGGTGCCGTACATCGGCATTCAACTGGTGACCATTCCCGAGTTTCAGGGGATCGGCACACAGGTCGGCAAGCTGTTCTCCGCCGCACTGATCGGCCAGACCACGGTCGACCAGGCGCTTACCGCCGCCCAGCAAACCACCGAACGCGAGATGAAGCGGGCGGGTTATCCGAAGTAACTCGCCACTAAACCTGTGGGAGCTGGCTTGCCAGCGATTAGCGATATAACGGCCGACAGCAATGTTGACTGTGCTGGCCCCCATCGCTGGCAAGTCGAATCGTCGCACCGCAGGTCCCACAGGGATCGCGTCAATGTCAGGAAGGTTTTCTCTCCTGAACATGTACCTGCACCCAAACGGTTGTGATCACCATGAATACTTCAACTGCCAAAGCCCACATCGACCTGTCGCAGCCCCGGCGCAAAAGCCGCGTGGCCAATCCCGGCTGGTTTCTGGTCAGCCCTTCGGTGGCCCTGTTGCTGCTGTGGATGATCGTGCCGCTGGGCATGACCGTCTATTTCTCGATGATCCGCTACAACTTGCTTGACCCGGGAACCAACGAATTTGTCGGGCTGGAAAACTTCACCTACTTCCTGACCGACTCCGGCTTCATGCCCGGCGCCACCAACACTTTGCTGCTGGTAGGCAGCGTGCTGCTGATCAGCGTGGTGTTCGGCGTATTGATCAGTGCGCTGCTGGAGGCCAGCGAGTTCTTCGGTCGCGGCATCGTGCGGGTGATGCTGATTTCGCCGTTCTTCATCATGCCCACGGTCGGTGCGCTGATCTGGAAGAACCTGATCTTCCACCCGGTGTCCGGGATCCTCGCCTACCTCTGGAAACTGTTCGGCGCGCAGCCGGTGGACTGGCTCGCTCACTACCCGCTGCTGTCGATCATCATCATCGTCTCATGGCAATGGCTGCCCTTCGCGATCCTGATCCTGATGACCGCCATGCAGTCCCTCGACCAGGAACAGAAAGAAGCCGCCCGCCTCGACGGCGCCGGCCCGATCGCGATCTTCTGGCACCTGACCCTGCCGCATCTGGCACGCCCGATTGCCGTAGTGGTGATGATTGAAACCATCTTTCTGCTGTCAGTGTTCGCGGAAATTTTCACCACCACCAACGGCGGCCCCGGCTACGCGTCGACCAACCTCGCCTACCTGATCTACAACCAGGCGCTGGTGCAGTTCGACGTCGGCATGGCCTCGGCCGGCGGCCTGATCGCCGTGGTCATCGCCAACATCGCCGCGATCATTCTGGTGCGGATGATCGGCAAAAACCTGACTGACAAAGCCTGAGGCCTGCCATGACTCTTCAACAATCCCGCCGGCTGCAAAGCCTGCTGCTCGGCACGCTGGCCTGGGCCATCGCGATCATCATTTTCTTCCCGATCTTCTGGATGGTGCTGACCAGTTTCAAGACCGAAATCGACGCCTTCGCCACACCGCCGCAGTTCATCTTCACGCCGACGCTGGAGAACTACCTGCACATCAACGAGCGCAGCGACTACTTCAGTTTCGCCTGGAACTCAGTGGTAATTTCCTTCAGTGCCACCGCCCTGTGCCTGCTGATCGCGGTGCCGGCAGCCTACTCGATGGCGTTCTACGAAACCCAGCGCACCAAAGGCACGCTGCTGTGGATGCTCTCCACCAAGATGCTGCCGCCGGTGGGTGTGCTGATGCCGATCTACCTGCTGGCCAAGAGTTTCGGCCTGCTTGACACGCGCATCGCGCTGATCGTGATCTACACGCTGATCAACCTGCCGATCGTGGTCTGGATGGTTTACACCTACTTCAAGGACATCCCCAAAGACATCCTCGAAGCCGCCCGCCTCGACGGCGCCACCCTGGCTCAGGAAATGCTCCGCGTGCTGCTACCGATCGCCAAGGGCGGCCTGGCCTCGACCGTACTGCTCTCGCTGATCCTGTGCTGGAACGAGGCGTTCTGGTCGCTGAACCTGACCTCGTCCAAAGCCGCGCCGCTGACCGCGCTGATCGCCTCCTACTCAAGCCCCGAAGGCTTGTTCTGGGCCAAGTTGTCGGCCGTCTCGACCCTGGCCTGCGCGCCGATCCTGATCTTCGGCTGGATCAGCCAGAAACAACTGGTGCGCGGCCTGTCGTTCGGCGCCGTCAAATAAGAATTCGCAAGAGGAGCGCCACCATGGCCAACCTGAAAATCAAGAATCTGCAAAAAGGCTTCGAAGGTTTTTCCATCATCAAGGGCATCGACCTTGAAGTGAACGACAAGGAATTCGTGGTGTTCGTCGGCCCGTCGGGCTGCGGCAAATCTACCCTGTTGCGACTGATCGCCGGCCTTGAAGAGGTCAGCGGCGGCACCATCGAACTGGACGGGCGCGACATCACCGAAGTCAGCCCGGCCAAGCGCGATCTGGCGATGGTGTTCCAGACCTACGCGCTGTACCCGCACATGACCGTGAAGAAAAACATGTCGTTCGCCCTCGACCTGGCCGGCGTACCGAAAGCCGAAGTCGAGAAGAAAGTCGGCGAAGCGGCGCGGATTCTCGAACTCGGGCCGATGCTGGAACGCAAGCCAAAACAGTTGTCCGGTGGCCAGCGTCAGCGCGTGGCCATCGGCCGGGCAATCGTGCGCAACCCGAAAATCTTCCTGTTCGACGAGCCGCTGTCCAACCTCGACGCCGCCCTGCGGGTGCAGATGCGCCTGGAACTGCTGCGCCTGCACAAAGACTTGAAAGCCACAATGATCTACGTGACCCACGATCAGGTCGAAGCCATGACCATGGCCGACAAGGTGGTGGTGCTCAATGGCGGCAAGATCGAACAGGTCGGCTCGCCGCTGGAGCTGTATCACAACCCCGCCAACCTGTTCGTCGCCGGTTTCCTCGGCACGCCGAAAATGGGCTTTCTCAAAGGCCAGATCGCGCGCATCGACGGCGCGAGTTGCGAAGTCTCGCTGGACGCCGGCACCCGCATCACCCTGCCGTTCAATGCGTCGAACCTGAGCGTCGGCAGCGCCGTGACCCTGGGCATTCGCCCGGAACATCTGGAACTGGCGCAAGCGGGCGACTGCACCCTGCAAGTCACCGCCGACGTCAGCGAACGGCTGGGCAGCGACACCTTCTGCCACGTCAAGACCAACGCCGGCGAAGCCCTGACCATGCGCGTGCGCGGTGATCTGGCGAGCCGTTACGGCGAACAACTGAACCTGCACCTGGACGCTGCCCACTGCCATCTGTTCGATGCCGACGGCGTGGCGCTGACTCGCCCGCTGCGCGCGGCCGCCTGATTTCGAGACTGACCCGATGAAACTGAACCAGCAAAACCTCAACCGCCTGGCCGCCGAAGTGAAACTGCCGGCGTACAGCCTCAGCGACACCCGCCAGGGCATCGCCCACATTGGCGTCGGCGGCTTCCATCGCGCGCATCAGGCGTATTACACCGATGCGCTGATGAACACCGGCGAAGCGCTGGACTGGGCGATTTGCGGCGTCGGCCTGCGCGCCGAAGACCGCCGCGCCCGGGACGACCTCAAGGAGCAGGACTACCTGTTCACCCTGTTCGAACTGGGCGACAGCGACGACACCGAAGTCCGCGTCATCGGCGCGATTCGCGACATGCTGCTGGCCGAAGACAGCGCCCAGGTGCTGATCGACAAACTCGCCGATCCGCAGATCCGTATCGTCTCGCTGACCATCACCGAGGGCGGTTATTGCATCGACGACAGCAACGGCGAATTCATGGCGCACCTGCCGCAGATTCAGCACGATCTGACGAACCCGCAACAGCCGAAAACCGTGTTCGGTTTCCTCTGTGCGGCACTGTCCCGACGCCGTGCGGCGGGCATTTCGGCGTTTACCGTGATGTCGTGCGATAACCTGCCACACAACGGCGCCGTCACCCGCAAGGCACTGCTGGCCTTTACTGCTTTGCTGGATCCGGACCTGCGCGACTGGATCGACGCCAACGTCAGCTTCCCCAACGCCATGGTCGATCGCATCACGCCGATGACCAGCACCGCCCATCGCCTGCAACTGGCGGACAAACACGCCGTCGACGACGCCTGGCCGGTGGTTTGCGAGCCCTTCGTGCAATGGGTGCTGGAAGACAAATTCGTCAACGGTCGTCCGGCCTGGGAAAAGGTCGGCGTGCAGTTCACCGACGATGTTTCCCCCTACGAAGAGATGAAGATCAAACTGCTCAACGGCAGCCACCTGGCGCTGACGTACCTGGGCTTTTTGAAGGGATACCGCTTCGTTCACGAAACCATGAACGACCCACTGTTCGTACGCTACATGCGCGCCTACATGGACCTGGACGTGACCCCGCAACTGGCGCCGGTGCCGGGCATCGACCTGACCGAGTACAAGGACACGCTGGTGGCCCGGTTTTCCAATCAGGCGATTGCCGATCAGCTTGAGCGTGTTTGCTCCGACGGCTCGTCGAAGTTTCCCAAGTTCACCATTCCGACGATCAGCCGGTTGATTGCCGATGGGCGCGAGACCAAGCGGGCGGCGCTGGTGGTGGCGGCCTGGGCGCTTTACTTGAAGGGCGTGGACGAGAATGGCGACACTTACTCGATTCCGGATCCTCGGGCGGCGTTCTGCCAGGGGTTGGTGGCGCAGGATGCTTTGATCACTGAGCGGCTGTTGGGGGTTGAAGAAATCTTCGGTACAGCGATACCGCGTTCGCCAGAATTTGTCGCTGCCTTTGAGTGGTGCCTGAACAGCTTGCGAGAAGAAGGCGTCACACAAACCCTGGAAAAGATTCTCGCCATCTGATCGTTCCCACGTCGAGGCGTCGAACCGTCTGCGTGGGAATGCAGCCCGAGACGCTCCGCGTCCCCTTCAACAGCGGACGCAGAGCGTCCATTGAGGCATTCCCACGCAGAGCGTGGGAACGATCTTTATAAGACAGGTTCACTCATGAACAACCAACAACTGTTCCTCGGCATCGACTGCGGCACCCAAGGCACCAAAGCCATCATCCTCGACGCCACCAGCGGTCAGGTGTTGGGCCAGGGCGCCGCCGCGCACACGATGATCAGCGGCGCCAACGGCCGTCGCGAACAAGACACCGCGCAATGGCTGGAAGCCTTCGCCCTCGCCACCCGCCGCGCTTTGCTGGCCGCGAATGTCGACGGCCAGGCCATTCTCGGCGTGGGCGTCTCCGGCCAGCAACACGGCCTGGTACTGCTTGACGACCAAGGCCAGGTCCTGCGCCCGGCCAAGCTCTGGTGCGACACGGAGACCACACCAGAGAACGATCAACTGCTCGCTCACCTGGGCGGTGAACAAGGCTCGCTGGAACGCCTCGGCGTGGTCATCGCGCCGGGCTACACCGTCTCCAAACTGTTGTGGACCAAGGCGCAACATCCGGATGTGTTCTCGCGTATCGCGCGAATCCTGTTGCCCCACGACTACCTGAATTTCTGGCTCACCGGCCGTGCGTGCAGCGAATACGGCGATGCGTCCGGCACCGGCTATTTCAACGTGCGCACCCGCCAATGGGATTTGCAGTTGCTGCGTGACATCGATGCCAGCGGTCGTTTGCAATCCGCGCTGCCAGAGCTGATCGACGCCCATCAAGCAGTCGGCACGATCCTGCCCGCAATCGCCGAACAGCTGGGCATCAACCCCAACGCGGTGGTGTCCAGCGGTGGCGGCGACAACATGATGGGCGCCATCGGCACCGGCAATATTCAGCCGGGGGCGATCACCATGAGCCTCGGTTCTTCCGGCACGGTGTACGCTTACGCCGAGACACCGAAGGTCAGCCCGGATGCGTCGGTCGCGACCTTCTGTTCCTCGAGCGGCGGCTGGCTGCCGTTGATCTGCACCATGAACCTGACCAACGCCACCGGCGCGATCCGCGAACTGTTCAACCTCGATCTCGACGCGTTCAATGCCTTGGTGACCCAGGCCCCGATCGGCGCCGGGGGCGTAAGCATGCTGCCGTTCCTCAACGGCGAACGCGTGCCGCCCCTGCCCCACGCCACCGGCAGCCTGCACGGCCTGACCATCGATAACCTGACGCAAGCCAATCTGTGCCGCGCCGCTGTCGAAGGCACCACCTTCGGCCTGCGTTATGGACTGGATCTGTTGCGCCAGAATGGTTTACAAAGCCGCAGCATTTGCCTGATCGGCGGCGGTTCGAAAAGCGCGGTGTGGCGGCAGATCGTCGCCGACATCATGAACACCCCGGTGATTTGCACCGAGCAAAGCGAAGCCGCAGCCCTCGGCGCGGCGATTCAGGCGGCGTGGTGCAAGTCGTGGTCGAACGGCCACGAAGACACCCTGGCGGACCTGTGCCAGCGCTGCGTGAAGCTCGACCTGAACAGTGAAACCCTGCCGGTTGCCGCGAATGTTGCGGCCTTCCAGCAAGCCTATGAACGCTATCGACTGCATGTCGCAACCTTATAAAGAGCAAACAACTATGTACCTGGTGTGTGGCGAAGCGCTGTTCGATTTCTTCAGCGAAGACGATGCCGGCGGGCAGGCCTCGAAAGTCAATTTCAAGGCGATTGCCGGTGGCTCGCCGTTCAACGTGGCCGTGGGCTTGCGTCGGTTGGGCGTGGATTCGGCGCTGTTCGCCGGGTTGTCCACCGACTACCTCGGCCGGCGCTTGCAGCAAGTGCTGCAGGATGAAGGCGTAAGCCCGGATTACCTGGTGGATTTCGCCGCACCGACCACCCTGGCGATGGTCGCGGTGGGTGCCAACGGCTCGCCGCACTACAGCTTCCGTGGCGAAGGTTGCGCCGACCGGCAGTTGAATCAGGCGCACCTGCCGACGCTGGGCCCGCAAGTGCGCGGCCTGCACTTCGGTTCCTTCTCGCTGGTGGTGCAACCGATTGCCGATACCTTGCTCGCATTGGTGCAACGTGAAAGCGGCAAACGCCTGATCAGCCTCGACCCGAACGTGCGCCTCAACCCCGAGCCGAACATCGACCTGTGGCGTGAACGAATCGCTACGCTGGTGCCGTTGGCGGACTTGATCAAAGTCAGCGACGAAGATCTGAGCCTGCTGTATCCCGAGCAGGATCCGGCGCGCGTCATCGAAGGCTGGTTGCAGCATCGCTGCCAGGTGGTGTTCCTGACCCGTGGCGGTGAAGGCGCGACCGTGTTCAGCCGTGCCCACGGTTCATGGTCGGTGCCGGCAAGCTCGGTGAAGATTGCCGACACCGTCGGCGCCGGCGATACCTTCCAGGCCGCTTTGATCACTTGGCTGACCGAGCATGAGCTGGATTCGGTGGAAGGCGTGCAGCACCTGAGCCGCGAACAGATCGACGGCATGCTCGGGTTTGCCGTACAGGCCGCCGCCCTTACATGCAGTAAAACGGGTCCGGATTTGCCTTATCGCCACCAGTTGACCTGACCGCGTAGACTGGCGCCCTTTTTTGCACGACGGGATGACGGCTTTTGAATTCGGGGCGCGAGGTTGGACTGTTGGTATTGGCGGCACTGCTGACCGGTTGCGGAACATCGCCACCGCGTTCGCCGGAAAACCTCTGCGAGATTTTCCGGGAAAAAAGTGATTGGTACGACGCAGCGCAAGTCACGCAAAAGCGCTGGGGCGTACCGATCCAGGTGCCGTTCGCGATCATGTATCAGGAGTCCGGCTACCGCTATGACGCCAAGACGCCGCGCAAATACCTGTTGTGGGTGATCCCGTGGGGCCGGGTTTCGACGGCCTCCGGCTATGCCCAAGCCAAGGATGAAGTCTGGTCCGACTACCAGAAAAGCACCGGCCGATATAGCGCCGACCGCGAGGACTTCGACGACGCCATCGACTTCGTCGGCTGGTACATGGACAAGACCACCTCGATCAACGGCGTGTACAAGTACGACGCCTACAATCAGTACCTCAACTACCACGAAGGCTGGGGCGGCTTTCGCCAGAAGACCTACGCCAGCAAGGCGTGGCTGATGCCGGTGGCGCGCAAGGTGCAGAACCGCTCGGACATGTACGGTCAGCAATACGCAGCGTGCAAGGACGATTTGAATCGCGGGTTCTGGAGCCGGTTCTGGCATTGGCTCTGACTCTCAGTGCTCTTTAGGACGCCTTCGCGGGCAAGTCGAATCGTCGCACCGCAGCTCCCACAGGGATTTAGAGTGACCACAATTTAGTCAGCACCCGGGAAACCTGTGGGAGCGGGCTTGCCCGCGAAGGCGTCAGCTCAGACACCGCCAACCTATGGGTTACAACACCGAAAAGTTGTAACTCACAATCAACCGTGTCTCATCCACATCCCGAGCGAACTTCTCGTAGTTGGTGCGGTAAGTCGCATTACGCAACCGCAGGCTGACATCCTTGAACGTCCCGGTCTGAATCACGTACTTCAACTCGCTGTCGCGTTCCCACTCTTTGCCTTCCTGATCGCTGCCAGGCACCTTGATGTGGTCGCCGTTCACGTAACGAGTCAGGAAACTCAAGCCGTTGATGCCGATCGCCTTGAAGTCATAGTCGTATCGCAGCTGCCAGGAACGTTCCTGCGCGGCGGCGAAGTCGTTGACCTGCACGTAGTTCACCAGATACGGATTGCTGCCATCCAGATACGGCATCGAATTGTCGCCGTTCATGCGCTGCCAGCCGGCACTGAAGGTATGACCGCTGATGCCGTAGGACAGCATGCCGCTCAAGGCGCGGTTGTCGATGGAACCGGCTTTTGCATCACCGCTGTCGGCGCTCTTCAGCAAGCGCAGATCGGCTTTCAGCACACCGTCACCCAGTGGCTGATTGGCCAGCAGCCCCACGAAGTGCTGGCGATAGATGTCTTCCAGCTCGGCGTAGTGGTACTGCGCAGTCAGGCGATCGTTGATCTTGTAGTCGAAGCCGTACATGTCGAAATGATCGGCGGTGGTGTTGCAGGCATAGCGCTTGTTCTTGCAGTGCACGCGGATGTCTTGCGAATCGGTCGAATCCCGGGCGGTGTACTTGTCCAGCCGTGCGGCCATGAAGGTCAGGTCCTTCACCTCTTTGGAGGTCAGCATCGCACCGTTGAACATGGTCGGCAGCAGACGGCCGTCGTTGTATTTCAGCAGCGGCAGATCCGGCAGCAGCGCGCCGTATTTCAGCACCGTATCCGAGACTTTGACCTTGGCGGTCAGACCCATCTTCGCGTACTGACCTTTTGAACCGCGCGGGTTGTCGCCGCTGGACGGCAGCAGGCCGCTGTTGCTGCGATCCGGGCTGGAATCGAGCTGGAAACCCGCCATGCCCAGCGCATCGATCCCGAAACCGACGGTGCCTTCGGTATAGCCCGATTGCAGATTGAGAATGAAGCCCTGCGCCGACTCTTCACGCTTGGACGCGCCCTGATCACTGGAGGTGTGCCCGTCACGGAAATCGCGGTTGAAGTACACCGTGCGCGACTCGATCTTCGCCGTGGTGTCTTCGAAAAAACCGCTGGCCTGGACCTGCGCGGTAAAACCGGCGCACAGCACAAAGGCTCCGAAGCCAAGCGACTGGCGCGGGGTGATGAGGGGAAATGGGGGACGCATTGAAAACTCCAACAGGACAACGAATGCGCAGAAGCGCAAACAATCAGAAATAGCTCCCGTCCCGGGTCGATAAAGAACCAGGAGGCAGTGAACACGCGGGGTGAGCGGCAATGATGGCAGATGGCTTTGACGTGCCACAGACGACTTTAGTCTGAAACTGACTGGTTGTTCCCGGATGCCGGATGCGGCCTTCGCGGCAGATCGGTCCATCCGTAAGTGCCTGTTTTACCGGGCCCAACCGTGGGCCTAAGGGTTTTCCCTATGGGATCGGAGCACTGCCTCTACGGCATTTGCGCCTTGAACGAGGCCGTTTAATCCTGCACCATCCGCCCACGCTAATCCAAAGGACGGAAATCAAGGCATGCTGGACGCCAACGCTACCCACATTACCCTCACGCTCGAAGGCGCTTCCGCCGACCTGCAAGTCCTCAGTTTCACCGGTCGCGAAGCCCTCAACGAACCGTTCCGTTTCGACATCGAACTGGTCAGCGCCCGTCCCGACCTCAACCTTGAAGAACTCCTGCACAAACCTGGCTGCCTGACCTTCGGCGCCACTGGCGAGGGCAAGATTCACGGTCTGGTGTATCGCATCGAGCAAGGCGATTCCGGCAAGACCCTGACCCGTTACAGCCTGAGCCTGGTGCCGCAACTGGCCTACCTACGGCACAACCATGACCAACAGATCTTCCAGCAACTGACGGTGCCGAAGATCATCGCCCGCGTTCTGGAAGATCGCGGCATTCTGGCCAACGCCTATAGTTTCCAGCTCAGCGCCGTATACCCGGAACGCGACTACTGCGTGCAGTACGACGAATCCGACCTGCATTTCATCCAGCGCTTGTGCGAAGAGGAAGGCATCCACTTCCACTTCCAGCACAGCAGCAGCGGCCACAAACTGGTGTTCGGCGATGACCAGACCGTGTTCCGCAAACTGAAACCGGTCAACTACCAGCAAGACTCCGGCATGACCGCCGACAAACCGGTGATCAAGCGCTTCAACCTGCGTCTGGAAACCCGTACCAGCCGCGTCAGCCGCCGCGACTACGATTTCGAGAAACCGAAGATCCTGCCCGAAAGCGCAGTCAAATCCGCGTTCATGCCGGATCTGGAAGACTACGACTACCCAGGCCGCTTCACCACACGCGAGCGCGGCAAGTTCCTCTCGACCCGCGCGCTGGAGCGCCATCGCAGCGACTACAAACTCGCCGAAGGCAAAGGTGACGAGCCGACGCTCACGACCGGCCACTTCATGACCCTGGCCGAACACCCGCGCGCCGAATGGAACGATCTGTGGCTGCTGCTGGAAGTCTTCCACGAAGGCAAACAGCCGCAAGTGCTGGGCGAAAACGTCACCAGCGACGTCACCGACAACAAGAGCGATTTCCACCAGGGCTACCGCAACTCGTTCGTGGCCACCCCGTGGGACGCCCACTACCGCCCTGCCCTCGAACACCCGAAACCGAAAGTCCTCGGCAGCCAGACCGCGATCGTCACCGGCCCCGCCGGCGAAGAAATCCACTGCGACCAGTACGGCCGCGTGAAAGTGCAATTCCACTGGGACCGCGACGGCCAGGCCGACGACAAGACCACCTGCTGGCTGCGCGTCGCCAGCGGCTGGGCCGGCGCAGCCTACGGCGGCATCGCCATTCCACGGATCGGCATGGAAGTGCTGGTGACCTTTCTTGAAGGCGACCCCGACCAGCCGCTGGTCACCGGCTGCCTGTACCACAAGGAAAACGTCGTTCCGTACGATCTGCCGGCGAACAAGACCCGCAGCACCTTCAAGACCCTGAGTTCACCGGGCGGCAAGGGCTACAACGAATTTCGCATCGAAGACAAGAAAGGCGCGGAACAGATCTACATCCACGCCCAGCGCGACTGGGACGAGAACATTGAACACGATCAGAAGATTCGGGTTGGCAACGAACGGCATGACACCGTTGAAGCCAATGTTTTAAGTGAATTCAAGGTCGAGGAACACCGCATCACCCACTTGGATCGCAAGAGCGAAATGCGCGCCAACGACCACCTGACTGTCGGCGTGACCCAGCATGTGAAGGTCGGCACCGGTCAGTTTGTCGAGGCGGGGACGGAGATTCATTACCACGCCGGCGAGAAAGTGGTGATCGAAGGCGGGATGGAGCTCACGGCCAAGGCTGGCGGCAGTTTCGTTAAGGTTGATGCCGGTGGTGTGACAATCAGTGGTGCCGAGGTGAAGGCCAATACCGGCGGCGCGCCCGGCGCCGGCACCGGGATCGCAATTCTGCCGCCGCTGATACCACTCATTGCAGATCAGGCCAGAGCTGGAAGCGTGCTTAAAGCGAAAGTGATAGAAGAGCGTTTTGACGAACAACTAAAATTCGTGACGAAACTTGGTAAACCCGTCAAGTCCGTCAAGACAGCACTGATTATCCCTTCAGAAACAGCACCGCAAATATCAAAGAGCGATGCTGACGGGCTTCACCCAAGAGTGCAAACAGATTCCAAGGAGCCTGTGCAGGCTCACCTTGTATGGGACGAGCTGTCCGTTCCGTCTGGTGCCGATGATTATGAAGCGAGCCGGAACAAATGAGCACGCCACCGATTACTACATTCACCACCAACGACAAAAAATGTTCTGTACATGAAGTTGTCCTTGGTTGCGAAAAATTGTGGGCCATGGGGCAAGAAGAAGCGATACGACGCCTGAGCAAACAACGATCCTCAAGCTCAGGAAAGTACGAGCTGATCTCTGACTTCAGTGCACGGGCCGCTAGAATTGCGGCTGCTTATGCCGGCTTCTACCTCGAATCTGGCGAAGATGGAAAACCAGAACTAAAAGGCCGATTCTACTGGATGGGTTTGGCCGCTTTTGCAAGCAAGCAAGTTAAGTGTGGGCTGGACTTTATTCCCAATGATCCTTATCTCGCACTCACCCCGCCGATCGTACAGCCTCCCTTACGAATTGGTAAAAACTCCCTAGGGAAGGGAAATTTCTGGTTATTTCAAGATATTTTTGTTTGGCATTGGTTTTACGCAAAATATAAAGATCAGTTTGATGAGTGTGCTCCAGAGCGCAACGCGCGGAGCTGTGAAGGCCAGATAAAAACCAACATCGACAGCTTGCCCTGGGCAGATGACGCGCTGCCAATACTAAACAACCTGGCTGTAACCAGTGACGTTGTTAAAGGTTTTAAAGCAATAAAAGCAACCGAGGAGCTTTCTCAGGGACCCGCAAGAAGAAATGCCCAGCTGACCTCCTTGCTGGCCATCGCCGACCATGAACAACGTCGTATCCTGCAACCGTTGATTTATGAAAGCACTCCATTTAGAGCAACATTAAAAATGCAAGCTGGTTTCGAGTGGGCACCATTTGTACCGGTACGAGTCGCTGCGCTAAGTACTGCTTGCGATGTTGAGAATCCAGAGCTCAGAGTCCAGATGTCGGAAGGCGATCTCTACGACGAAACAGATCGAATGGAGTTTATTGGGTCCATCGCCAAGCAATACCACAAGCTCATGGGAGAACGAGAAAGCTACATGGAAGGCCAAATCAAAACGATTGCCACCTGGTCAAATGCCAAATGAAATTTTTATGGGTGTTTTTTTCAGGCCTGCTACTTGCTGCTTGCAACAATGGTGATTCCAACATGACAAATACACAAAGCCACATCGAAATAGAGCTACACGACAAAATAGAAAATATTGTACAAAGTACGCCATTAGAAATCTCCCAAGAATGCCTGAGCGAGTTAGATCTCTGCTGGTACAAGTTTAAAAGATCAGCAAATGAAAAAGACCTGCCTACCGTAACAGTAAAAAATTCAAGCACCTCACTTACAATTGAAAAAGCTACAAGCTTCACCATGGTGATAGACAAAAAAATCGGCGACACCATTGAAAACGTTGACATCACAGTGAGAGGCCTCCCTGACAACAGCCCGCATGAAAAACAAAAAGACTTCATTTATGACTTGCTAAAAAAAATAAAATCAGCTGGCTGGAAACACTATTTCTATCCAGGGGACCCTAGGATTTCCGGGTCTGAGATAGGAAAAATTCCCTCACCAGACGACGTATTGGGGCACTTGGTTTCCAGCCATCCCTGGCTGGACCCGGATTACGAGCTTGACATTGATCGCTGGCTGAAAATTGAATCATTTTACAATTGGTATTTTTACAATGATGGTGTCTATCTGACTTTTAAAGCCTGGCGCCGTGATTCCAAAGACACCCCGGACAAGACGGGCACATATTTACTATCGATGGAGTTCCTGAGCGAGCGCGACTTCTGGTCTTCAGGTTTTACCAAAGATGAAGAAAAGGCAAGATGGAAAGAGCTGTTGCCTGCTCAACTGAAGCGAGACCATGATGCGCGTATTGCTGCTGAAAACAATGCTCGTGCTGCGGGAATAGAAATCGATGAGAACTATAAAGATCCTGTTATAAAAGCAATTCAGTGAAATAGGCGTATGCACTGACCAACGAAAACCGTGGTGAATTTTCTTTGAAGTGCCTGCGCCTGCACATCTTTGTTTCCTTTCTTGTGGCGTGCTCGACTACTCATGGTGCTTCTATGCCCTATGAGGCTTGGCGACTGGGTTTCTCTGCACCCCACTATATGGAGGTCTGGATCGAGACGACCGACGTTGTAGATATCAAAGGCCAGGTTTATAGACGCGCGATGAGCGGCAATGCGGCTATCCAAAATTCACCTGGCAATTTAAGAAAACCAAAGGGCTGGCCGGAAAAGCCCGGTTGGGGCAAGGGAAAATATGTCACCGGCGCAGATCTCCCCAAAAAAATCTACGTTCGGTGGCAGTCTTTGGTTGAACCTCAAACCTATCAAATGGGCATAGACATCCCAGAGTCGGCTAGAGAAATCATGCGAAAAGAGGAGAACGCCTACTGCGCTGCCGATGGAAAATGGATTACAGGTTATCGAGAAGCTTTGGTCGTCGGACTTGCTCCAGGTGGTGTTGCCAAACTCTGGGCCCTCGGCCCATGCCTGACACCTGTTGAAATCACTCGCGTTCACGCTGAAATTGATCCGCGTGGTCCTTACGAAGGAGAGTCCGGAGGAAAACATCGTCCACTTTCCGCAGTGTCGAAAGCCTATGTTGAAAAATTTGGCGTGCCATATGGCTCTTGGTAATCAGAAAATAAGAAAACCATGGCCCCCTCTCATCCTTGCACTTGCGTGCCTCCCCGCTTTCGCCGAAACGAAGAAAACGCTACTGGACTGCCCGCTTTCAGATGGAACCACTGCCTCACTGCTGTCCGCTTCAAATGAGGACGGGCAGCGACTCTTCGTAAAACTCAACAACCAGACAGAAACTGCCTTCACTGACATGTCCGACTCGGACTTCGTCGGTGAAATTGCATTGGCAAAATGCACGGGCTCCGTTTTGATCTACGCCATGAACTATGGCTCTCCCTATTTGAAGGGCGCCGTTTTACGCAAGAATCCAGACAGCGGAACGCTGGAACGCATCGATTTTGCCGAAAAGGCCCTGCCGGTTTCTTTGTACCTGAGTGCTCGGGAGATGCGCCTGGTCATTCCCAACGATGGCTATGAAATCCCCGAAAAATTTGTCGTTTACGACTACATCACCCCAAAAGGCCAGCCGGAAGAACCCAAGGGAGTGAATACGGTACCCGATAAAAAAGGTTTCAAAGTCATCGATCTCAAATAATGACTCTGCGTTGGGCTTCGCGTTCTATTCGATCGTAGGGTCACTCCCCGTGAGAGTCTAAATTGCT
The DNA here is from genome assembly GCF_001594225.2 of Pseudomonas glycinae. Classification (GTDB taxonomy): domain Bacteria; phylum Pseudomonadota; class Gammaproteobacteria; order Pseudomonadales; family Pseudomonadaceae; genus Aquipseudomonas; species Aquipseudomonas glycinae. Next base: position 1,724,755 of record NZ_CP014205.2, read on the forward strand.
CTGTTAGCTACTTTGAACCGGCGAAAGCACGGGCAGATAATTCAAGTTTTCTGCCCGTGAATGCTAGGCCGTCGCTCTAAAAATCAAACCGGCGCCTGCCAGTTCAACATTTTCTGCTGCGCAACCTGCAGCAGATCACTGCCATCCTGCGTCAGCAGGTACAGCGCATGGGTGATGTGGGGAATGTCCTGCACATCGGCGTGTTTGAAGCACAGGCAGTGCAGGGTTTCGAGCAGGTCGGCAGCGGCGCGGATGCGTTGCACGGCGGCTTCGAAGAGGTCTTTTGGGTTGGCTTGGGTGTCGATGACCAGCGGTGCGCTGTCAGTGACGCCGCTGTTGAGCGGGAGGTAGCGGGCGGAGCTTAATTTCAGGATTGGCATTGGAATTACTCAAGGCAGCTTGAAAGTAACCGCCAGCACCGTGACCAAACGATGGGGAGGCGGACTGTGTACAGGCTTGGTCAACCGAGAACCACCTGACTCGGCTCGCCCGAAGGCGACCCTGCACACAGCCGCCACAGCAATGCACTCCGCGGACACGAATGTCCGTCGGGGCGAATAATGGCACACATGCACAGGTGATTACGTTAGGTGACCAAACCTAAGTCGCTGATTTTGCAGCGACGCCAAACCATAACCGCCCCACTCCAGCCCCCGAAAGCAGATAAGGCATCCACCCTTGTAGGAATCCGCCGAGACTCCCCCGCGAAACAATCCCCGCCCAGACAGCCGGCGTTCAGCCCGGTTAACCATCGCTTAACGCCGTGGTCAAAAACTTTACTGAACCGCACATCCTCAGCCTCAGGCTGACGCCGAGTGCGGCAGGTTTGGCTGGCGATCCGCCGAACTCCATTTCCGTCGCACCGGAGTCCATCATGAACATTCGTCCGTTCCTGCTCACCACCGCCCTCGCCTGCACCGCGTTTGCCGGGCTGGCCCAGGCCAATGACACTTCCAAGGCTGTTCCCTATGAATACGGCATGCCGCTGCATGTCGCCAAAGTGGTTTCCCTGACGGAGCCGCCGACGCAGGAGTGCAAGGTCATCACCGCCGACATGAAGTACCTCGACAACACCGGTAAACCGGAAGAAATCAGTTACCGGAAATTATCTGACGCGTGCAGCTTCCAGAACTGACAGAAAGCTCTGATTTGCGGCTTTGCGGTAGGCGAGCACGGGTCTCGAGGGGTATGCTCGGGGCCCTCCTCACTGCCGCAAGGATTCGCCATGCAGTTTTCGTTTCGCACGCTCTCGACCATCACCTTTTGCCTGTGTTTTCTGCTTTCTCTTGCATGGGGCCTGGCGCCACAGGTGTTGTTGGCGATCTGGAGCATCGAGTATTCAGAGGCAGCCGGATTCGTCGCACGGCGCAGTGCAGTGCTGTTTGCGGCTTTGGGGGTGATGTTTTATCTGGTGCGCAACGCGCCCGTGTCGATCGCGCGCAATGCGCTGAGCAACGGCTTTATCGTCGGCTGTTTTGGCCTGGCGGTGCTGGGGTTTGCTGAATGGCTCAACGGCCACGCCGGCCCAGGGATTCTGCTCGCGGTGCTGGTCGAGTTCGCGCTGGGCCTTGGCTTCTTGCAGGCCCGGCGCGTGACGGTCGAACTGGGTGAAACAGTCGGTTAGACGACTCGGGATCGCGGCATTGCATGATGGCTTGTCGATTGTTGCGCAAGATCCGAGCGCAACCCGGCGATCAGGCCGTTGATTTCGCGACAGCTGTTCAAGTGACTGGCATCGATGCCGCTCACCTGCAGCTCAACCTGATCGGTCTGGTGATCGCCATACACCTTGACGGTCATCGACAGATCCGGGGACAGCGTGCATTGGCAGCGTTTCGGTAGAAAGCTGCTTTCAATGATGTTGCGGAGTTCCAAGGCAGACAGAAACATGGCGAAACCTCTCCTTACTGTGAGACTGCCAATCAAGTATTCACGTCGACCGTTGCCACGGTTCCCACGGGTGTGTCCCCGCTGAATCCCTGGGTGTGACAAGCGGCTGTACTGCGAAATGCCCATTGGAGTGTAGGCGCCCGAACTCGGTGCGCTGCACCAAATCAACGCATAAAACGTGCCTTTTATCAGGTTGCATTCACCTCCTTGCAAATCAAAGGCTTGGGAAAAAGGCAGGCCACTGGCCAGTTGCAAAATGCAAGATTCGATCGTGCAGGCACTGCAATTTGCATGCGGCTGGCGGTTTGCATTCATCGCCCTTGGCAGTGAGAATGCCCGTCAACCAACGTACACCCGCCAGGAGGCTTCAATGGGAAATTTCACCGTCCGCGCGACGGCCGGCCTGATGCTCGCCAGCCTGTCCACCCTCACCCACGCAGCCAAACTTGAAGACACCGCGCCTTATCCGAAGGCCGAAGCGGGCTTCACTCGCCAGGTCATTCACCTGCCGCAGCAGGCCCAGGAAGAAAACTTCAAAGTCGAAATCCTCGCCGGCAAGACCCTCGAAGTCGACTGCAACCGCCAACGCCTGGGCGGCGCCCTCGAAGAGAAAAACCTCGAAGGCTGGGGTTATCCGTTCTACCGCCTGGAAAAAGTCAGCGGCCCGATGAGCACGCTGATGGCCTGCCCGCCCGGCACCCAGAAAAAACGCGCGTTTGTACCGGTGATCGGTGATGGCTTTACCGTGCGCTACAACAGCATGCTGCCGATCGTGATTTACGCACCGCAGGACGTCGAAGTGCGCTTCCGCATCTGGTCGGCCTCGGACAAGATTGGCGTGGCAATACCTGAATAATCTGCAAAGGAGCCGCAGCTTTGATTACCTGCCACGTCAGATACGTGATTGACCCCTATCAGTTGGACGCATTCGAAGCCTACGCCAAGACCTGGCTCGCTATCGTCGAACGGCTGGGAGGAACGCATCACGGTTACTTCCTGCCCTCGGAAGGCGCTAGCAATATCGCGTATTGCCTGTTCAGTTTCCCGTCGCTGGCGGATTACGAAAGTTACCGCCACATCGCTCTGACCGACCCGGAAAGCACGGCACTGGTGGCCGATCTGGTCGAAAAGAAGTTCATCATCAGCTACGAGCGCAGTTTTCTTCGCCCACTGCTGCCCTGAACGCTTCAACGCCGTTGGCAGGATGTACAAGGACGCGCGCAAGCGCGGACAGTCGGCCTGGTCGGTGGTGCCGTATCTGTTGCTGACGGCGGTATTTGTTTCGGTCGGGCCGTTGTTGTACCTGGTGGTCCGGGGCTTGCAGGATCGCAAGCGTTCGGCGCCGGTCATTTCGCCAGACGCCTGAGCCCGAACAGCATCCCGCCCGCCCCCAGCAGCATCGCCGCCAGAAACAACGGATACGACACCCACCACGGCGTCCCGGCGGTCATCATGCTGAACTCCGACATGCCGCCGATGCTCGCAATCAGGTTGAGCGGCAGGAACACCACGTTGATCAGCGTCAGTTTGCGCAGCAGGTTGTTCATGCTGTTGTTCATCAGGTTGCCCCGGGCGTCGATCAGCCCGGAGAACACCGTCGAATAGATTTCCGCCTGCTTGTAGCACTGATTGTTTTCGATGATCAGGTCGTCGATCAGGCCGATGGCTTCGCTACCGAAATGCTGTTTTTCCGCGTGATTGCGCAGCCGCGTGAGCACCGCGCCGTTGCTGTGCAAGGCGTTGATGTAATAGATCAGGCTTTCGCTGAGGTTGAACATCTGCACCAGATGCTGGTTTTGCATCGAGGCGTTGAATTTCTGCTGCAACTCCCGGGCGACCAGTTTGATCACCTTCAGATGCCCGAGGTAGTGATGGATGTTGTTGAACAGCAAGTCCAGCAACACATCCAGCGGCGTGTTCAATGGCTGGCGTGTGCCGACGCCGTGCAGCGGCGTGTCGTCGGTCGCGATCACCAGCAACTGGCCCGGCGAGAACAGCAAGCCGCAGGACGAAACCTCAAAGGCCAGGCTGCCACCGCCGGAATAGTTTTCCGGGCGTTTCCAGATCAGAAACAAGTGATCGGGGTGAAACTCGATCCGTGACACCTCGTCCGGGTCGAGCGCCGAAGCCAGCGCGTGTTCATCGAGTTTGAAGTGACTGTGGAGCAAGTCGCGCTCGGCAGCGTCGGGGTCGCTGAACAGCATCACCTCGGCGTCCAGCCGCTCGACCCGCTGCAAGGCGCCGTGATTGAGTGCAAAGCTGTTGATCATCGGCCGGTCACCAGGCCTGACCGCGGCGTTTCAGCTCAAGACGCCGCACGAACTCTTCCAGTACCAGCGAATACAGGTCGTCCTGCAGGTAGGCGTCTTCGATGCCGGCGTCGAGGTTCGGGTTGTCGTTGACCTCGATCACCACCACTTTGTCGCCGGCCTGTTTCAAATCGACGCCATACAAGCCATCGCCGATCAGGTTGGCGGTCTTCACCGCCAGTTCCACCACCGCGCGCGGCGCCTCGTGGATCGCCAGCGTGCGGCATTCGCCGTTGACATCCTGGCCCTTGGCCTTGTGGTTGTAGATCTGCCAGTGGCCTTTGGACATGAAGTACTGGCAGGCAAAGATCGGTTTGCGGTTGAGCACGCCGATGCGCCAGTCGTACTCGGTGTAGAAGAATTCCTGGGCCAGCAACAGCACCGAGTGTTCGAACAGTTCGGCGGTGGCCTCCAGCAAGGCCTGCTGGCTCTCGACCTTGATCACGCCACGGGAGAAGCAACCGTCCGGGATCTTCAGCACCAACGGAAAACCGAGGCGTTCGCCGACCCGCTCGAAATCTTCAGGTCGCTCCTTGTAGAGAATTTCCGTGGCCGGCATGCCCAGTTGATGGCTGTTCAGCAGGTCGGTCAAGTAGACCTTGTTGGTGCAGCGCAGGATCGACGTCGGGTCGTCCATCACCACCAGCCCTTCGCTTTCGGCCTTCTTGGCGAAGCGATAAGTGTGGTTGTCAACGCTGGTGGTCTCGCGGATCAGCAAGCCGTCGTACTCGGCCAGCCTTGCGTAATCCTTGCGCTCAATCAGCTCGACATCGATGCCCATGCCCTTGCCGACCCGCACAAAGTTTTCCAGCGCGCGGGCATTGGACGGTGGCAAGGCTTCCTGCGGATCATGCAGGATCGCCAGGTCATAACGCGCCACTTGCGGCGAACGCGGAACACGCCAGATTTTGCGACTGAAGCCGTCCAGCGCATTGGCAAACTGATCTTCCTGATCGTCGCGCAACTTGTGCAAGGCGCCGGACTTTATGCCTTCGATGTGCCAACCGTTAGTTCGACGAAACTCAACTAACAGAATCGGACATGGAAATACTTCAAACAATTGCCGGGCCAGATCCTGCAACGGCTCGATATGGGTTCTGCCGAAATAAAGTGTCAGCGTAAAGCCTTCGGTATCGCTGTAGAGGTGATGGCTGAGGGCTTTTTCCAGAGTTTTATCCAGGTCGTCCAGCGCCAGGCCGTAAAGGGATTTTCGGGTCAGTTCGCTGATGGTCCGCACCGACGGAATCACCTTATGGCCCCTGGCTTCCGCCAACAGTGAGCAGTAGTAGCCGTGGCCCAGGTACTTGTAGCTGCGGCACAGGTTGATCACCTGCACTCGTTTTCCCGGTTCGTTATCGGGTGGTTGTTCGAGGTATTCCTGGGCTGTCAGGATGTCTTCGCTGGGGAAATACGAGGCCCAGTCTTCCTTGCGTTCGACGATGATCAACACTTGACTAGACGTTCTGATCTGCGGTTTTAAATAAGTTGCCGGTGGCAAACTTTGACTGGATACTTCGCGCCAATGACCCTGTACCGCTGACATAGAAATTGATCCGTTGGAGAACAAGACCTTTTCTATTAAGCACGAAGTTTTTCGAAAGTCCCGTTTCGTTACGCAACTTTTACGGTGGTCATATGAATGCTGTTTTTCGCCTGGCGGTCGTTGAGGATTTGCCCGCGTTGCTGACGCTGGAGATGCACTGTTTCACCACGGACCGGCTCACCCGCCGCAGTTTCCAATGGATGATCACCCGGGCCCACGGGCAATTGTGGGTGGCCGAACGCGACGGTCAACTGGCCGGTTATGCGCTGGTGCTGTTTCATCGCGGCACCTCGCTGGCCCGCCTGTACTCCATTGCGATTGCCCCCGAGGCACGCGGCGGCGGTCTGGGAAAACAATTGCTGCAACGGATCGAGGCCTGCGCGCTTGAGCACGACTGCGCCTATCTGCGGCTGGAAGTGCGCACCGACAACCCCACCGCCATCGCCCTGTACGAGCGCAACGGCTACCGGCGCTTTGCGCTGATCCATGACTACTACGAGGATCACGCCGACGCGTTGCGTCTGGAGAAACGCATTCTCCAGCACCGCGACTCACGCAACATCAAGGTCCCCTATTACCGACAAACCACCGATTTCACCTGCGGCCCGGCCTGCCTGCTGATGGCCATGGGAGCATTGCAGGCCGATCGCTTATTGGAGCGGCGCGAAGAGTTGCAGTTGTGGCGCGAGGCAACCACGGTGTTCATGACAGCTGGCCATGGCGGTTGCAGCCCGCAAGGCCTGGCATTGGCGGCGTGGCGCCGGGGTTTCAGAGTGCGTTTGCAACTGAGCATGAGCGGGCCGCTGTTTCTCGACGGCGTGCGCGATGCGCATAAAAAAGACGTCATGCGCCTGGTGCATGACGAGTTCATGGCGCAACTGAATGACACCGATGTCGATCAATCCATTGGCGTAACGATGGACGTACCCGCACTGCTGGCCAACGGTGGCCAGCCTCTGGTGCTGATCAGCAGCTATCGCCTGACCCGCTCGAAGTCGCCGCACTGGGTGATCGTTACCGATTGCGACGAAGACTTCGTCTACCTGCACGACCCGGATGTCGACCACAGCCAGCATCGCCAGCCCATGGACTGCCAGCACGTGCCGGTCAGCCATGGGGAGTTCGAGAAAATGTGCCGCTTCGGTCGTGGCAAATTGCGGGCGGCGGTGGTGCTCTACGCCCGGACTACTTGAGTCCGACCTTGTACAGCGAACCGTTGGACTCATCCGTCAGCACATACAGGTAACCGTCCGGCCCCTGACGTACATCACGGATCCGCTGTTTCAGTTCGCCCAGCAAGCGTTCTTCATGCACCACCTTGTCGCCGTCGAACTGCAAGCGGATCAGCTCCTGCGTCACCAGCGCACCGATGAACAGATTGTGCTGCCACGGCTTGAATCGATCGGCATCGTAAAAAGCCATACCGGTGACGCCCGGGGATTTTTCCCAGACATGGTGCGGCCCGACCGTGCCTTCGGCGGTCTTGCCCTTGGCTTCCGGGATCGGTTGCATGGAGTAGTTGATGCCGTGGGTCGCCAACGGCCAGCCGTAGTTCTTGCCGCGCTCGATGATGTTCACCTCATCGCCGCCGCGCGGGCCGTGTTCGTTTTCCCACAAGGTGCCGGTCCACGGATTGAGCGCGGCGCCCTGGGGATTGCGGTGGCCGTAGGACCAAATTTCCGGGCGTACGCCGGACTGACCGACAAAGGGATTGTCATCGGGCACCTTGCCGTCGGGGTAGATCCGCACGACCTTGCCTTGCAGCTTGTCCAGATCCTGTGCGGTCGGGCGGTCGTTGTTTTCGCCCAAAGTGATGAACAGATAACCGTCCCGATCGAACACCAGTCGCGAACCGAAGTGGTTGCCGACCGACAGTTTTGGCTCCTGGCGGAAAATCACCTGGAAGTCCTTCAAGGTTTTCAGGTCATCCGACAGGCGCCCGCGCCCCACCGCCGTTCCTGCCTTGTCACCCGCACCGCCGCCTTCGGCGTAAGACAGGTATACAAGGCGATCCTGTTTGAAGTCCGGTGACAGCACCACGTCGAGCAATCCGCCCTGCCCCTTGGCCCAGACATCCGGCACACCGGTGATCGGCGCGGACAGTTTGCCGTCAGCGTCTACCACACGCAGGTTGCCGGGGCGTTCGGTCACCAGCATGCCCTGGCGATCCGGCAGGAAAGCCAAGGCCCATGGGTGTTCAAGGCCTTGGGTAATCGTCGTGACTTCGAGGGTGCCCTGTTCGCTTTGCAGCTCTTTGGAAGCGGCAGCGAACGCCGGGGCGGCGATCAGTGCACTGGCACACAGGCCGGCCAGAAGGGTTTTACGCAACATGCACGATTCCTTTTGTTCGTGTGAAGGGCTGACAGAAACGGTTCTGCCATTCAACGGTTGCTCCCGCTGTCACGGGCTGGAGGATTGAGAATGAAGGTCGGTGGCTTGCTCGGGACCGAGCGCAGCGGCTGGCCATTGCCGATGCCGCGATTTTCCAGGGTCGGCGGACGCGGCACGGGAACGGTGTTCGGCCCGCGAACGGGCGGAGTGCCGGGCTGGGTGCCCTGCATGCTGTTGGGGTTCGCCCGGCGGATCGGGCTGTTGTAGGGATTGTTGCTGTTGCCGGTCGGACTTTGTGCCAGCAACAGCGATGTATGGCTTATTGCGCCATCGGCGTGAACCAGCCCGCCACTGAGGGCGAGCAACGCAATGCCAAGCAGGAAACGGTTCATGAACGGCCTCTTTCGGTGCGCAGGGACTAGAGCCTTCGAGTCCACGCTACGCCGTGGGTTCGCATTTGTTAACCCGTCACCGCTAAACAAGATGTAACACGGCTTGACCTGACGTTTAGCGGCACCCAGCAAACAACGGAAACTTTTACGTCGGGCCACGGGTCACCCGAACATCACTCGGAGAACAGCACATGGCTCGGGCAATCTGGAAAGGCGCAATCAGTTTCGGTCTGGTCCACATCCCCGTGGCGCTGGTCTCGGCGACGTCATCCCAAGGCGTCGACTTCGACTGGCTCGACAGCCGCAGCATGGACCCGGTCGGCTATAAACGGGTCAACAAGGTGACCGGCAAGGAAGTCACCAAGGAGCACATCGTCAAAGGTGTGCAGTTCGAAAAAGGCCGCTATGTGGTGCTCAGCGAGGAGGAGATACGTTCGGCGCACCCGGTTTCGACCCAGACCATCGACATTTTCGCCTTCGTCGACAGCGAGCAGATCCCGTTGCAAAACATCGACACGCCTTATTACCTGGCCCCGGACAAGCGCGGTGGCAAGGTCTACGCCTTGTTGCGTGAAACCCTGAGCAAAACCAAGAAGGTCGCCCTCGCCCGCGTGGTTTTACACACGCGTCAGTATCTGGCGGCGTTGATGCCCCTGGAGTCGGCGCTGGTGCTGGTGAAGTTGCGCTGGCCGCAGGAAGTGCGCGGCCTGGACGAACTTGAGCTGGGCAGCGAAGTGACCAAGCCGCAACTGGCCAAGGGCGAACTGGACATGGCCAAACGGCTGGTGGAAGACATGACGGCGGACTGGACACCCGAGGATTACAACGACGAGTTCGAAGACAAGATCATGGCGCTGGTGGACAAGAAGGCCCATGAAGGCAAGATCGAAGACGTCGAGACGGTTTCCGGTGAAGAAGAGCGCAAATCGGCCGATGTTATCGACCTGACCGAACTGCTCAAACGCAGTCTCGGCGGGAAAGCCCCGGCCAAACCGGCGAAGAAGACCGCCAGCAAGACAACACCGGCGAAGAAGACCAAAAAGGCCTCATGAAAATGAAATCGGGCGACTGTCTTTCAACAGTCGCCCGACTCATCAGATCAGAATGAAGATCGCCAGCAGACCGCCGAAGATCGCCCACTTTTCCATGTAATAGAGTTTGCGATTGCGCTTTTTCAGCTCTTTGCCGCGCAGGCGAATCTTGTAGATTTTGGTAAACAGGCGATTGATGCCACCGGTGCGGTCACCCGCATCGTTCGGTGCACCGGCCGCCGACATCACGGTGCGGCTGAACCAGCCGTTGAACGCCGCTGCCCAGCGATACTTCATCGGACGCTCGACGTCACAGAACAGGATGATGCGGTTCTGGTCGGTGGTGTTTTCCGCGTAATGAATGAAGGTCTCGTCAAACATCACTGCTTCGCCATCACGCCAGTGATAGCTCTCGCCATCGACGTTGATGTAGCAACCGGCATCGTTCGGCGTTTCCAGGCCAAGGTGGTAGCGGTACGAACCAGCATACGGGTCGCGGTGACGCACCAGTTTCGAGCCCGGTGGCAACTCGGCAAACATCGCAGCCTTGATCGAGCCGATGCTCTGCACCAGCTCAGTGGTGCGCGGGCACAGTTGCAGCGCCGACGGGTGGCTGTCGCCGTACCACTTCAGGTAGAAACGCTTCCAGCCGGTCTTGAAGAACGAGTTGAAACCGACGTCGTCGTACTGATTCGAGCGCTTGATCTCGCCAGCGCGCAGCAGGTTGCGGCCTTCCTCGCGAATTTCTTCCCAGTGGGCCTGCAACGGGCTCAGATCGGGAAAGTCCTTCGGATCGAGGTACGGCGTGTTGGGCTTTTTCGAGAACAGATAAAGGAAGCAGTTGATCGGTGCCAGAAACGAAGAGTGATCGCTCAGTTGACGACCGAGTTTGTGTCGTACGCGCCCGCGCAAGTGCACGTATGCAATGGAAATGACATATACAGCGGCAATGATGAGTTTCACGAAAATCGTCACACGTCAGAAGTGAACAAACTGCGCGCCTTTCGGGCTGTGGCCCAAGGTCTGTGGCAGTGGTCTGAAATCAAAAAAAACGTCCCGGTGGCGCATCCTTGAGCCCATGCCGGACAAGGCACTGGGTGAATGGATGGCATTTTAGCCACAGTTTGTAACCAATAGTGAACCTTCATCTGTGAAAAACTGTCTCGCGATTGCTCCAAACGGCAATCGGAATGTCAGCGCCCTATCGTTTAAAGAGCCAGACCAGTACAATCGCCGCCAAACTTTACGCGCCCCCTTGGTTGATGACGGGATAGTCCCGCCTCAGCGCACTTCGACTCGGGCCAAGCGCTCCGGCTGCACCCTCGCTACTCAGCACGCTTCGCAGGAAAAACCTTTGATTTCTACAGCTAACATCACCATGCAGTTCGGCGCCAAGCCGCTGTTTGAAAACGTTTCGGTCAAATTCAACGGCGGCAACCGCTATGGCCTGATCGGCGCCAACGGTTGCGGCAAGTCGACCTTCATGAAAATCCTCGGCGGCGACCTCGAGCCGTCCGGCGGCCAGGTCATGCTCGAGCCCAACGTACGCCTGGGTAAACTGCGCCAGGATCAGTTCGCCTACGAAGAATTCACCGTGATCGACACCGTGATCATGGGTCACGAAGAGCTGTGGAAGGTCAAGGCCGAGCGCGACCGCATCTACTCGCTGCCGGAAATGAGCGAAGAAGACGGCATGGCCGTGGCCGAGCTGGAAACCGAATTCGCCGAGATGGACGGCTACACCGCCGAATCCCGCGCCGGCGAACTGCTGCTGGGTCTGGGCATTCCGCTGGAACAGCATTTCGGCCCGATGACCGAAGTTGCGCCAGGCTGGAAACTGCGTGTTCTGTTGGCTCAGGCACTGTTCTCCGATCCGGAAGTGCTGCTGCTCGACGAACCGACCAACCACCTGGACATCAACACCATCCGCTGGCTGGAAACGATTTTGACGGCGCGTAACAGCACCATGATCATCATTTCCCACGACCGTCACTTCCTGAACAGCGTCTGCACCCACATGGCCGACCTGGACTACGGCGAGCTGCGTCTGTTCCCGGGCAACTACGACGAGTACATGACCGCGGCGACCCAGTCCCGCGAGCAATTGCTGTCGGACAACGCCAAGAAGAAAGCCCAGATCGCCGAACTGCAAACGTTCGTCAGCCGCTTCTCGGCCAACGCCTCGAAAGCCAAGCAGGCCACTTCCCGCGCCAAGCAGATCGACAAGATCCAGCTGGCCGAGGTCAAGCCATCGAGCCGCGTGAGCCCGTTCATCCGTTTCGAACAGACCAAGAAGCTGCACCGCCAGGCCGTGACCATCGAGCAGATGTCCAAGGGCTTCGACGGCAAGACCCTGTTCAAGAACTTCAGCTTTACCGTTGAAGCCGGCGAGCGCGTGGCGATCATCGGCCCGAACGGTATCGGCAAGACCACGCTGCTGCGCACGCTGATGGGCGAACTGACCCCGGACGCAGGCACGGTGAAGTGGACCGAAAGCGCGGAGCTGGGCTACTACGCACAGGACCACGCCCACGACTTCGAAGAGGACGTCAGCCTGTTCGACTGGATGGGTCAGTGGACTCAGGGCGAGCAAGTGATCCGTGGCACCTTGGGTCGCATGCTGTTCTCCAACGACGAGATCCTCAAGTCGGTGAAGGTGATTTCCGGTGGTGAGCAAGGTCGCATGCTGTTCGGCAAGCTGATCCTGCAAAAGCCGAACGTGCTGGTGATGGACGAACCGACCAACCACCTGGACATGGAATCGATCGAGGCGCTGAACCTGGCGCTGGAAAACTATCCGGGCACGCTGATCTTCGTCAGCCACGACCGTGAGTTCGTATCGTCCCTGGCCACGCGTATCATCGAGCTGAGCCCGAACGGCGTGACCGACTTCAGCGGCACCTACGACGATTACCTGCGCAGCCAAGGCGTAGTGTTCTGAGTCGAATCGAGCGGTAAATAGAAAGCCCTGTCCTTGTGACGGGGCTTTTTTTTGCTCATTGCTGATCGTTCCCACGCTCTGCGTGGGAATGCCTCAAGGGACGCTCCGCGTTCCAGCTCTGGAAGGGACGCGGAGCGTCCCGGGCTGCATTCCCACGCGGAGCGTGGGAACGATCAGCGTAAGGACGTGGAAACGATAGTTAGCCTGCTTTCTTTTATTTCAGCGCCACGCCATGATGCGGACTCTCCCACCGCCGCCCGCGAACGAGTCCTCATGTCTGCGCAGCAACTGCCACCGCAAAGCTCCATGGCGATCACCCTGCAGATCGTTTCCATCGTTTTCTATACCTTTATAGCCTTCCTCTGCATCGGCCTGCCGATTGCGGTGCTGCCCGGCTACGTGCACGAACAACTGGGTTTCAGTGCCGTGATCGCGGGGCTGGTCATCGGTTCGCAATACCTGGCCACCCTGCTCAGCCGGCCGATGGCCGGACGGATGTCGGACACCGTCGGCACCAAACGGGCGATTGTGTATGGCTTGTCGGGGATTGTGCTCAGCGGTGTGCTGACGCTGATTTCGACGCTGCTGCAGAGCTTGCCGCTGTTGAGCCTGTCGATCCTGATTGTCGGTCGCTTGCTGCTGGGGATCGCCCAAGGTCTGATTGGCGTCGGCACCATCAGTTGGTGCATGGGCCAGGTCGGTGCCGAACACACCGCGCGCTCGATTTCCTGGAACGGCATCGCGTCCTATGGTGCGATTGCCATCGGCGCGCCGCTGGGCGTGGTGATGGTCGCCGATTATGGTTTCGAGAGCCTGGGCATTGTGTTGTCACTGCTCGCGGCCGGCGCCTTGCTGCTGATCCGTAACAAACCGTCGGTGCCGGTGGTGCGCGGTGAACGGCTGCCGTTCTGGGCGGTGTTCGGGCGGATAGCACCGTTCGGCGCCAGTCTGAGCCTGGCGTCGATTGGCTACGGCACGCTGACCACCTTCATCACCCTGTATTACCTCAATCGCGGCTGGACCGGCGCGGCGTACTGCCTGACGGTGTTCGGCGTATGTTTCATTCTGTCGCGGCTGCTGTTCATTTCCGCCATCGGCCGTTTCGGCGGATTCACCTCGGCAATTGCCTGCATGACTATCGAAACCGTCGGCCTGGTACTGCTGTGGCTGGCGCCTTCGACCGCGTACGCCTTGATCGGTGCCGGTCTGGCAGGATTCGGCCTGTCGCTGGTGTACCCGGCGTTGGGTGTCGAGGCGATCAAGCAAGTGCCCAACTCCAGTCGCGGCGCCGGGTTGAGTGCCTATGCGGTGTTTTTCGATCTGGCGCTGGCGATTGCCGGGCCGTTGATGGGTGCGGTGGCGCTGAACCTGGGGTATTCGTGGATTTTCTTCAGTGCGGCCATGCTGTCCGTAACCGGACTGGCGTTGACCCTGCTGCTCAAGCGCCGGGCCATGGCGTAAGCGCTCACTGATCCGCCGTCTGCATCCCCGCGCGGGTCGGCCGGCCCAAGGCATGGGAGAAAAACCGTCCGGCCTCGGATATCAGGTTGCGGTGGATGTCTTCGCGGTCCACGCCATCGGCATCGGTGCACAGGGCCGGCATCGCACGAATCTGTTCCTCATTGCATGGCGCCATGAACACGAAGTGCCCTGCCCCAGCCAGCAATTTGAAATCCGGTGCCGTTGGCAGTTTGCGCGCCAGAGCGGCGGCGTTTTTGTCGAAGGCCACCAGTTTGTCGCCGTCACCGCTGTAGAGCAGCACCGGCACATGCACATCGGCCAGCGTATGGCGACCGAACTTCAGGCTCAGCGGCGCCATCAGCAGCAACGCATGCACGCGCGGATCGGCCACCGGTTGCAGATCGTCGCGGTCAACAATCAACTCACCCTGAGTGTTGCAGGCGTCGCGGTCATCCGGACGTTCCTGGCAATAACGGCGCAGACGATCCAGATCCGGCTGCGCGCCGGACAGAATCAACGCCGTTTCCCCACCCGCCGAATAGCCGATCACGCCAACCTGTTCGGCGTTCACGTACGGCGCGAGCATGCGGTCGCCCAACGTCGCGGTAATCGCTTCGGAAATCTGGATCGGCCGGCCATAAAGATTGCTCAACGTGCCGAGGCGGCTGTGATCCCTGGAGTTGTCGCCGGGGTGAATCACCGCCACCACCACAAAGCCCTTGCGTGCCAATGATGTGGCCAAATCGTGCAGCGCCAGTGGCGTGCCGGTGTTGCCGTGGGACAGCATCAGCATCGGGAAACGGCCGATGGCGACTTTGGTGTCTTCGCCGGCCTCGACCGAATAGCCTTCGAGCAGGCTCATGTGTTCGCGGTCGCTGGAGGGATAGAACGCGATGGCGCGCATCGGCTGCAGGTCGAGCGGATCGAGAAACGTCATCTCGTGATAACCGACGCTCCAGCGCGGATGTTGCCCAGGCGCAGCGTGCACTGAATTCAGGCTGCCGAGCAGGCAAATCAGTAACGCTGCACAAAGACGCATCATGGGATGCCCCACCCTGTTGTTACTCAATCGAAAGATCCGTTGTGTTCGACGTCCGAGATTCCGAGGTTCGGTGATCCGGCGCGACGTTGCACTCAGACGTTGATCATCGGACTGCATAACCCGGGCCAGATTATGTAACAGTCAGAAACAAAAAACTCCGTACCTGGCCCTTGCAGAACCAGAATACAGAGTTTTTTGGGGTTTTCCTGAACAGCAGCTGTTCTTTATGCAAGCCTTACGCGGCGGCGAACAACTGCTCGTCGATTTTCGCTTGAGCAGCGCTCATGGCGTTGTTGCGTACTTCTTCGCCATAGGCCAGGCCTTCGGCACGAACCACTTCGATGTCGGTGATGCCGAGAAAGCCGAAGACCAGTTTCAGGTAGTCTTCGTGGGCCACGCCCGAAGCCTGACCGGCGTGGATGCCGCCAGCGGTGGACACGATCACCACTTTCTTGCCACCGCACAGGCCTTCAGGGCCGGCTTCGGTGTAACGGAAGGTCTGGCCGGCGACGGCGATGCGGTCGATCCACGCTTTGAGCTGGGTCGGCACGGTGAAGTTGTACATCGGGGCAGCGACGACGATGGCGTCGGCGGCGATGAATTCGGCCAGGGTGGTGGCGCTCAGTTCGGCTTCGTGCTGTTGTGCGGCGTTGCGCAGTTCAGCGGCGGTGCCGGCGGCAACCAGAGTGGTCGACGAGAAGTGGCTGATGGCGTCGGCGGCCAGGTCGCGGTAAGTCACGACAGCGCTTGGCTCGGCAGCTTGCCAGGCTTTAGTGACTTGACTGCTCAACTGACGGGAAGCGGAGTTGTCGCCCAGAATGCTCGAATCGATGTGCAGCAGTTTCATGTGGAATCTCCTGGAATGAATCGCCGGTGGCGACGGAATGGAGACAATCCTACCGACGAAACCAATAGCTGATTAGACGGCAACAATGCGATAGTTTGTCCCACTGATAGAACAGTCGGATTTCTCCATGCAAGACCTCAACGATCTCTACTATTTCGCCAAAGTGGTGGAGGCCGGCGGATTCGCCGCCGCCGGCCGCTTGCTCGGCATTCCCAAGTCACGCCTTTCGCGGCGCATCGCCGAGCTGGAAGAGCGCCTCGGCGCACGTCTGCTGCAACGCACCACTCGCCAACTGAAGCTGACGGCGGTCGGCGAACGCTATTTGCGTCACTGTCAGGCCATGCTGCTGGAAGCGGAAATGGCTGATGAAACAGTGGCCAGCATGTCCAGCGAGCCCCGAGGACGCTTGCGGGTTTCAAGCCCGACGGGGCTGGCTCATGAAATGTTGCCGGTGGTGATCAGCAATTTCCTTGGCAAATATCCTCAGGTGCAACTGGAAGTCACCTTGATCAATCGCCGGGTCGACCTGATTACCGAAGGCATCGACGTGGCCCTGCGCGTACGCGAACACGGCGATGAAGAACCGATGCTGGTGACCCGCCGCTTGCGTCAGGCGCAAATGGTGGTGGTGGCGAGCCCTTCCTTTGTCCAGGGTCTGGAAATCAATCATCCGCAGGATTTGAAAAACCTGCCGGTGCTGGGCGCTCTGGAAGCCGATCGCATGGTGCATGTGCGCCTGCTCGATCAGCACGGCAAGAGTTGTGATCTGGCGCTGGAAGCCCGGCTGGGGATCGACGATTTCATCGTGCGCAAGGCGTGTGTGCTGGCCGGCCAGGGTTTCACCCTGTTGCCGATGATGTATTGCGAAGCGGAGTTGAATAACGGCACGCTGGTGCAATTGTTGCCGGACTGGTCACTGCCCGGCGGCTGGCTGCAAGCGGTGTATCCGCATCGGCGCGGGGTGATGCCGGCGGTGCGCGCGTGGATCGATCATCTGGTCGAATCGTTCAATGCCTGTGGAGAACGGCTGTTATGAAACAAGGGAAGATGAGCGAGAAGGACGTCGCAGAGTTCTGCCTGGCCCTGCCCGGTGCCCGGGAAGACTACAAATGGGGTGGCGTGCGGGTGTTTTCGATTGCCGGCAACAAGATGTTCGCCTTGCAGGGATTGCGTGGTGATTCGCTGGCGTTCAAGGTCGACAAGGATCTGTTTCTCGGTCATTGCGACCGGCCTGGCATTCACCCGGCGCCGTATCTGGCCCGGGCGCAGTGGATCATCATGCACCCGCCCTACCCGCTGGGCGCCGAGGAATTGCAAGGCTTGCTGCAGCGTTCCCATCAACTGGTGGTGAGCAAGCTGCCCAAGCGCGTGCAGGTCGGTTTGCTGCTCTAGAACAGCGCCAGCAGGTTCGAACCCAGAAACAATTGATCGATCCAGAACACCTGGTGCAACGCGACGATCATCCAGAACAGCACCTGAAAAGACACCTTGCGCGTCTTGTGCCGGAAGACCTGCTGGGCGATCAACGCACCCGGCCAGCCTCCCGCCAGTTCTACCGCGTGCAGGATGTTTTCCGGTGTGCGCCAGGCGTCGGCCCGCGCCTTGCGCTTGTCCGCCCAGTACAGAAAAAACGCCAGCACGCTGACCAGCCCGTAAGCCGTCAGCGGCACGAGAGAAATCCCGCGCAGCCACATCGACAACGAGCCGAACAGTGGCAGCGCGCAGACGATCAGCAGCACCACCAGCTTCAATTTCAAGTGCTGGATATTGCCACCGGAAGGACCGCGATCCGGGCGGCGTGCGCGCGAGTCACTCATGGCTGAGCGGCCGTCCAGTCGACCCAGCCAAACTGCCACGTTGCCAGAATCACCAGACCGAAGACGATCCGGTACCAGGCAAACGCTGCGTAGCTGTGGCTGCCGATGAACTTGAGCAGGCCGCGCACCGCGATCATGGCGAAGATAAACGCGGTGACGAAACCGATCGCGAACACGGGAAAATCTGCCGGCACGAACAGGTCGCGATACTTGTAGCCCGAATACACCGCCGCACCAACCATGGTCGGCATCGCCAGGAAAAACGAAAACTCGGTGGCAGTCTTGCGCGACAGGCCGAACAACAGGCCACCGATGATGGTCGAGCCGGAGCGCGAAGTGCCGGGGATCATCGCCAGGCATTGGGCGAAGCCGATCTTCAGCGCATCCGTCCAGCGAATGTCATCGACCGTTTCGGCGTGCACTTCATGCTGACGCTGCTCGGCCCACAACATCACGATCCCGCCCACCACCAGCGCGGCGGCCACGGTGATCGGGTTGAACAGGTAATGGTGAATCAGGTCGGCGAAGATCACGCCCAGCGCCACGGCGGGCAGGAAGGCGATCAGCAGGTTGGCGGTGAAACGCCGGGCGCTCGGCTGGGTCGGCAGGCCAATGACCACGTCGAGAATCTTGCGGCGGAATTCCCAGACCACCGCGAGAATCGCACCGAGCTGGATGATGATGTTGAACGCCATGGCCCGCTCGCCTCCGAAATCGAGCAAGTCGGCAACAATGATCTGGTGTCCGGTACTGGAAATGGGCAAAAACTCCGTCAGCCCCTCTACAACTCCTAGAATCAGTGCCTGCAAGGCCGTCCAAAGATCCATCAATCCCCCAGAGAGCGATGCACAAAGGCATGCCCCGATAGTATTTTTTACGTTCACTGCGTTCAGCGTAGCTGGTTAAAGCTGTACCGATTCCGCACGCACAGGATCCACACGAAACAGTCAAAATTCCGTGAAAAATCAATTTGGATTCAGGTTTTCACGCGCGGGGCCGAAATCCTAACAGACAAGCCGTAATAGCGCTGCCGCGTTCTACGACTTGGGTCGCGTATGCCCGGTCACCGAAACGTGGTTGGATGCTGGCGGTGGTTTATTACAAGAAAAAGAATCCGGAGTGACAGCGTTATGAACAGCTTGCGCAGTGTGTCGATCAGCCGACGCTTGTGGCTCATCTTGATTGTGGCCGTGGTCATGCTGTTGACGTTGGGCGTGTTGATGCTCAAGCAGATCCATGATGACCTCTACCATGCCAAGGCCCAGAAAACCCAGCATGTGGTGCAGACCGCCAGCGGTTTGCTGACGTACTACCAGAGCCTCGAAGCAGCAGGAACCCTGACCCGCGACGTAGCGCAGAAACAGGCGCTGACCGCGATCCGTGGCCTGCGTTATGACCAGAACGATTACTTCTGGATCAACGACCTCACGCCCGTGATGGTCATGCACCCGACCAATCCCAAGCTTGAAGGCCAGAACCTCTCGGCTATCCGCGACCCTGACGGCTTTGCGGTGTTCAACGAAATGGTCGCCATCGCCAAGGCCAAAGGTGCCGGCATGGTCAACTACCGCTGGCCCAAGCCGGGCGCCAGTGAACCGGTGGCCAAGACGTCGTACGTGAAACTGTTCGAGCCTTGGGGCTGGGTGATCGGTTCCGGCGTTTACGTCGATGACGTGCAGGCCGAGTTCCAGGGTCAGGTGATCAAAGCATCGGTAGTCGGGTTGGTCATCGCGGTGATCATGGCGCTGCTGGTGATTCTGATTGCCCGCAGCATCGTTCGTCCGTTGCAGGAGACCGTGAACGCCATGGCCAACATCGCCAGCGGCGAAAGCGATCTGACCCGCAGTCTCGATACCCACGGCCAGGACGAAGTCACTCAACTGGCCCATCACTTCAATGCCTTCACCGCCAAGCTGCGCCGAGTGATCGGTGACTTGCAGGTGTCGGCCAGCGCATTGGGCCAATCATCCAGCGAACTGGGCAACGATGCGGCGCAAGCGCAGCAACGCAGCCAGCAGCAGTCGCAGCAGATGGAGCTGGTGGCCACCGCGGTCAACGAAGTGACCTACGGCGTGCAGGACGTGGCGAAAAACGCCGAGCACGCGGCCAGCGAAATGCGTGACGCCGAGGCTCAGGCCCAGCAAGGCCAGGTCAACATCGACGGCAGCCTGCAGCAGATCGACAAGTTGTCAGGCACCATCGATCAGGCCGTCGAAGTGATTCGCACGCTGGCGACCGAGAGCACGCAGATCGGCAGCGTGCTGGAGGTGATCCGCTCGATTGCCGAGCAGACCAACCTGCTCGCCTTGAACGCCGCGATTGAAGCGGCTCGCGCCGGTGAACAGGGTCGCGGTTTTGCGGTGGTTGCTGACGAAGTACGTTTGCTGGCTCAGCGCACGCAGAAGTCCACGGCGGAAATCCAGACGATGATCGAACGCCTGCAAAATCATTCCGAAGCCGCCGTGAAGGTGATCGGCGACAGCAGCAAGGCTTCGCAACTGACCATCGAACAGGCCGGCCTGGCCAGTGCGAGCCTGAATGCCATCGGCCAGGCCCTGCGCAACCTCAATGGTCTGAACGCCTCGATTGCCAGCGCAACGCTGCAACAGGCGCACGTGGTCGAAGACATCAACCAGAACGTCACCCAGGCGGCGGGCCTGTCCCACAGCACCGCGCTGGCGGCCGAGCAGTCGAGCGTGGCCAGCGTGAAACTCGGCCAGCTCAGCGAACAACTGAACGGGCTGCTGCGCCAGTTCCGAGTCTGATCCCTGCAACAGGTGGGAACTCGTTTCCCACCTGTTTTTCGGTACAATCCGCTCCCTCATTTATTCCCCCAAGGATCCTGCATGTCCGGGCTAGAACTGTTTGCCGCCGCCCTCGGCGTGATCGCCGTGTGGCTCACGGTCAAACAGAATCCGTGGTGCTGGCCGATCGGGCTGGTCATGGTGTCGCTCTACACCTGGGTGTTCTTCGAGGTGAAACTGTATTCAGACATGTTGCTGCAGGTGGTTTATGCCGGACTGCAAATCTATGGCTGGTGGCAATGGACCCGAGCCGGGACGATGCATGACGGGCGCGAGGTCAGTCGGCTCGACACGCGCTCGATAGTGCAGGGACTGGCCATCGGCACTGTCGGCAGTCTGCTGCTGGGCGCTGCGATGGCCCATTGGACCGACGCGGCGCAACCGTGGCTCGACGCAGCGCTGACCGGTTTCAGCCTGGTCGCACAATTCTGGATGGCTCACAAGCGTCTGCAATGCTGGGCGTTGTGGTTCGTGCTGGATGTGATCTTCGTCGGCCTGTTCCTTTATAAAGGGCTGTACCTCACGGCGGCGCTGTATGCCCTGTTCACCCTGATCGCGGTGCAAGGCTGGCGCGAATGGCGTGCCGACCCGGCGTTGCAACGATGAAAGTGATTGTCCTGACCGGCCCCGAGTCCACCGGCAAGAGCTGGCTGGCGGCCGGAATCCAACAGCAATTCGGCGGTTTGCGAGTGGACGAGTACGTGCGCTGGTTCATGGAGCAGAACCCTCGCGATACCTGCCTGGCCGATATTCCCGAGATCGCTCGCGGCCAGTTGCAGTGGGAAGATGCGGCACGCGCGCAGCAGCCGCGCCTGCTGATTCTCGATACGCATCTGTTGAGCAACATTCTGTGGAGCCAGACCCTGTTTGGCGACTGCCCGCCGTGGCTGGAAGGCGAATTACTGGCCCGTCATTACGACTTGCACCTGTTGCTCTCTCCCGAACAGATCGAGTGGACGGACGATGGTCAGCGCTGCCAGCCTGACCTGGATGAACGGCTCGCGTTCTATCACGCCACTCGAACCTGGCTGCAGAAACATCATCGGCCCTTGCAGATCATTCAGGGCAACTGGGCCGAACGCCAGCAGCAAGCCTTCAAAGCGGTTCGCGACCTGCTCGCGAACTGACCCGGTTTTCGGGTTGGTTGACCCGGTGCATCCCCTGTTTTGGGGTCAAAGTGTCCGTTCCTGAAACACTCCTGCGGATGCCAAGTGCCCGTCTCAGCGCCCTTCATCCCTTTGTCATGCGACTTGTTACGCAATTGAAACACCTGCGCGCAAACCCTTGTTCCAGAGCTTTGCAACGGCATAAGGGGGTTGCGAAGGCAGTGACTTGTTTCAACGATGAAACAGCTTTTGTATCGGGCCTGCGCTCGTCAAACCCAACGCATTGAAATTTAAAGACATTTCAAAAGCGGCACAGCTTTCGCTCTCTCCTTCACAACGCTGAACAGGCTCAGCCCACTGAAGAAGGAATTGCCGTCGTGGGGAATATCAATAAAGCCTTCACCTGCCTTCTGCTGATCGGATCAGCCGCCAGCACTTTCCTCAGTTTCAACGTTCAGGCCGAAGGCAATGGCGTGATCGTGCTCAATCGTGACGTCCAGCCGATCCCGATCGGCCGCAGCGGCGGCAAAGACCCGTATCCCACCACCGTCAATGCCAATCCTTCGGGCCGCATCGGTCAAGCAATGACCAGCACCGAACTCAACGACGGTGAATTTGCCAGTGTAGCCAGCGGATCCTCGATTCGCGGAAGTATCACCACCCCGACTTCGAACATCCCCGGCATGAACACTGTGACCAATCCGAATGGCTTGCCTGGTATGGGAGGCGGTCACGGCGGCGGTGCCGGCGGCTCGATCTCCAATACCGTCAACCGTGCCATGAGCTCCGGTCTTGCCCCTCTGACTCGCATGGCTGGAGGCCAATAAATGAATCGCTCTCTGCTCTTGCTCGCCCTCCTCGGCTGCACCAGCGCTATGGCTGACCCGAGTTCCGTGAACAACGCGAACATTCAGGAAACCGGCATCCAGTACCGCGGCAACTACAACGTCAACCAGGCTGCCGGCGACCAGATGCAACAGACCAACACCAAAGCAATCGCCATTGGCACCAGTGCCAGCGCGACCACCAGTGTCATCCAGCACATCAACACGCCCGCCGACCGCACTGGCAATGCCAGCGCCAACATCGGCGGCAACTCTTTCACTAACGGCAACGGGATCCTGGGCGTGAACCAGGGCGCCGGGGCCAATAACCAGATGGCCAACGTGACGCGCGTCAGCATCAGTGCTGCCCCGCAGAGCGTTGACGATAGCGCCCTTTCTCAACAGAACGTGGCGTTGTTACCGAGCTCAGGAGCAACTGGTACCTCACCCGGCAGTCGCCAGGTCACGACAAGTGATCAGGCCTTCACCGGCAGCCGAGGGGTAATCCAGGTGAACCAGAGTGCCGGGGTGGGGAACCGAATGGCTAACACCCTGAGCATCCGGGTCGCTGACTGACCCAAACAACAAAAGCAGTGCAATTAGAAAGTACCAACACTTAACCAACTAATAAGCACGGAGAAACACCATGAAACCTACAATGGCCCTCAAACCACTGGTTTTCGCACTCGCAGCAGTGATGGCAATCGCAGCACAGGCAGGCGGTCGTGATGATAATCACGGTCATGGTAACGGGCATGGCAACCATGAACCAAAAGGCCCAACCCTGGAACAACTGCTGCAAATCGGCGCTGGCGCCGGGGCGGCAGTGCTCGACACGCAAAGCAGCTCTGGCAACCTGGTCGGCAACCAAGGCACCAAAAATGATGCCTCCGTCCGCGACTCGGCCAATGGCACCAACGGCAACGTTGGCATGAACAACACCGCCGGCGATGGCAACCAGCAAGACAATGCCGCCGCTCTGGCCACTGCCGATGAAAGTTTCATCTTCGGCTCTGCGGTGTCGGTCTCCAGCGCAACTCAAGTCAACACCAACAACGCCGTTGCGAACTACTCCACCACCAACAACGCCAACCTCAACAACGTGGGTAACGGCGGTTCCGGCAACATTGGCGTGAACAACAGTGCCGGCAACTTCAACCAACAGAAAAACAACCTGGCAATTGCTGTATCGGGTGGTCGTGTAGCTAACGCCGCTGCTGCTGCGAACCAAACCTCCACTGGCCTGACCGTAGCCAACAACGGCACTCAAACCTACAAAAAAGATACCCTCACCGGTACTTTCGCCGGGGCTGGCGCGTTCTACGCGAAGGGCACTGCAAAAATCGAAGACGACGATCACGGTCATGGCGGATATGGCAATAACGACAGAGGCCATGGTGGCGACAAAGATCAAAAAGCCAAATTCGAAGCAGTGGGCGTCTTTGGCCTGGCAGGTGTGACCACTCAACAAGTGATGACCCCTGATGGCTGGAAAAACCCTGTGACCAACAACGCTTCCATCTCCAATGTTGGTAACAACTTCTCGGGTAACGCTGGTTACAACAACGCCGCTGGTGTTGGCAACCAACAAAGCAATACGCTGTCCATCGCCGCAGGTTGCAAATCCTGCATGTAATCGCGATCGAAACGAAAGCCCCGGAAACGGGGCTTTTCCTCAGTCCGCAAAGGCGTATCGATCATGCGTAAGACTGCCCTCCTCGCTCTGCTTTGCTTCTGTGGTCTGACCCAGGCTGCCCAGATGCCCGTTGCTGCCTTGCCTGGCGGCACGCTTGTCTACAAGAACGTGCAAAGCATTCGTGAGCGCAAGTTTGCCGACATCGTCGAACAGAAAACCGACTTCAGTTGCGGCGCCGCCGCACTGGCGACGGTATTGCGCCAGGCCTATTGGCTCGACGTCGATGAAGAGCACATCATCAAAGGCATGCTGGTCAACGCTGACCAGGACCTTGTCCGTACTCAAGGTTTCTCCATGCTCGACATGAAGCGCTACATAGAAAGCATCGGCATGCGCGCCAGGGGCTACAAGATTCCACCGGAAAAACTCGACGCAGTCACGATCCCGGTGGTGGTACTGATGGAAATTCGCGGCTACAAGCATTTCGTGGTGATGCAGCGGGCGGACAAGGATTGGGTTTACATCGGAGACCCGGTTTTAGGACACAAACGCTACTCCCATGATGACTTTGTCAAAGGTTGGAACGGCATTGTCTTTGCCATCGTCGGCCCCGGATATGACAAGGCCAATGCCTTGCGCAGCCCTCCGGTACCGGTGACGGCCAAGAACAAGCTGGATGCCTTCAACCCGGTCAAAGATGCTGAATTGATGGACTTCGGGTTCATACAGAGCGACTTCTTTTAATCGCCGATTACAAGATTGGGGCTGGATGTCCCGGGAGCAGCAGATGAAAACCTCATACTGGCTGGCCGCCGCCTGTCTGGCAGCGAGCGCATCAGGCTATGCCAATGCAGGATTCAAACCCATCGAAATCAAGGACCAGGAGCTCGCAGAGCTGCGCGGTCGTTATGTCATGCCGGGGCGGATCATCAGCTTCGGCGTCGTCATGAGCAGTACCTGGCGCAACGCCAGTGGAGATCTGATCGGGGCATCGGCCACGATGCAATTGCAGGCCGCTTCGATAAAACCTGAATTCTACGTCTCGACCATCAAGGAACACGGCAACGGCAATACCCCGGAACTGGGGACGGGCTCGGTCGTGGGTGGCGCGGGACTCAACTCCAGCCAGGGCGTAACGCAGAGTGTGCGCGCCGCTGGCGATGGCAACGCCGCCTACAACAACGTTGCGATCAACGTCAAAGAAGCCAGTCAGGCACCCGCCCTGGCGCCCGCCCAAGGCCAGGCCTTGATGGCCGGCCAGACCATTTCCGGCAGCAACGGTGCCGGCAGCGTCGCGGTTTCAGCCACAAATGGCGGTGTGCAAATGGCCATTCAGGCCTCCGGCAATCAGGGTACAGCCTTGCAACAGGTCGCCCAGGGTGGACTGTTGCAAAACACCCGTCTGCTGGGTAACGCGAACGTAGTCAACAACCTGACACAACTCAACGTTGTCCTTAACAATAACGGCATGAGTGCCGGCGCACTGGACTGCAACCTGACTCAACTCAGGGCACTACGCAACATCGGATATTGAACTACGCTGAGTCTCGATCATTGGGCTTAAAGGGACGGCTTATTCATGTATCGATCAGTATCACTGCGTGCCGCTGTATGTTTGAGTACTCTTCTACCGGCGGCAATGCTGCAAGCAGCACCTGATGCCGATGTCGAAGCCCTGAAACAGGAACTTCTGGAGCTTAAGCAACGATACGAAGTACAACAGAAAGCCCTGGCGGTGCTCGAACAGCGGGTCCGGCAGGTCGAAGAACAACCCGCCTCTCCACCCCCAAAACGCCTGGCCAAATCGCCTTCGGACATGAAAGGCAACCGGGTCGCCACCGGCACCGGGGCTGCAACGGCTTCGGGGGGCGCCGCCGGGGGTAGCGGCGCATCCTATGGCCAGTCACTGGCCGACGATTCGCAACCGGCACAGAGTGTGTCCAACCTGTACGACGAAGCCAGCGGTTTCTTCGGCGGCGGCAAGTTCAGCTTTGAAACCGGCGTGACCTATTCGCGCTACGACACCCGCCAGCTGATTCTCAACGGTTTCCTCGCCCTGGACTCGATTTTCCTCGGCAACATCAACCTCGACCGGATCAAGGCCGACACCTGGACACTGGACCTGACGGGCCGCTATAACTTCGACAACCGCTGGCAGTTCGACCTGAACGTGCCGGTGGTCTACCGCGAATCGACCTATCAGTCCGGTGGCGGCAACGGCGGTGCATCCAACGTCACCACCGAACAGGACGTCAGCCGCGACCCGACTCTCGGCGACGTCAACTTCGGCATTGCGTACAAGTTCCTGGACGAGTCGGTCAACACCCCGGACGCCGTGGTTTCCTTACGGGTCAAGGCGCCTACGGGCAAGGACCCGTTCGGGATCAAGCTGCGCCAGACCGATGCCAACTCGAACCTGTTCGTGCCTGACACCTTGCCTACCGGCAACGGCGTCTGGTCGATCACCCCGGGCATCTCGCTGGTCAAGACGTTTGACCCGGCCGTGCTGTTCGGCAGTCTGTCCTACACCCACAACTTCGAGGAGTCGTTCGACGACATCAGCTCCACGGTCAACCAGAAAAACCCGGGCAAGGTTCGCATCGGCGACAGCTTCCAGATTGGTGCAGGTGTTGCCTTCGCACTGAACGAGAAGATGAGTATGTCGTTCTCCGTGTCTGACCTGGTGCAACGCAAGAGCAAGCTGAAACAGGATGGCGGGGATTGGGAATCGGTGGTGTCCAGCGACGCCAACGCCGGTTACTTCAACGTCGGCATGACCATCGCGGCCACCGACAACCTGACCATTGTGCCCAACCTGTCCATCGGCATGACGGACGATGCCCCGGACTTCTCCTTCAGCCTGAAATTCCCGTACTACTTCTAAACCGCGACATCATGAAAAGGCCCGCTGCGACTTGCATCGCAGCGGGCCTTTTCAGCTTCCGGACCTCAGGAAGCACCGCGCCCTAGCGGATCTGGTGCTTGTGCAGCAAACGATAGAAAGTCGGCCGGGAAACCCCCAGCACTTTGGCGGCAACGCTGAGATTGTCGCTGTGCCGGTTCAGCACATCGCACAACGCCTGGCGTTCGGCGCGGGTCTTGTAGTCTTCCAGGGTGCCCATCGGTGCCGCGATCGACTGCTGGCTGATCAGCCCCAGGTCACGGGCTTCGATTTGCCGCCCTTCGGCCAGCACCAGGCCTCGACGCACCCGGTTGGCCAGTTCGCGGACATTGCCCGGCCAGTCGTGTTTGCCCATGGCGATCAGCGCGTCTTCACTGAAGCTGCGCGGACGACGGCCGGTTTCATGGCTGTAGAAATGGGAAAAGTGGTTGGCCAGCATCGACAGATCGCCGTGGCGCTCGCGTAACGGCGCGGTCACCACTTGCAGCACATTGAGCCGGTAGTACAAGTCTTCGCGAAAGCGCTTCTTCTCGATGGCGGCTTCGAGATCAACGTGAGTCGCCGCCAACACCCGCACATCGACCGGGATCGGTTGACTGCCACCGACCCGTTCAATGTGCTTTTCCTGAAGAAAGCGCAGCAGATTGGCTTGCAGCTCCAGCGGCAGATCGCCGATTTCATCGAGAAACAAGGTGCCGCCGTTGGCCGCTTCGATACGTCCGACCTTGCGCTGATGGGCGCCGGTGAACGCGCCTTTCTCGTGGCCGAACAGTTCGGACTGGATCAAATGCTCGGGAATCGCCCCGCAGTTGATCGCCACAAACGGTTTGCTGTGGCGTTGCGACTGCCGGTGCAGGGTGCGGGCGACCAGTTCCTTGCCGGTACCGCTTTCGCCGCGAATCAACACCGGCGACTCGGTGGGGGCCAGTTTGCTCAGCAGCTTGCGCAGCTCGCGGATCGGTTTGCTGTCACCCAGCAGCTCATGTTCCTGCTGATCGACGTGTATCGTGCCCTGACCGCGCAGGCGCGCCATGCCGAACGCGCGGCCGAGGGTGACCTGCACCCGCGACACGTCAAACGGCAAGGTGTGGAAATCGAAAAACCACTCGCAGACGAAATCACCGACGTTCTGCAAACGCAGCACTTCCTGATTCAACACGGCGATCCATTCGGTACCACTGCGGCTGATCAGCTCTTTGACGGCTTCGGGACGTTCCAGATGAAAAGGCTGTAAACGCAACAGGCCTACATCGCACGTTCGGTCGGCGGCATTTTCCAGGCTGCAACTGTCGACGTCCCAACCTGCAGCACGTAAACCCGGCAATAATCGGTGACAGTCGTCGCACGGGTCGACGACCAGTAAACGTCGTAATGCAGGCGCTTCGTTCATGACTGTTCCTTGGCGCCAAATTTTAGGAAATGATCGTAAAAACAGTCATTTGGCAAACCTGACTGTTACATTAGCAAGAATTTGACGGCGTCTTGTATCGATTGCTTATAGGTATACAAGTGAAGCGGTTATAAGAAGCGGCTTTATTAGTTAGCTATCGACTTGATTCTTTCGCCAGGCTTTCAAAATCTCTCTGAATATTGAGTGTATGAAAGAAAGTCGAAATTTCTTCAGATTCCGTGTGACCTGTCAGCGGGTTGCGTGCATCAGTACAAGTAACTCGCCGAACGGTCAGCCCAACCGACGGCATATCACTTGATTGGGCACTATAGAGAGAAGACCCCAATGAACGCCCCGCTCCGTATCAACGAAGCTCTTTTGATCGCCAACCGCGCATTCAAACCTTTCCAATGCGTCGCCTGGGCCCCGCAAGACGGGAATGGCGAACTCTGCCTCACCGTGATCGACCGCACCAATTCCCACATCGGTCGCACCCAGATCCCGAGCAGCGCCTACTCCGATCCGGCGCAACTTGAACACCTGCTGCAACAGGCCCGCGCCGAACTAAGCGAAGAAGGCTATGCGTTGCAATCCTGGTCGATGCCGCACTGATATTTGTGGGTAATGCGGATGACGTTCAAGTCATCCGCCCTCTTCTGCTAGTTGCGAATCCATTTCCAACTTCAGTCTTTCTGTACAACTTTCTTCAATACTTTCGCGTCTGAATACTTGGCAGGCTTGCGACTGGTTCAAAAAGACACTGTTCTGGCACAGTGCGACCCTCCACCTGTTAATTCTGTCAGTTGTACTTGCGCGTATTCAGGGATTGAATGTCTCCCTCATGCAGTTACCCGTTCCGCCTCCCGGAAATCGGTCGACTCGCAAGGAGAAGCATGCATGTCAACCCAGACCGCTATCGCACTCCCGACGCTAGCGAATAACGCCGGACAACTCGACAAGACCTTTTCCAGCAACGGCCTGGCTCAGGTTTATTTCGCCGGCAGTACGTCCAGCCTGATCCAGAGCGTGGCGCTCGACGCGCAGGGCAGGATCCTGGTCGCCGCCAAGGTGGGCACTGCTCAAGGCAGTTGTTTCGGTCTGGCCCGTCTGCTTGAGGACGGCTCGGCTGATCTGGGGTTCGGCTTTCAAGGCAGCGTGATAGGCCGGTTCGCTGCCGGTTTCGAAGCCACCGGCGGCAAGGTTCAAGTCTTGCCCGACGGGCGGACTCTGCTGGCGGGCCTGCACTACGAATCAGAACATCGCACCCTGCCCGCCCTGGCGATGTTCGATGCCCAGGGCCGACCTGACCCGGACTTCGGCGACAATGGTCGGCAAATCGTCCGCCTGCCCGGTGACCTCTCCATGGGCGCCCGCGATGCATGGCTGCCACCGGGCGTTCCGGGCGCAGAAGCCTGCGACTTCGCAGTGCAACCGGATGGCCACATCCTGCTGATCGCCAATCATCACTTCGAGCTGGCCGATCACGTCGGCATGTTGATCCGCCTCAAACCCGACGGCAGCCTGGACCCATCCTTCAATGGTCGCGGCTTCGTCATGGTTCGCCACTTGCTGCTCAATACCTGGCTGGGCAGCGTGCTGCTGCAAGAAGACGGAAGAATCGTGGTGGGCGGCTCCATCGACTTTCCGCAGGAAGGCCTGCTTGCACGCTATCTGCCGGACGGGCGGCTCGACGAACGTTTTGCGGTGGACGGCTTCATGGCCTTCAAAGTCCAGGGACGCAGTGCTCTGGTCAATCAAGTCATCGAATCAGCGGAGCATTTGCATTGTTTTGGCAGCAGTCGCGATCCGATCCGATGCATGGCCCTGTCTGTCCACGGCAACGGTCGCCCCGACCTGCACTGCAATGACGGTCAGCCGCATCTGCTGGATATCGGACCCAGTGGCTGCCAGTGGAGCGCGGCGCAGGTAATGCCGGACAGTCGCATCGTTGCGGTTGGCGCGACGATCGGCGGAGTTGAGGCCGACTTCATCATCGCCCGCTATCTGGTCGACGGCCGCCTGGATCGAAGCTTCGGTTCCGGCAATGGCTGGTTGCGCACGCGACTGGGCCGCAGCCTCGATACCGCCACGTCAGTGGCGATACAGCCCAATGGCGCGATTCTGGTGGGCGGCTATTCGCTCGATGGCAACTACCGCGCAGTAGTGGCGCGCTATCTGAATCACTGATGCGAATCTTCCCACACTTGATCTTCCCCATGGCTTACGGCAACTTGCGCGCTTCTTAAGACAAGGAGTAGCTGATGTCCGGTTCGATGGCCCAGGCGTTCGCGCACAATTTTCTCGGGCATTCGCCCCGCTGGTACAAGGCGTGCATCGTCGGGTTTCTGATGCTCAACGCACTGGTGCTGTGGAGCGTCGGCCCGGTCGCCGCTGGCTGGTTGCTGGTGATCGAGTTCATTTTCACCCTCGCCATGGCGCTCAAGTGCTACCCGCTGATGCCCGGCGGCTTGCTGCTGATCGAAGCGCTGCTGCTGAAAATGACCACGCCCCAGGCGCTGTACGAAGAATTGCAGCACAATTTCCCGGTGATTCTGCTGTTGATGTTCATGGTCGCCGGCATCTATTTCATGAAAGACCTGTTGCTGTTCCTGTTCTCGCGCCTGTTGCTGGGCGTGCGTTCGAAGGCGCTGCTGGCCCTGATGTTCTGCTTTCTGTCGGCATTTCTTTCGGCGTTTCTCGACGCACTGACCGTCACCGCAGTGATCATCAGCGCCGCCATCGGCTTCTATTCGGTTTACCACCGGGTGGCTTCCGGCAACGATCCGCGCCAGGACAGCGAATTCAGCGATGACCGGCATCTGCCCCAACTGCATCACGAGGATCTGGAACAGTTTCGTGCCTTCCTGCGCAGTCTGTTGATGCACGGCGCCGTCGGTACTGCACTGGGCGGCGTCTGCACCTTGGTTGGCGAACCGCAGAACCTGTTGATCGGCCACGAGATGGGTTGGCACTTCGCCGAGTTTTTCCTGAAGGTCGCACCGGTTTCCCTGCCGGTTCTGCTCGCGGGACTGGTGACGTGCCTGTTGCTGGAGAAACTGCGCTGGTTTGGCTACGGCACGCTGCTGCCGGATAACGTACGTGCCGTGCTGGCCAACTACGCCGCCGAAGACAATGCCGAACGCACCCCGCGTCAGCGCGCCGCCCTGCTGGTGCAAGGCTGCGCTGCGTTGATCCTGATTGCAGGTCTGGCATTCCATATCGCGGAAGTCGGCCTGATCGGACTGATGGTGATCGTGCTGATTACCGCCTTCACCGGGATCACCGACGAGCACCGACTGGGCAGCGCATTCAAGGACGCCATGCCGTTCACCGCGCTGCTGGTGGTGTTCTTCGCCGTGGTCGCAGTGATTCACGACCAGCAACTGTTCGCGCCGCTGATCCAGTGGGTCCTGGCACTGCCGGCCGACCAGCAACCGGGGATGCTGTTTATCGCCAATGGCCTGCTGTCGGCGATCAGTGACAATGTGTTCGTTGCCACGATCTACATCACCGAAGTGAAGCAGGCGTTCCTGTCCGGGCACATGAGCCGCGAGCATTTCGAGACACTGGCGATTGCGATCAACACCGGCACCAACCTGCCGAGCGTGGCGACGCCCAACGGTCAGGCGGCGTTTCTGTTCCTGCTGACGTCGGCGATTGCACCGCTGGTACGGTTGTCGTACGGGCGGATGGTGTGGATGGCGTTGCCTTACACCGTGGTGATGGGATTGCTCGGCTGGTACGCCGTGAGCTACTGGCTGTAGAAACAACAACGGGAGCCTTGGGGCTCCCGTTTTTTTATACATAAATCAGCGCGGCAATATGTGCTGCTCGATGGCTTGCGCCACGCCATCCTCGGTGTTCCGCCCGGTCACCACGTCGGCCTGACGTTTCACCGCGTCCTCAGCCTGGCCCATGGCGATCGAGAGACCGGCAACATGGAACATCGCCGGATCATTGCCGCCATCGCCAATCGCCGCCGTTTGCGCCAGCGGCACACCGAGGTGCTCAGCCAGCGTCACCAGCGCCGAGCCCTTGTTGGCCTCGACCGCCGTCACGTCCAGATACACCGGCTGCGAACGCGACACCTGCGCCATGCCCTCGACCTTCGGCAGCAACCGCGCCTCCAGTTCGATCAGCAGCTCAGTGTTGTTGCTGGTAGCGACGATCTTGTCGATACGCTCCAGATAAGGCTCGAAACTCTCCACCACCACCGGCGGATAACCGAGCCCGTGCTGTTCGCGCGGCACCATCGGCCCGTGCGGATCCTTCAGCAGCCAGTCGCCACCGCTGAACACCCAGATTTCGACATCCGGCTGGTCGGCGAACAGCGCCAGTGCGGTCAACGCTGCCGTGGCCGGCAGGTAATGCGCGACCAGAATGCTGCCGTCCGGATTGACGATCGTGCCGCCATTGAACGCCGCCGTCGGCAGATCGACGCCCAGGGCTTCGATTTGTTGCAGCATCGCTTTGGGCGGCCGCCCCGTGGCGAGACTGAACAACACGCCCGCTTCGCGCAGCGAACGAACCGCGTCGATAGTGCGCTGACTCAGGCTGTGATCGGGCAACAACAGCGTGCCGTCCATGTCGCTCAACAGAAAACGGATCGGCTCACTCATCCGAGACCATGCCAGACGCGACCATCGCGAGTCAGAAGATCATCGGCGGCTTTCGGCCCGTCTTCGCCAGCGGCATAACTCTGCACGCTCGCGTCCTGTTGCCAGGCGTCGAGGAACGGCTGCACCGCGCGCCAGCCGTTCTCGATGTTGTCAGCGCGCTGAAACAGCGTCTGGTCGCCGGTCAGGCAGTCATAGATCAGGGTTTCGTAGCCGGTGGACGGCTGCATTTCGAAGAAATCCTTGTAGGCGAAGCCCAGTTCGATATTGGCCATGTTCAGCGCCGGCCCCGGCCGTTTGGCCAGCAGGTCGAACCACATGCCTTCGTTGGGCTGGATCTGGATACGCAGGTAGGTCGGCTGCAATTCGTCGACCTCGGTATCGCGGAATTGCGCATACGGCGCCGGTTTGAAGCAGATGACGATCTCGGTGTCGCGCACGCTCATGCGCTTGCCGGTGCGCAGGTAGAACGGCACGCCGACCCAGCGCCAGTTATCGATCATCACTTTCAGCGCCACGTAGGTTTCCGTGGTGCTGTCGGGGGAGACGTTGTTTTCATCGCGGTAACCGGCCACCGGTTTGCCAGCGACTTCGCCGGCGCTGTATTGGCCGCGTACCGAGTTTTCTCGCGCTTCCTCGATGGTCCAGGGGCGAATCGCGCCGACCACCTTGGCCTTCTCGCCCCGCACCGCATCGGCGCCGAACGCGGCCGGCGGCTCCATCGCCACCATGGCCAGCAACTGGAACAGGTGATTGGGCACCATGTCCCGCAGGGCGCCGGTGTGTTCGTAAAAACTGCCACGGGTTTCGACGCCGACGGTTTCGGCGGCGGTGATCTGCACGTGGTCGATGTAGTGGTTGTTCCAGAACGCTTCGAACAGGCTGTTGGAGAACCGGCTGACGAGAATGTTCTGCACGGTTTCCTTGCCCAGGTAGTGATCGATCCGGTAGATCTGCTTTTCCGACATGACCTTGAGCAGGCAGGCGTTCAACGCCTCGGCGGTTTGCAGGTCGGAGCCGAACGGTTTTTCGATCACCACCCTTCTGAAGGCTTCGGGGGTTTCTTCGAGCAACCCGGCGCTGCCGAGACGGCGCACCACTTCGCTGAAGAAACGTGGCGCGGTGGCCAGGTAAAACACCGCATTGCCAGTGCCGCTGTCGGCGATTTTCGCCGCCAGGGCCGAATAAGTGCTGTCGTCCAGGAAATCGCCCTGGACGTAGCTGATGCCTTTGGCGAGTTTGGCCCACAAGGACGAATCAAGCATCTGATCGCCCTTGCCGACCTTGGCTGCCACCTCGGTGCGGATGAAGTCTTCAAGCTTTTGCGCGAAGGCTTCATCGGTGATGGCGTTGTGGTCAACGCCAACGATCCGCAGGCCATCATCCAGCAGGCCGTCGCGACTCAGGTTGTACAGCGCCGGCATCAGCAGGCGCTTGACCAGATCACCGTGGGCGCCGAACAGAAACAGCGTGGTCGGTGGCGCGGGTTCTGCCTTGGATTTCCTGCGGATCGTATGGGTCATTTCTTCGGTGTCTCCACGTGGCCGCCAAAACCGAAGCGCTGGGCCGAAAGAATCTTGTCGCCGAAAGTGCCCTGGCCGCGAGAGCGGTAGCGCGAGAACAGCGAGTTGGACAACACCGGTACCGGCACCGCTTGTTCCATGGCCGCTTCAATGGTCCACTGGCCTTCGCCGCTGTCCGCCACGGAGCCCGAGAAGCCGTCGAGTTTCGGGTCGCTGGCCAGCGCATCGGCGGTCAGATCCAGCAGCCAGGACGACACCACGCTGCCACGACGCCAGACTTCGGCGATGTCGGCTACGTTCAGGTCGAAACGCTGATCTTCCGGCAGGCGCTCGCTGGACTTGGTCTTGAGAATGTCGAAGCCTTCGGCGAAGGCGGCCATCATGCCGTACTCGATCCCGTTGTGGATCATCTTGACGAAGTGGCCGGCACCGGCGGGACCGGCGTGGATGTAGCCGTGCTCGGCGCGGTGATCATCGGACTTGCGGTCCTTGGTGCGCGGGATGTCGCCCATGCCCGGCGCCAGTGCGGCGAACAGCGGGTCCAGACGCTTAACGGTCTCGGCATCGCCGCCGATCATCATGCAGTAGCCGCGCTCCAGGCCCCAGACGCCGCCGGAAGTGCCGACGTCGATGTAGTGCAGGCCCTTCTCGGCCAGGGTTTTGGCCCGGCGGATGTCATCTTTATAGTTGGTGTTGCCGCCATCGATGATGGTGTCGCCCGCCTCGAGCAGATGGCTCAGGGCTTCGATGGTGTCTTCAGTCGGTGCCCCGGCCGGCAGCATGACCCATACCGCACGCGGCTTGGCCAGGCCTGCGACCAGTGCAGGCAGATCGGCGACGCCGGTAGAGCCCTCGGCGGCCAGGGTGTCGACAAAGGCGGTATTGCGGTCGTAAACAACGGTGGTGTGACCGTTGAGCATCAGACGTCGCGCAATATTGCCGCCCATGCGGCCCAGTCCAATAATCCCGAGTTGCATGTGCTGATGCTCCTTACTACAAATAAAAGTGTGTCAAAGGTTATAGCCCAACGTAACTCCTGGAGCTTAGTCCAGAGCGTCGGTGTGAAGTTTCCGGGCATTGTGCCCGATCCAGACTGATAACGTCGGGAAACGTGCCGAAGACACAACGACCATGAAAAATAAAAAAGTTCCATTCACGAGCAAAAGAAATCAAAATCGGCGCCGATAGCAGATCAAGGCTCCAAACCGGGGGCTGATCTGCAGTTGAGACACGCCATTTGCGAGGTGAGCAATGGGCACAGTACACACAGCAATGCCGCCACAAACCCTGTACGTCACTATCCGTCGCGATGAATTGCGGCAGTTGAAAGATGAACGCGATCAGCTCAAGCATGAACTCGCGCAATTGCGCCTGCTGACCCAGGGCGCCGAGCCACAGCCTCTGCCGCGCGTACAGCGCTCGCCCCACGCCTGATCTCCCCCGCCCGCTTCGGGAGCGGCCATCGCCGTTCCCGACATGCTGCACCTCTGGCCCATTTCGGCAACTAACAAAGTTTTCACATCCGCTTGTTGATACTCCGGCGCATTCTGGCCGTGCGTGTGTGCACGGCCTCCGTTCGTCGGGTTCATGCGCCGGTTGCATGAAGCGCCCGGCGGTGGATGTGACGACTGAGCTGGAGTGCTGAATGGCGGTGTTCAAACGCAGCAAAACGACTGCGACAGGTTTCGACTGGGCCGGTTTCATCTGGCTGTTCGTGTTTTTCTGGTACTTCTCCGGTATCACCCAACTGCTGATCCAGTTGACGGGCACCTCAGGGTTCACCGGGTTCCGCCAGGCTTTCGTGATGAGCGCCGTGTGGCTCGCGCCGATGCTGCTGTTCCCCAACCGCACCCGCCTGCTCGCCGCCGTGATCGGCCTGGTGCTGTGGGCCTGCTCGATGGCCAGCCTGGGTTACTTCTTCATTTACCAGCAGGAATTCTCCCAGAGCGTGATCTTCATCATGTTCGAGTCGAACGTGTCCGAAGCCGGCGAGTACATGACCCAGTACTTTGCCTGGTGGATGGTTCCGGCGTTCCTCGCGCACACCGCGTTCGCGTATTTCCTGTGGACCCGCCTGCGTCCGGTGTACCTGCCCCGTGGTCAGGCATTCGTCGCTGCCATGGCGATTCTGGTGGCCGTGATCGGTTACCCGCTGATCAAGCAGACGATGCGCACCGGCAGCTTTGCCCAGGGCTTCGAAAAATTCGAAACCCGCATCGAGCCGGCCGTGCCGTGGCAGATGGCAGTGGCGTATCACCGCTATCAGGAAACCCTGGCCGACATGCAGGGCATGCTGCACAGCGCGAGCAAGATCCCGCCACTGAAAAATCTCAAGGACGCGGGCGCCAGCCAGCCGGCGACCCTGGTGCTGGTGATCGGCGAGTCCACCAACCGCCAGCGCATGAGCCTCTACGGTTACCCGCGTAAAACCACGCCGGAACTGGACAAGCTCAAGGATCAACTGTCGGTCTTCGACAACGTCATCACCCCGCGCCCGTACACCATCGAAGCGCTGCAACAGGTGCTGACCTTCGCCGACGAAGAAAACCCGGACCTGTACCTGTCCACGCCGTCGCTGGTCAGCATGATGAAGCAGGCTGGCTACAAGACCTTCTGGATCACCAACCAGCAAACCATGACCAAGCGCAACACCATGCTCACGACCTTCTCCGAACAGGCCGACGAGCAGGTGTACCTGAACAACAACCGCAACCAGAACGCCGCGCAGTACGACGGTGACGTGATCGAGCCGTTCAACAAGGCCCTGGCCGACGCGGCGCCGCGCAAATTGATCGTCGTGCACTTGCTCGGTACGCACATGAGCTACCAGTACCGTTATCCGCCGAGCTTCGATAAGTTCCAGGATCGCAACGGCGTTCCGGCCGGTGTGCGTGACGATCAGGTGCCGACTTACAACAGCTACGACAACGCGGTGCTGTACAACGATTTCGTGGTCTCGAGCCTGATCAAGGACTACGCCAAATCCGATCCGAACGGCTTTTTGCTGTACCTCTCCGACCACGGCGAAGACGTGTTCGACTCGGTGGGCCACGGCACTCTGGGTCGCAACGAAAACAAGCCGACGGCGCCGATGTACACCATTCCATTCATGGCCTGGGCCTCGCCAAAGTGGCGTGAAACCCACAACTGGAACTTCACCGGGGATTTGAGCCGGCCCTACAGCAGCTCACACCTGATCCACACCTGGGCGGATCTGGCCGGTTTGAGTTTCGATGAGCTGGATCGCAGCAAGAGCCTGGTCAGCGACAGCTTCAAGCCGCGTCCGCTGCTGATCGGCAACCCTTATGAACGCGAACAGCGGGCCCTGATCGACTTCAGCCTGATGAAGCCGAAAAAACCCGCCGCCACAGAAGTGGTGCTGCAGCAGTAACGAGAAGGGCCGGAAACGGCCCTTTTTTTCGTCTGACTGAAACACCTTCAAATAATAATATTTCTCGTTTGGTACTAAATCGCCCCCTTCACCTTCGTCTTTGAACAAACGGAATTTTTCCCTCAAAGACAAGGAGTCGGCTGCGATGTTCGCGCCCATCACCCGTTCCATGACCCTGACCCTTGGCCTGTGCAGCGTTGCATTGAGCCCGGATCTGCTGGCTGAAACCGACACGGAAAAACAGTCGCCCGCCGCTGCGCCGGCACTCGAGCTGGCGTCCACCAGCGTTACCGCCCAGGGTCTTGGCAGCACCACTGAAAACACCCGCGCCTACACCACCGGCGCCATGAGCACGGCGACGCGGTTGAACCTGTCGATCAAGGAAACCCCGCAATCGGTGTCCGTGGTCACCCGTCAGCAGATGGATGATTTCAAGCTCGGTACATTGTCCGAGGCCATGAGCCAGACCACCGGCATTGTGGTGCAGCACAACGATTCGGATCGGGTCAGCTACTCATCCCGCGGCTACTCGATCAACAATTTCCAGATCGACGGGATGCTCAACACCTTCCAGTACATGAAGTCCGATTCGGACACCATCATCTACGACCGCATCGAAGTCGTGCGCGGCGCCACCGGCCTGACCACTGGCGCAGGCGACCCGTCGGCGACCATCAACATGGTGCGCAAACGCCCGACCGCGCAGTGGCAGGCTCAGGCCGGCGCCAGCGGCGGCAGCTATGACGATTACTACAGTTACGTCGATGTCGGCGGCCCGCTGGCCTTCGACGGACGGTTGCGCGGGCGCAGTGTGCTGGCCTATCGCGACCAGGGATCATTTCGCGACAAGTACGCCCTCCAGCGGGAAGTCGGCTACGGCATTCTCGAAGCGGATCTGACCGATTCCACCGTACTGGCCGTCGGCTATGACTATCAGGACAAACAGGTGCAAGGCTCCTCATGGGGCACCTTGCCGTACTGGAACGCCGATGGCAGCAAGACCGGACTCGGACGCTCGACCAACATGGCGACGTCCTGGAGTTCCTGGCCTCTGCGCGACAAGACCGCGTTCGCCACCCTCGATCAGACCCTGGCCGGCGACTGGCACCTGAAAGCCGCCTACACCCACCGCAAGAGCGACACAGACGGCAAGGTCTACTACGCCGGTGCCGGTTTTCCCGAGCCTGATCGCAGCGGCATGACCGCCTACACCTCGCACATGATTGGCCCGCAGCGCATGAAGGCGTACGACTTCAACCTGTCCGGCCCTTATTCACTGCTGGGTCGCGAACATCAGATGATGATCGGCTATGGCGAAGCCGAACGCAGCTCCAGCTCGCCCTATACCGTAGACGGAGCTGTTGCACGCGACTACAGCACCATCCGCGACTGGAAATACATGGGCGACATCGCCAAATTCACGGACACCGTGACCGGGCTCACCAGCGCCAAAGACAGTACGCAACAAAAAGCAGGTTATCTGGCGACCCGCCTCAGCCTGACGGACGAGTTGCACGCCGTACTTGGCACCCGCTACGGCAGCTGGAAGGCGTCAAAAACGGCCAACACCTTCGACGACAACCTGCGACTGGAAAGCGTCGATGCCAGCCGCCAGCAGCACAACGACATGTGGACGCCCTACGCCGGTCTGCTCTATGACCTGACGCCGGAATACACCGTTTATGTCAGTTACACCGACATCTTCAAACCGCAGACCTACCGCGACGCCAACCGCAAGTTCATCGAGCCGATCGTTGGCAGCAACTATGAAATCGGGCTCAAGGGCAGCCTGCTGGACGAGCGCCTGAATCTGGCCACCGCCATTTTCTGGAGCAAGCAGGACAACGTCGCCGAAGTCGATGACTCGGTTCTGCCTGATCCAGTAACCCAGGAAGAGTTCTACAAGTCCGGTGGCAAGGGCAACAAGGTCAACGGTTTCGAAGCCGAGGTTTCGGGTGAGATCCTCGACGGCTGGAACATGACCGCCGGCTACACCTACACCCACTCGGTCAACGGCGAGAAACAACGCAGCAACACCAATCAACCGCTGAACCTGTTCCGCCTGTCCACGGCCTATCGCCTGCCGGGTAACTGGAACGCTCTGACGGTGGGCGGCGCGGTGAATTGGCAGAGCGACGTCTACGGCAACTCCAATCGCCCGGTCGGACGCGGCGCCAATGGCCGGATCATCACCGAGCGTGCGCGGATCAGTCAGGACGCCTACACGGTGGTGAAGCTGATGTCGCGTTATGAGTTCGACAAGCACCTGTCGGCGTCTCTCAACGTCGACAACCTGTTCGACAAGAAGTATTACGACAACGTCGGTTTCTACAACGGCGTGTTCTGGGGCGATCCACGCACCGTGACGCTGAGCCTCGACTGGAAACTCTGACACCCTTCCCTCGCGACCTGCACGCGTCACTCACGCGTGCAGCGTTCGTCCAATACCCCGTCAATCCTTACACTGAACGAGCGTTAACCCTTGGTTAATGCCCTCGGTGGACACTGCGCCCCGAGGCTTAGATTCATGGACGAACGGCTCCGACATTTTTCGTAGGAGGCACCATGAAAACCACGACTGCAATCCTTGCCGGTCTACTCACCCTCGCATCCGCCAGCGCATTCGCTGAAGGCGGCGCCGAGCGCATGAGACATTACTGGGCCAATTTTCCGGTCCACTCTGCACAAAGCCAGCAGGCTGATACGAAGTCTGACGAACTCAAGGTTCCGGACGACCAGACCGCCCAGGTCACCGAGTCCTATCGCCCTTGAGCGAACGCTTTACCGATGGACCTGCGATGGCTCGGCTCTGGCCTCGCAGATGACAGTTGGGCGCCCTTTCCGGGCGCCTTTTTTATGCCTGCAGATCTTGGATCGGCAGAATCCGAGACATCAGTGGCCCCAGATGAGTTCTTCGGTCCAGCCCAGCTCGGCAAAATCTTCTGCTCGCAAACCGGACTCGCCGGCACAGAAAAACTCGTCCAGTTGCGGCGGTTTCACCGAAGTGCCGCTGAGCATCGCGTGGACTTGGCCACGGTGGTGGATCTGGTGCTCGAACAAATGCGAAATCATCCGCAGACGACTGTCGTGCTGCGGCGTGTCGCGGGCGATGGTAACGATGCGCCCAAGATCGGCATCGCGCAGTTGCTCGCAGTAGGCGATCAGCCGCCGGTCGACAT
Organism: Pseudomonas glycinae; assembly: GCF_001594225.2. GTDB lineage: Bacteria > Pseudomonadota > Gammaproteobacteria > Pseudomonadales > Pseudomonadaceae > Aquipseudomonas > Aquipseudomonas glycinae. The sequence goes on from NZ_CP014205.2 coordinate 1,765,730, forward strand.
GGGCCTGTTCGCGGCGCAAGGCCTGCGCATCGGTGAAGGGTTCGTCAGCGTTGAAGAACACGTAGCAATCGGGATGCGGTTCGTCACCGCGCAACTCACGTTCCAGCGCGTCGACGTAGAACCAGTCGCAGGTGAGGATGTGATTGAGGGTCAGGCGGATGTTTGGGAAGAAACTGACCCGTGGCGCCGCCAGCTCCGCGTCATCAAGCTGGCTCCAGGCCTTGGCCAATCGATGGTTGGCCCAGGCATTCTGATAGGCCATGGTCAGCAAATGGTGGGACAGTGGCTGAGTCATGTCGCGCCCTCCGTGTTTTCAGGTCTCGGCGAAGCGTTGCAGCTGCATCTCCTGCAAGCGGCTGAGGGTCCGGCGGAACGGGAATTCCAGATAGCCCTCGGTATACAGCGCGTCCATCGGCACTTCGGCCTCGATGTACAGCGGCACTTTCCGGTCGTAGCACTCGTCGACCAGCGCGATGAAGCGGCGCACGCCGTCGTCATGCACGGACAGTTGCGGCAATTCGCGATCACCGGCCATCACCCGCTCCGCGCCGTCCTCGGTGCCACGGGCGATCCGCCCTTCGCGTTTTTTCGCGCTGAGGTTCGGCACCTCGCTCAACAGGATAGCCCGGTAGGTGTCGCACAGCGCGATGAAATCCATGGCGGCGAACGGTTGCTCGCACAGGTCGGCATAGCGGCACCACAGCACCGAATCGCTGGCCTGCACCACGTTCAAGGCGCGGTAACCCACCGGCACCGGTTCGGCACTGAAGGTTTGCCCGGCGGCCAACGCGTCGAACACCTGGCTTAGCGCGCTGCCCTGCCCCGGCTGAGTGACCCAGTAACGCTGCTCGATGGCGCCGGGGTGCAATCGGTGATCTTCGGCGCCATTCACCGCAACCACTTGCATGTGCTGTTTGATCGCGGTGATCGCCGGCAGGAAGCGGTCGCGGTTGAAGCCGTCGGCATACAGCTGATCCGGCGGCAGGTTGGAGGTGCAGACCACCACCACGCCTTCGTCGAACATCACCTGAAACAAGCGCCCGAGAATGATCGCGTCACCGATGTCATTGACGAACAACTCGTCGAAACACAGCACCCGCACCTCGGCCGCCAGCTCACGGGCCAGCGCCCGCAACGGATCGGCGATCCCGGTCAACTGAAAGGAGCGCTGATGCACCCAGCCCATGAAGTGATGAAAGTGCTGCCGCCGCGCCGGCACCCGCAGGCTTTGATGGAATTGATCCATCAGCCAGGTCTTGCCGCGCCCGACCGGGCCCCACAGGTAAACGCCGGTGACCGAACGGGCACCGGCGTGCAGGGCTTCATGGCATTTTTGCAAGGCCCAGACCGCGTGTTCCTGGGCTTCATCCTGGATGAAGCCCTTGTGGTCGACGGCGTATTGCCAGGCGCTTAAAGGGGAGTCGAAAGTCATGCGCGGCAGTATGCCACGATGGCTACAGGGAAATATCCAGCCGAGCGATTTTGCCCTGTTCGTTGAGGCGGAACGTGTAGCGCAGCTCCAGCGGGCTGCCGGGAAACGTTCCGGAGATCAGCCCTTGCACCAGCACTTTACCGGTGCGCTGCTGGACGCCGAGTACTTCGACCCGTGGCTGATAGCGCTGGGCGGTGTCCTCCATCCAATTGGCAATGGCCTGTGGGCCGACCTGATGATTGCCTTCATCGAACACGTGGGCATCCTCGGCAAAAAAACTGCCGACCCGGGACGTATCGCGAGCATTGGCGGCGTTGATGTACTCAACGATGGCCGGGGCGAGTATCGAGGTGGGGTGGAACATGATTACAGCTCCTTTTTTCGGGTTCTGTCGCCATCCTAGAACAGCCCTGCGTCAATTCCTGTCAGGAGTGAAACGGCCGTTTTCGTCCAGTTGCATCAGCCGCTGCCAGGTGCGCAACAGGTCGCTGCGACGCCCCGGATAGCGCTCGCCCTGCAGGCTGGCGGCGGCAATCCGGTCGGTGCGAAAGGTGCGATAGGCGCCGCGCAACTCGCACCACGCGACGATGATCCGCACCTCGTTGAGAAAGCCCAGCGCCAGCGGCCAGATCAAGCGCTGGCTCTGTACCTGTTGCGCATCGGCGTAATCGATGTGCAGCTTGGCCTGATCGCGGATCGCGTGACGGAAAACGTTCAACGGCACCGCGTTCTGCGGAAAGCCGTAGCCCGGCGGCCCGGGCATGACCGTCGGATTGCGCAGCGCCTCCTGGGCCTGCGGGTCCAGCACGGCAGCGATTTTCGCCAGCGCGTCGGCGGCGGCTTTGCTCAGCACCTCATCCCCACGCTGATCGACATAACGCAGGCCCAGCACGATGGCTTCGGTCTCGTCGGCGTTGAGCATCAGCGGGGGTAGAAACAGGCCGCTGCGCAACACATAACCGATGCCCGCCTCGCCGTGGATCGGTGCACCGAGTGCGGTCAGTTCGGCGATGTCGCGATAGAGCGTGCGTTCGGAGATTTCCAGCTCGGACGCCAGCGTCGCGGCGGTCACCGGGCGTTTCTTGCCACGCAGCACTTGCAGCAGGGTCAACAGGCGAGTGGTTCGCGACACGGTGAGAGGCTCCGGACAAAAGTTTGCCGGAGCTTAGCAGAGCCTGGTGTCAGAAATTGTCAGGAGCTTTCACCAGACTCGGAGGGGATCACGCGTCGACTTTGTGCCGGGCCGCGTACAGGCAAAGCATCTCCATGGCCAGGGTTGCCGCCGCCAGCGACGTCACGTCCGCGTGGTCGTAAGCCGGGGCTACTTCCACCACGTCCATGCCCACCAGATTGATCCCGCGCAGGCCGCCAAGGATCTCCAGCGCCTGCACCGTGCTCAACCCGCCGCAGACCGGCGTACCGGTGCCCGGTGCGAAGGCCGGATCCAGGCAATCGATGTCGAACGTCAGGTACACCGGGTTATCCCCGACCCGCGCGCGAATGGCCTCGACGATCGCTTCGCAGCCGCGCCGATGCACCTGCCGCGCGTCCAGCACCTGAAAGCCCTGATGATCGTCATTGGTGGTGCGCAAGCCGATCTGCACCGAACGCGCCGGATCCACCAGCCCTTCCCGCGCGGCGTGCCAGAACATGGTGCCGTGATCGACCCGCTTGCCACCCTCGTCCGGCCAGGTGTCGCTGTGCGCATCGAAGTGGATCAGCGACAGCGTGCCGTGCTTGCGCGCATGGGCCTTGAGCAGCGGATAGCTGATGAAGTGGTCGCCGCCGAAGGTGAGCATCGCGCTGCCGGAGCTGAGAATGTGCTCGGCGTGGGCCTCGATGCTTTCCGGGATGGTGTGCGGCGAGCCGTAATCGAAGTCGCAATCGCCGTAGTCGATCACCGCCAGATGATCGAACGGGTCGAACGCCCATGGCCAGTGCCGTTCCCAGGCAATCCCGGTGGACGCTGCACGAATCCCGCGCGGCCCGAAACGCGCGCCCGGACGGTTGCTGGTCGCGGTGTCGAACGGCACACCGCTGACCGCCACGTCCACGCCGCGCAGGTCGCGGCTGTAGCGCCGGCGCATGAAACTGGTGATCCCGGCATAGGTACTTTCGGCAGCGGTGCCGTAGAGGCTGTCACGGGTCAGGGCCTGATCGTTTTGCATGGGCACGTCCATCGGTGTGTTCCTGTTGTTATGAAGGGCTATTGGCGGCTACGGAAAGTGGTCCACAAGCGCGTGCGCTGGCGCATGTCCTTGAGGCTCATGCTGCGGTCGGCGTACAGCCGCTCGCGCACGTCGGGTTTCGGGTAGATGTCCGGGTCGTTGCGCACCGCTTCATCCACCAGCGGCGTGGCGGCCTGGTTGGCGGTGGCGAAGAACAGCGTATTGGTCAGCGCCGCAACGGATTCGGGGCGCAACATGAACTCGATGAAGGTGCGCGCGGCCTCGGGATGCGGCGCGTCTTTGGGAATGGCGAGGTTGTCCTGCCACACCAGCGTGCCTTCCTTGGGAATCCGGTAAGCAACCTCAAACGGCTTGTTGGCCTTGCGCGCCTGATCGGCCGCCATGCTTGCGTCACCGTTGTAGGTCAACGCCAGGCACACGCTGCCATTGGCCAGATCATTGATCTGCCGGCCGGTGGCGACGTACAGCACCGAGGGCTGCAACTGCTGCAACAAGGCGTCGGCGGCGGCCAGATCGGTCTTGTCGGTGCTGTAGGGATCCTTACCGAGATAGTGCAGCGCGAGGCCGATCACTTCCTGCGGCGAGTCGAGAATGGCGATCCCGCAATCCTTGAGTTTGCTGGCGTATTCAGGCTTGAACAGCAGATCGAGGCTGTTGAGCGGCACGTCCGGCAGCCGCTGTTTGACGGCCTCGACGTTCATGCCCAGGCCGAGGGTGCCCCAGGTGTAAGGCACGCCGTAGCGGTTGCCGGGATCGACCGCCGCCAGTTTTTCCAGCAGATCGGGATCGAGATTGGCGTAACCCTTGAGCCCGTCGTGGGGAATTTCCTTGAGCGCTCCAGCGGCCAGGCCACGGGCCAGCACGCTGGACGAAGGCACCACCACGTCGTAACCGCTGCCGCCGGTGAGCAGCTTGGTTTCCAGCACCTCGGACGTATCGAAGGTGTCGTAGCGCACGTGGATGCCGGTTTCCTTTTCGAAGCGCTGCAAGGTTTCCGGTGCCACGTAATCGGCCCAGCTGTAGAGATTGAGCGTCTTCTCTTCGGCCTGGGCGGCGATGGAGACGGTAAGCAACAACGCGGGCAAACACAGCTTGAAGACGGGAGCCATGACGAACACCTGACCGAAGGAAGTGGTGGCAGGATGCGCCGTCGGATACATTCGAGAAATACCAAGTTTGTTAACCTGACTTTATCCCGGAGTAATGTGATGCTCGGTCAACTTCACGATGTCGATCTTCAGCTTCTGCGGCTGTTTCTCGGCGTGGTCGAATCCAACGGCTTCAGCGCGGCGCAGGGTGAACTGGGCCTGAGCCAGTCGAGCATCAGCCAGCAAATGGCCAAGCTGGAAACCCGCCTCGGCTACCGGGTGTGCAACCGGGGCAAGGGCGGCTTCAGCCTGACACCCAAGGGCGAGCAACTGTTGATTGCCGCCCGGGCACTGTTCGATTCGATCGAAACCTTCCGCCATCAATCCAACGGCGTCGCCGGGCGCTTGATCGGCGAAGTGCGGCTGGGTCTGTCGGAAGCGGTGGACCAATCGGTGCTGCAACGGGTGGCCGATGCGATCCGGCGTTTTCGCGAACGGGACGAATCGGTAAGGATCGAGCTGATCAGCGCCATGCCCGGCGAAATGGAGCGTCTGCTGCTGCAACAGCGGCTGGACCTGGCCATCGGTTACTTCTCCCAGGTGCAGAGCGCGTTCGACTACCGCGAATTGTTCAGCGAAACCCAGCACCTGTACTGCGCGCCCGGCCATCCGCTGTTTACCGACGAGGCGCCCGATGATGCGGCGTTGCAGGCCTGCGACCGGGTCGATCACCCGTACAGGTTTCTGCGCAGTGACGAGCCGTTCCAGGGCAAGGTCTGCTCGGCACGCTCGGAGCAGGTCGAAGGCACCCTCGCCTTCATACTGTCAGGCAAACACGTCGGTTATCTGCCCAACCATTACGCGCGCCAATGGCAGGACAAGGGCCTGTTGCGGCCGGTGCGCGAAGGCGAGTTGAGCTTTGACGTGGCGTTCCATCTGGCCCGCCATCGGGCGCAAGTGCCCGGCGATGCGCAGAAGGCTTTTGAAGAAGACCTGCTGTCAGCCTTTGGTCGAACCTGAGCATTTTTTGGAACGCGGAGCGTCCCCGGCTGCATTCCCACGCAGAGCGTGGGAACGATCATGCGTTGCCCTCGCTCCCCTCTTACGGCATCCTGCGCACCCATTTTCCGACCCGGCCCCGCATTGCGGCACGCAAACCACCATGACCGTCTCTGAAAAAGCCCCGCGCAACAACGATCTGATCTACGGCCTCAACGACCGTCCGCACTTCACCGCAACGGTGTTTGCCGCCCTGCAACATGTGCTGGCCAGCTTCGTCGGCATCATCACCCCGACCCTGATCATGGGCGGCGCCCTCGGCCTGCAAAGCGAAATCCCGTACCTGATCAGCATGGCGCTGTTCGTCTCGGGCCTTGGCACCTTTGTTCAGGCCAAGCGCTTCGGCCCGGTCGGTTCGGGGCTGCTGTGCCTGCAAGGCACCAGTTTTTCCTTTATCAGCGTGATTCTCAGCGCCGGTTTCATGGTCAAGGCCCGGGGCGGCGGCACCGATGAGATTCTGTCGACGATCTTCGGCGTATGCTTCTTTGCCGCGTTTATCGAAGTGGTGCTGAGCCAGTTCATCGGCAAATTGCGCATGCTGATCACCCCGGTGGTGACCGGCACCATCATTACTCTGATGGGCCTGTCGCTGATCAAGGTGGCGATGACCGACATTGCCGGCGGCTTCGGCGCGGCGGATCTGGGCGCGGCCAGTCATGTATTCCTGGCAGCGCTGGTGCTGGGCACCATCGTGGTGTTGAACCGGGTTGACGTGCCGTTCCTGCGGTTGGGCGCGATTGTTATCGGCCTGACCCTCGGCTACGTGGTGGCGTGGCTGATGGGCACCGTGGATTTCGCCAACCTGCCCGAAGTGCCGGTGGTCAGCGTGCCGGTGCCGTTCAAATACGGTTTCAACTTCGACTGGGTGGCGTTCGTGCCGGTGGCGGTGATTTTCCTGGTGTCGCCGCTGGAAGCGGCCGGTGACCTGACTGCCAACTCGATGATTTCCCGGCAACCGGTGAAAGGCCCGCTGTACATTCGCCGGATCAAGTCCGGACTGCTCGCCGATGGCCTCAACTCCGCGATGGCGGCCGTGTTCAACAGCATGCCGATGGTGACTTTCGCCCAGAACAACGGGGTGATTCAGCTCACCGGCGTCGCCAGCCGTTACGTTGCGTTTTTCATTGCCGGTCTGCTGGTGCTGCTGGGGCTGTTCCCGATGATCGGCGCGGTGCTGCAACTGATGCCGAAACCGGTGCTCGGCGGCGCAGAGCTGGTGATGTTCGGCACCGTGGCGGTGGCCGGGATCAAGATCCTCGCCGAGGCCGGCCTGCATCGGCGCAACATGCTGATCGTGGCGATTTCCGTGGGCATGGGCCTGGGCATCGCCGCCGTGCCGGAAGTGCTGCGCGAACTGCCGCAGGCGTTGCGCAACATCTTCGAATCGCCGATCACCGTCGGCTCGCTGTGTGCCATCGTGCTGAATATCTTCCTGCCGGAAGAATTCATCGAACTGGAAGAAGATGACTTCGACCCGGAAGCCTCTATCCTTCAGGTCATGGAAAACCCCGACCTGCCGGCCAAAGCTGAACCCGCCGCGCCGGCCGCTGTCGCACAGTTGAACCGCTGATCCTGTCCGCTCGATAAAAAAAGGGCTGATACGGCAACGGTTCAGCCCTTTTTCAGTGAGAGAGCATCAATGCGCCGCTTCCACGCCGTCATCCTGTCCCTGCTTCTGCTCTCCCTCAGCGCCTGTGCGCTGTTCCCCAACCGCGACCCGGTGAACATCAACGTGGTCGGCCTCGAACCGCTGCCGAGCCAGGATCTGGAAGTGCGCTTCGCGATCAAGCTGCGGGTGCAGAACCCTAACGAAACGCCCATCGACTACAACGGCATCGCGCTGGATCTGGAGGTCAACGGTCACTCGCTGGCGTCGGGTGTGAGCGATCAGACCGGCTCGATTCCACGGTTCTCCGAAACCATCGTCAGCGTCCCGGTGAGCATTTCCGCGTTCTCGGTGCTACGCCAGACCCTCGGCCTGAGCCAGACCCAAACCCTCGACAACCTGCCCTATGTGCTGCGCGGCAAACTGGCCGGCGGGTTGTTTGGCACGATGCGCTTTGTCGATACCGGCAAGCTCAGTCTGCCAAGGGCCAGTGCTGCCACCTGGTAAACCGCACCGTCGTCAAGCGGTGAAACGCACACCGGGTTTCGCCCGCTCGTCGACGCTCAACTCGAACACATCCGGCCGTGCATAGTGGCCGACCACGTCGTAGTCGTAGCGGGCGCGCACCAGTTCTTCGGTGTCGATCTCGGCGGTGAGCAAGCCGGCCTCGCCGCGCAACGGCCCGGCCAATACGTCGCCCATCGGCCCGACGATCACGCTGCCGCCGGCGATCAGCGGTCGATCCCCCGACCAGTTGGCGATCTCCACACCCAGTTCATTCGGCGAGGCCTGGACCTGGCAGGCGCTGACCACGAAGCAGCGCCCTTCATGGGCGATGTGACGCATGCTGACCTGCCACATCTCGCGTTCGTCCACGGTCGGCGCACACCACACTTCAATGCCCTTGGCGTACATCGCCGTGCGCATCAGCGGCATCATGTTTTCCCAGCAGATCACCGCGCCGAGCTTGCCGACCTGAGTGTCGAGCACCGGCAGCGTCGAACCGTCGCCCTTGCCCCAGATCAGCCGTTCGGTGCCGGTCGGCATCAATTTGCGGTGCTTGGCCACCAGGCCTGCCTGCGGATCGAAATACAGCGCCGTGCAATGCAAGGTGCTGCCGGCCCGCTCGATCACGCCGATCACCAGATTGGCCCCGGTACGCGCCGACAGCCCGGCCAGCGCTTCGGTTTCCGCCCCCGGCACATCGATGGCGTTGGCGAAGTAACGGGCGTAGGCCTCGCGCCCTTCCGGCAAGCGATAACCCAGCTGCGTGCCGAAGCCCTCGCCTTTCGGGTAACCACCGAGCAAGGCTTCGGGCATTACCACCAGCGCGGCACCGGATTCGATGATCGCGGTTTCCCAGCTGAGGATCTGTTCCAGGGTTTCAGCCTTGCCACCGGGCAAGGCGCCGATCTGCAGGGCGGCAACGATTGATTTGGGCATGGCGGTCACTCCGTGAAGTTCAGGTGTTGCTGATTCTCCGACGCCACGGGATCATGAATAAAGACCGATCCACTGCTGAATGATATGAGCCAGATGAATATCGCAACCGTTGACCTCAACCTGCTGAAAGTCTTCGAAGCCCTGCATGAAGAGTCCAGTGCCAGCCGCGCGGCGTTGCGTCTGGGCGTGACTCAGTCGGCAGTCAGCGCAGCCTTGCGCCGGTTGCGCGAGGTGTATGGCGATCAATTGTTCGTGCGTACCGGACGGGGTTTGGCCCCGACGCTCAAGGCCAACCAGTTGAAACCGGTGGTCAGCGATGCCCTGAACAAATGTCGGCAAAGCCTGGCCATGGTCGACCCGACCGCCAATCACTACGACGGACGCTCGGTCACTGTGGGCCTCTCGGACGACTTCGAGATCGCTTACGGCCGGCGGCTGATCGAGGAAATCGCCAGCCGCGCGCCGAAACTGCGGCTGATCTTTCGCCAGACCCACAGCCAGATCGTCGCCCGGGCGCTGATGGAGCGCAGCATCGATCTGGCAATCACCGCCGGCGGATTCGCCGAACGGCTGCTCAGCCGTCAGGTGTTGGGTGAAGGGGGTTATGCGTGTCTGGTGGATCCGGCGAGCCTGGCGCCGGGCCAGCAGCAGATCGATCTGGAGGAGTTTGTCACTCGCGAGCACCTGCTGGTGTCGTCGGGCGGTTTTATCGGGATCACCGATGAAGGGCTGGCAGCGCTGGGCCGGACTCGCCGGGTCTGCGCCTCGACCACGCATTTCGCCGCGTTGCCGCACCTGCTCAAGGGCAGCGATGCGGTGGCGACCATTCCGACCCACGCCGCGCAGGCCATTGCTTCAATGAGCGGGCTGGCGCTGTTGCCCTGCCCGCTGGCGCTGCCGCGCTACCCGATCGAACTGGGCTGGCGCACCAGCACCCAGATCGATCCGGTGGTACTGACGGTGCGCGAAGCGATAGGCGCCAGTTTCAGAACCGAGTGATTACTTGTTGGCCGCCATCAGGCGATTGACTTCACTGCGCACCATGTTGGCGAATTCCGGCGGCGACATGCCGTCCAGTTCGGCGCGCACGAATTCGGCCCATTTACCCTTGCGCTTGGAGCGCTCGCCAAACAATCGTGCGGCTTCGCCCTTGGCTTTGCCCAGATTGTTCTGCCAGAGTTCGAACAGTCGGGATTTTTCATCTTCCAGCGCGGCGCGCTCTGCGAGGGATTTGTCGGCCAGATTGAAACTCATCGGGAATTACCTGCTGCATGAAATGGCGACATCTTACACGCTGGACGGAAACCTCTGACGCTGGTTTTTGCTCCGGATGGAAAATCGCTGCAACTTTTCAAGGCGCGCCACACTCCATTGTTCACTGTCCATTCACCTGCAAGGAGTCACCCAATGGCCCGGAAAACCGCCGTTCAAGCCGCCGAAGACCAAATCAAGGACCAGGCCTTCAGCGAACTTCAGGCGCTGATCGAAGAGTCGGAAAAACTGCTCAAGAGCAGTGCCTCGCTGGTCGGCGAGGAAGCGGAGACCCTGCGCGGGCAAATCGCCCAGAAATTGCAGCAGGCGCTCGATTCGGTCACCAGCGTGCGTGACCGCACCAAACCGGCGGTGGACGCCACCGAGAGCTACATCGGCGGGCATCCGTGGCAGACCGTGGCGATTTCCGCCGGGTTCGGTCTGGTGGTCGGATTGCTGCTCGGTCGCCGCTGAGCGCGAACAAAAAAGGCGAGCCCTTGGGCTCGCCTTTTTCATGCCCGGCAAAAACTTACTCGCCGGCCAGTTCACGCAACTGCGACAGGGTCTGTTGATCCAGCTCAATCCCTTTGGCCAATGACTTGGCCCGCTGCAAATGCCGCCGATCACCCGGCAAACGCTTGAGCCCTACCCCGTGCATCTGCCGCACCAGTTCCTGACTGCGTTCGGCGAAGCTTTGTCCGGCGGTCTTGCTCGGGTCGATCACGATCAAAAGCTGACCGGTCCACGGTGTCTTGGCCCCCGGATGGTTTTTCCAGTCGAATTCGAACGAGAAATTGCCGCCAGTCAGCGCGGCGGCCAGCAGTTCCACCATCATCGACAGCGCTGACCCCTTGTGTCCGCCAAACGGCAGCAAGGCGCCGCCTTCCAGAATCGCCTTAGGGTCGCAGGTCGGCTGGCCGAGGCTGTCGACGCCCATGCCTGCCGGCAGTTTTTCGCCCTTGCGTGCAGCAATCTGCACGTCGCCATGGGCGATGGCGCTGGTGGCCAGGTCGAACACGATCGGCGCACCGTCGGCCCGTGGCGCGGCGAAGGCGATCGGGTTGGTGCCAAACAATGGCCGGTCGGCGCCGTGCGGCACCACGCAGGTCATGCTGTTGACCACGCTCAGCGCCACCAGACCTTCGTCGGCGAAAGGCTCGACATCCGGCCACAGCGCGGCAAAGTGATGGGAATTGCGGATCGCCAACACCGCGATCCCGGCGCTGCGGGCCTTCTCCACCAACAGTGGACGCGCCGCCGCCAGCGCAGGCTGGGCAAAACCGTTGTCGGCATCGACGCTGACAAACCCGGAAGCCACATCCTCGACTTTCGGTACAGCCTTGCCGTTGACCCAGCCGCTGTTGAGCGTTGAGACATAGCCGGGGATCCGGAATACGCCGTGACTGTGCGCACCGTCCCGCTGGGCATTGGCGCAATTGGTGGCCAGGGTTCTGGCGACTTCGGCCGAGGTGCCGTGACGGGTAAAAATCCTTTCCAGCAGTTGAGTCAGCTCGTCCAGGGACACCGTGGACGAGACCGCATGATCGTGTGGCGCAGACATCTGAAGCTCCAGAGTAATTATTGGAGGGAACAACAGCGAACGAACAACCCGCAACCGGATTAACCACATGCAGCCGGTAGCCTGTCAACCCCGTGATGCGGATCGCACCTGACGCAATATCCATGTACCACCAGCCGATCCCGGCCGCCTTTCAATCTTGAGCCTCAAACCTTCCGTGCGTGCAAACGCCCTCAGCGAGACTCGACGATGTCAGCCCCAACCCCTCCCTTGTTATTCCCCGAAGCCATTGATTCACCGGGACTCTGGCCCGAACTGGGCAAGGCACACGGCCTGCGCGAAAAGGATTTTCGCTGGCTCGCCCATGCCCGGCTGGCGTCGGCTGCCCTGCGCAGCCAGCAGACGCCACCCATGCGTGCCGAACGCCTGCTGCTGAATGTCGCTAACCAGACTCCCCAACCGCTGCCCGGCGCCTTCATGCTCGGGGAGACACCGGATGACAAGGGTGTGATGCTCTACACCCCGTACGACGGCCTCAAAAAACACCACAGTCAGCAATCCCTGAAGGTGCAACTCGAACGACGCCTCAACGACGCCGATGAGCAGGAGCCTCTTTTGGCATTTCTGGCCGAGCCCCAACGCAAGCGTCTACTCGACGCCGGGCCCCTTTCGGTGAGCTTCAGCGTTATCGACGGGGATATATTCGAAGAGCAGCGCGCAAGCCTCGAGCAAGGCCAGGCATTGAACACCGAAGCTCTGTGCGCCGAACTGCAAGCCATCGCCACGCTCACGGACATGCTCGAAGCCATACTCGATAACGTGCTCAAGCCTCATTTCGGGAATTTGCGACAAACACATACACGTGTCAGTTTCCGTCCGCTTGCCAGTGACAGCGCCCGCCCCATGGAATTGACCGACAGGCACTGGCCCGAATCCATGAGCCTGAGTGAGGCCGTACTGGCGTATTACCGACATCAGCACTGGCCGGCGGGCCGGCAACCGGTGTTTTCCAATCCGGGCAGAAAACCGGCAATTGACGATCAGACCGTCTGGGAAGACGTCGTCAAGAACACTTCGGGACGGTTGCCGGTGCTGCTGTTTCGCGAACTGGAAGGTTTCTGGGACGCCCCCTCCGCCGTTGGCACCACCCGTCGTGTCTTCTTCGCTCGAGTGCTGGAAGACCAGGCACGCTGCGAATGGATGCTCAAGCGCGAAGCCGGGATCCTCGATCGCGAGCAGTTCAACACCGTGCATCAACTGATACGCCCGGTTTCGTCCGCCGCCCGTTTTCCTGTGGTGGAGAGCGTACGGCTGTGGGAACACGCCGCCAATTACGTGGAACTGGCGGGTTCGCTGATGATCAGCGAACCTCACGCGTTTCTTTATACGCCCGCCCAGGGCCTGCAATTGCTCGAGGACTACGAAGATCTCAAGCAGACGCTGCAGGACAAATTTCTCGCCAGGGGTCACGAAGACGAGCTCTTCGGATTGTTGAACCTGGATGAGCAAAATCGCTTTCTCGGTTTCGATCAACCCAAGGTATCGGGAGAACGGATCGTCGGGGAAATCTTCAAAATCCTGTTCGAGTCGATCATCACCAAGCAACGACAGAACATCGAATATGCGTTGCAGGTGTTTCGACACAGCGACGGTGCCGTGAACCTTCACGCGCTGTTCGACAAAAGTCTGGATATCCGCTCGATGATCCATGAACGGTTGTTGCAGCGGGACACGAGGGGACGCTGGAGCACACACCCGGTGATCGCCGGCGACCGGCAACCCTCTGCTGTGCTCACGGAGAAGGCCCTTGCGGCGGTGAAGACCTTCCGTTCGGTTGAGGGTCCCCTGGTCAACCGGCTTGCCAGTCAACCCATGAAGAATCGGGCCATCCAGCGTTACTGGCTGGAAACCATGAAGCCGGATCTGGCACACGCCTGGTTTGTCGGCATTAACGGTGAGGCCAGGCTCCGCCGATTGAATGCAACTCTGCCGGCCTGGGCTGAAGCGATCGTCAATACTGTGATCAGCGCCGACCGCCCCACCCGCACGCAGCGCGAGGCGCTCAACGGTTTCCGCCCGGATGCCTATTCGCTCACACTCGAAAGTCCCGGTGAACGCCATCTGGTGCGCCTGGCACATTGCATCCTGTTAACCGAACGTGGAGGCCTCGACGAACAACACTCGGGGTTTGCAGTGCTATGGACGCCTTCACAGGGGCTGGAGGTTTTCGACAGCGTGGCCAGTGTCCGCAGGCAGTTGAACCGGCGACTCCTCGACGGTACACAACGCCTTGCTTTGCTGGAAAACATCCTTGCATCACAGTTCCAGACCCATCAGCGATATACCCTGGGACCGCTGCTTTTCATTGGCGGCAACGTGCTGCTTGATCGCATGGAGTCGAGCATCGAGCATTACCTGGATCGATGCGAACAGGTGCGCTCACGGATCACGGACCAGACCCGCCTGGAAAGGGCTCTGGAACAACTGCGCGGGACGACGATCAACACCAACCTGCCTCTGGCAGCCAGCCATGCGCAAGCCATCGCCACCGCACAGACATTGCCCGCCTGGCTGGGAATGGCGCCGGTAATGGAACAGAAAAGGCACGTTGAATTGCTGGAACAGTGGTACCAGGGCGTTTCGAACGATCAGGATTACCTGACGGGCGTGCCGACTTTGGTCAGCCACGTAGAACAGACGCTCGCGACCTTGCTCGGCCAGCGCTTTGCGGGGCATCGGCTCGATCCGCGAGAAATGGAAATCACCCCTCACCTGGCGTTGGCCGGCCCCCCGCAGACGCTGGTGGAATTCGCCCTGAACCACATCAACGTCGCCCAGGGAACGGGCTTTCGGGTGTCATCGAAAAACCGGCAGACGATGCCGGCCGGGCTGGATCAGGGAGCGGTGACGCAATTGCTGCTTTCACTGGCGATACCGACAAGCTTCAGCGCAAAAGTGGCCGGTTCACTGTCGATCGACACGGCCGAAGGTCGTGAGCGCAAGCAGCGCTTTTTCCGTCAGCTGCCCTGGCAACTGATGCAACAGGCCCATGCCCTGAAACTGCAGCAACGGCTGTGTGACACCGCCTTCGATTACGTACGTCAGGTGCTGGACATGCCCGACGGTATTGCCCGGGCCGCCGCAGAGGTGCCGGCCATTGCCTGCCCGCTTTCGCTGATCAAGACCGAAGGCACGCCAGCGGTCATCGTTCCCGGAATGCATGTGTTCACGGCCGGCGGCGAAAACAGAGAGCCACTGGTGCTCTACGCCCCCTATGACGAACAGGTCTTTCACGAATTCGATGACGAAAAATCGCTGATAGCGGCGTTGAACGTCCCCGGACATTTGCAGAACCTCTTGCTGCGCCGCCTGCCAGAAGCCGAGCGCGCGCTGTTTCGCAGCCTGCTGGAATCCACACTGGGGCAGACCAGTGAAATGAGCCTGGACTTGCGAGCAATCACCGGCAACCTGCTGGAGTACCTGTACACCGACAATCTCAAGTTGCTCACCCAACTGCTGGGGACCCAGAAACAGAGCGAAGCGCAGACTGACTGGGAGACAGCAAAAGTTCTGCTCAGCGATGAAATCAAACAGGTTCCCGGTTTGCTGCCGGGCAAGCTTGCCGTCATCCCTTTTCTCTGGAAAGCGTACGACGAGTTCAAGGACTCGGCCGAAGCACTGCAGGATCATCACTGGAAACGCGCGCTGCGGTCTTTTATCGGGGGGGCGGCGCAAATGGTGATGATGGGGCTTTTGCCGCAGATGTCGGCCGAGACCTCCATCGCCAGTGATGCCGTCGAGCAGCAAAGCACAGACGCAGCCGAAACCATGGCGAAAAACATGGAAGAAACGACCACGCCGGATAGGGCCGACATCGAACCCACTTCGCCTCGACGCACGCAGCTGGGTCCTTTCGAGGCGAGGGAGGTGGCGCTGGAGGATCTCGTCTTCAGCCCCAGGCTGAACACCTACCGGGATGTGTCGAACAACCGCCATTACGCCGTGATTGAAGGCAAGGTCTACCCGGTCGTTCAGAAGGGTGAAGCCTGGCAACTGCGCAGCCCGGATCAATCCGGCCCGATGATTCAGATCAGCGAATCACGCCAGGTCATCATTTCACCTGGTCAGACCGTTCACTACGGCCAGGCCATCAGGAAACTCGCCGAACGCACGACCATTACCCGATTGCGCCGCAATATGTTGAACATCGAAGCCCACGGGATGAATGAGATTCGCCTCAAATACCCGCAAAAAGCCCAGGAGTTGGTGCATGCAATCGACCTCGCCCGGCGCTATGCCTTTTATTGCCTGCATAATCTGGTTCCGCTCACCAGGGGTATAGCCAACCCCCGGGTCAGCCTTTTTCTCGAAGGCTTTTTTGATGTGCCGAAGATTACCGGCGAAATGCTCAAAAAAATCGGCACCGCCATCATCCCCATCTGCAAAGCCCTGGTGGACCCCGCTGATGAGTTGTTGGAAACAGAGCGCTTCGTCGTCGGTTCCAACAAGTATTTGCCCGATTTGATTGCTTTTGTGCTGGATGGCGATCAGAAGCGATAGGTGCACTTCAGCGCACACTTTTTCGACCAGCAATTGGACGCATTCAAACCTATTATGCAGGTGCCATTCGATGTCGACGGGCATGCCCATGCATCCACCTTGATTCACGAGTTTTCCCATCAATTCAGCAAGACGATGTATATCGCAACATTGCGTGCACGTGAGCCGTTCTGCGACCTGATATCGACCCTCACTCCGGATGGCTTGAGGTTGTACGAGGATCTGGAGTTCGATCAGAGCTCAGCCTTGTCACTGAGTACGCCACGAGAGCAACTGTTTGCCGAATGGAACACCACCCTCAAAACCTGGATGGGGATCGACAAGATTGCGGACATGCAACTGATCTACGATGAAGTCCTGCAACTGACCGGCGCCAAAAACCTTCCTGAAGCGCGCAACGCCTTCCTTGATCGACAAAATCCCGACGTTCGCATCAAGGTGATCCTGCGCAATGCCGACTCCGTCACCCGGCTGATCTGCGAAATCGGGCGGCAACTCGACCCCATGCAATCGCCCTGAAACAGACGAAAAAAATGCGCAGGTGCAACACCTGCGCATTTAGTGCCTTTGGGAGCCGAATCAGTCCTTCTGATCCCGCAGCACATTGCCCGAAGCCCCATCGATACGGAATTCGTACACAACGCCATCGGCCTTGCGCCCTTCCCCTTTCCAATAACCGTCGTTGTCGGCCTCGATTTCGTAGACTTCGACATAACCGGCCTTGGTTTTCACGATCTCGATGGCTTTTTCAATGGTGATCCATCCAGCGCCCGGGCGGTCGGCCAGGGCTGCTCCGGCGCTCAGAAGACTGGCAGTCGCGACGCAAGCGGCGAGGGTTCGTTTGATCATTTTTCACTCCATTTGTGGATACTGTTCACGGGCAAGTCCTGGTTTTTTGGGGCGCCTGCGCGCAAAAAAGTTCCACGTTTTGATGGGTAAATGCCATGACGATGTTCTCGGCACCTTCCCCTGAAGGTTAGAATGCGCGAAATCAGGATGAGTCAATGACCCAGAACACCCTCTCGGAAGCCGAATACGATGCGATCACCGATGCCGCCGCGCATTGGTGCATGCGTCTGCATGCCGTCGACTGCACTGCTGAAGAGCGCCAGGCGTTCGAACAATGGCGTGATGCGCACCCGCTTCACGCGTTCGAGTATGAGGCGATGCTGGAAATCTGGGAGGTGGCTGAGCACTTGCCGCGCCCGGAACCCGCACCGGTCGTGCCGATTCGCCAACCCGCCAGCTCATGGCGCCGGTACGCAGTGGCGGCTTCGGTCTGTGCCCTGGCATTGCCGCTGGCCGCCTGGGCCGGATGGAACCTCGGCTGGCTCCCCAACAGCTATCAGCATTTTGCAGCGACCGACAATGTCCGCCATGTCACCCTGGGCGATGGCAGTCAGGTCGAGCTGAACCTCAACACCGAGCTGACCTACAGCAATTACAAGGACGAGCGTCGCGTCACGCTGAAAAAGGGCGAGGCGTTCTTCGAAGTCAGCCATGACCTTGGCCACCCCTTCATCGTCAGGGCGGCCGAAGGCAGGATTCGCGTCACCGGCACCCGCTTCAACGTCTGGATGTATGAGGATCAGGTCAAGGTGAACCTGATTGAGGGCTCCGTGCTGGTCACCAGCAACGCCCGCCTGAGCGGCGACGGCTTGCGCCTGGGCCCCTCGATGCAGGCTCGCTACAAGCACGGCGACGACATGCCGCAAATCAGTCAGACCTACGCCAACGACAATTCGCTGGCCTGGCGCAGCGGCAGACTGGTGCTCGACAACCTGTCGCTGAACGAAGCGTTGCCGCAGATCAATCGCTATCTGGACAAACCCCTGATGCTCGCCGACAACTCGACCGGCTCGATCCGGGTCGGCGGGATCTACAACATCAAGGAACTGAACAGCTTCGCCAGTACCCTGCCCAAAGTCTTGCCGGTCTTCCTGACCCGCAACAAGGACGGCAACCCGGTCATCAATCCGATGCCGCAACAGCCGCCAAAAAACTGAAGGCCGTTCCCGTGAGGGAGCGGCCTTCTGCTTTGGCGGTTGTAGACGGGTTGAACAGCTGATTACTGCGCCGCCACTTTCCCCGTTTTTTCCAGATCATCGCGTACGGTCTGCACCTGATACTGCGGATCGGCCTTGATCTGCTGCTCGGTGAATGGCAAAACGCTCCACTGTTTTTTCGAGAAGGCCTCGGTCTGGTCACGAGAATATTTCGACGCCGGATCGCTGGACAGCGAGAACGCCAGCAGGCCCTGGGCATGCGGCCCTTTGTCATCGAACGTCACGACTTGCAGGTAACTGGTGCCGCTGACCACTTCGAGCCTGCCATCTTCACGGGGCACGCTCTGAATGGCGTTGTAAATGCCCAACGTTCCGGGGCCACCGTGGATCGGCGTTTGCTGACCGCCACTGCTGACCACCTGCACATCGCCCCAACGGGTTTTCTTGGTCAGGCCCATTTTGGCGGCCGTCGCGGCCGACGCCAGCATTGCCTCGCGCAATGCCTTGGCCACTTCCGGCTTTTCAATAGCCAGCCCGCGCGGTGTGTGTTGCGCATCCTTCGGATCGAATGCCACGCGCCAGGCCTGCGGCGATTGCTGCATCGCTTGCATGATGCTCTGGAAATACACCAGGCCAACGCCCGACTCCAGATTCGCCCGGCCGTCCCACGCTTTCAGGCTGCTGCACACTGATTTCAACGCGGCTTCAGACTGGGAAGCGCAGAACTTCAACAGATCCGGTACTACCTGAGTCGCGAGAAACACCTGATCGTCCATCACCATGTGTTGCAGGTCCTGCACCGACACCGGCCCTTTTTTGCTCAGGGTCGCCAGACGATCGAGCGCAAAGCGCGAACGCAGGCCCAGTGGCAGCCCGTCCTGGCTGATCAGTGGCGAGTAACCAGTCAACGGTTGCGCCGGATTGGCCAGCCAGGCCGAGTCGTTGGAGTGCTGGACGAAGTCCTTGCGCAACAGCTGTGGCAACTGGCTGGAGGCGTAAATGCCCTTCTGTGCGGCTTGCGGGTCGATGTCCCAGGCGCAAGCGCTGTTGGAACCGTCGAGCACGATCATTTTCAGACCGGCGCGCGGGTCGCTGCACTTGGCCAGTTTGTCGGTACTGACGTTTGGTACCACCGACAGGTTCATGTACAGCGTCTGGCCTTTGTCATCCACCGCCAGGGTGTTGACCCACGGGATGCCCTGGATCGTGTGCACCGAATCCTGCAGATCCTTGAGATTGCCGGCGCGATTCATGGCGTACCACTGCGTCAGCACCCGGTCGTTGTCCAGGTTCGCATCGCGCAGGCTATAGGCGTACTGGTTGTCCCAGTCGAGCTTGCCGGGCCACTGCACGATCGGGCCGAACTGTGAGCTGTAGACGTCACGGGAAACCGGCACGACCTGGCCGTCCGCCTGTTTGACCTGCGCCGTGACGGTCTGTTTGCTCAGCGGCAACGACTGGCCGTCGAGCAGGTAACGGGTCGGATCCTTCGGATCGAGTTGCAGGCGATACAGGGTGAAATGCTTGGACGAGTCGACGGTGTGGGTCCAGGCCAAGTGCTGGTTGAAACCGATGTTGATCATCGGCAGACCCGGCAGCGCCGCGCCCATCACATCGAGCTTGCCCGGAATGGTCAGGTGCATCTGATAGAAGCGCATGCCGCCGATCCACGGGAAATGCGGGTTGGCCAGCAACATGCCGCGGCCATTGAACGAGCGCTCGCTACCCACCGCCACCGCGTTGCTGCCGCGGTCCAGCGCGAAGCGTTGCTGGCGCGTTTCAGCCAGTTGGTAAGCCCGGACATCGTTTCCAATCTGCGCAGTGGCCTGCGGGGGTGTAGCACCTGCCAAGGCTTCGGCGAACTGACCGACACCGCCCTCGACCAGCAGGCGACGGGTCAACTTCACCAGGTCTTCGGCGGCGATATCGCGCACCCACTCACCCTGGCACTGTTGCGGCAGCCCCTGCTGGCGACGCTCGGCCAGGTAACGGTTGTAGCCGGCGGCATAACCTTCCACCAGATCACGGACTGCGACCGGCTGCGCCTGCCAGAACGCATTCACCGCTTGCGGGGTGTTGAGCCACTGGAAGAACACATCGCTGATGCGGTTCTCGCGTTCTTCGACCGTCAATTGCTCCGGCCCGAAGTACCGCGACCGCTCGCCATTGACTGTCACGATTTCGTTGGCCAGCAGGCACAGGTTGTCCTGCGCATAGGCGTAACCGATGCCGAACCCGAGACCGCG
The DNA here is from genome assembly GCF_001594225.2 of Pseudomonas glycinae. Lineage (GTDB taxonomy): Bacteria > Pseudomonadota > Gammaproteobacteria > Pseudomonadales > Pseudomonadaceae > Aquipseudomonas > Aquipseudomonas glycinae. The sequence continues at coordinate 1,786,129 of NZ_CP014205.2, forward strand.
TTCGTTTTCCGCGCGAATGTGCGGTACGCCAAAGCCTGTGCGACGGATATCCGCGCCGGTCTGAACGGACGGGCTGAACGCCTGCGCCGACAGACTCAGCCCGAGAAACAGGCCGGCAAGGGTCAGTCCGGTGAATTGCCTGGAAATAGTCACGCTCGCTCCTGATCGAAAAATCGAAGAGCGAACCGCCCGCCATCGTGAATACATCGGGCCCGGCTCGCTCTGAAATCACCCACGCGTCACGCGCAATGAGCCTGTCCAGAAAACGAAGCCGCGGGAAAAAAATTTAGTCGGTCACACACCCGTTTCGTGCCGCAATCACGGGGAAAAGACGAAACGACGACAAATTTTCTACATTTTTCGCTTCATGATTTGTCGAGCTGAAACGTCTTGTTTAGAGAGAGCACGAAAAACCTTTCCTGATCAGGCTCTGAAAGGAGAAATCGCATGTACCACCCACCCCTACCATCGGAAGGTAGCCAGACCCCACAAGGAGCGCCCATGGGTTCGCACGCCGACGTATTCGGGCAACGGGTCGAGCGTCATGGCAACGAACGCATCCGTTTGCTGCTCAAGAGTTTCGGCCTGCGCACCAGCCTGATTCGCCTCAAAGTCATCGACACCCTGCTGGTCGCCGCCGAGGAAGACCGTCGCCTGGGTGTGCGTGGCGTGCATAGCCAACTGCTGGATCTGGACATTCCGTTGTCCTTCCTCAGCGTTCGTGAAGTGCTCAAGCGTCTGTGTGCCGAAGGCGTGATCACATTCAACGACGACAAGAGCTACAGCCTCCATCCCCAGGCTGCCGCGGTGCTCAACAACGATTGAAGCACCCGGCAGAGGCCGTCAGGGCTTGACCTTGCGGCGCATCACGCCGTTGATCACCACGACTACCACCGCCACACCGATGGCGATGTACTGGAACGTTTGCTCGCTGAGCTTGCCGGCGTTTTGCAGCCAGGACAGGCCGAGCATGATCAGCAGTACGGCGACGGCGATCAGAATCGAATATATCAAGCGTTGCTTATGGGTCATTACAGGTTCCTGAACCGTTGGAATGTATCGGGTTTGTATCGGCGTTGATGCCATGCACATACCGTTTGACGGGGATGCGCCGCTGTAAACGGGGTCTCATGTTACAGCCGATGAAGAGCTTTGGCTTCAAACGGCGTTAACCATGAGGATCCTTGAAATGCTACGTCGAATCACCTGGCTGATTCCTGTCCTTGCACTGCTGACGCTGAGCGGCTGCATCATCTTCCCCCACGGCGGCTGGCATGGCGATCATCGCCACTATGCGCCGGCAGGCCCGGGCTACTACTACCATCGTTAAGCCATTTCCCTGAGCGACAGGGCGACAGACGACCGCTCAAATACAACAATGTATGTAAGACGAATCAAAATGCCCACGCAAATGTGGGCATTTTTTGTAGGACTTTATTCTCCTTAAGGTAAGGCAATTCCAACGCGCTTGTAGAAGTTCTGCCATTCGCAACATCATGCAAAGCCAGGTCACGGATGGACATACCAATGGCGTAGGAACAATCACTCCCCGTCCCTACCCTTTGCGCTCCTTCTCCACTGCCGTGGTTGCGCATGCAAAGAACTCTCATCAACCTCCCGCCACTCCGGGCGCTGGGTTTCTGTCTGGCCATTACACTGTTCGAATGGTTGACCTATATGGCCAGCGACATGGTCATGCCGGCCATGCTGAACGTCACTCAGGATCTTGGAGCCGATACCGCTCATATCCCCAACGCATTCAATCTCTATCTGATCGGCGGGGTCTGCCTGCAATGGCTGATCGGCCCGTTGTCCGACCGGTTCGGCCGACGCCCGCTGTTATTGGCCGGTTGTGCGCTGTTCGGTGCAACCTGCGCGGCCACCGTCGCCACGCCCGGCATCGAAGTGTTCAACGCCCTGCGACTGTTGCAAGGCATGGGCCTGGGATTTGTCGTGGCGGTCAGCTACCCCGCGTTACAGGAAGTCTTCTGCGAGGCGGATGCGGTGCGACTGATGGCATTGCTGGGTAATGTCGCACTGCTTTCGCCCCTGCTCGGTCCACTGCTCGGCAGCCTGCTGCTGGAATGGCTGAGCTGGCGCGAGCTGTTCCTCGGTCTGGGCCTGATCGCAACACTGACCTGGATCGGACTGTATGCCTGCATGCCGGAGACGATCGGCGTAGTCCGCCACGACGGCGGCCAACAAGCGCCGATCCCATTCTCGCTCGGCCAGCTGAGCAGCCGTTATCTCGCACTGCTGCGCAATCACCGGTTCGTCGGCATCTGCCTGGCTCTCGGGCTGATGAGCCTGCCGCTGATAGCCTGGATCGGACTGGCGCCGCTGCTGCTCGTCCAGTTGCTCGGCCTGACCACACGGGAATATGCGCTGTGGCAGATTCCCGTGTTCTCGGCGGTCATTGTCGGCAATCTGATCCTTGATCGATTGCTGGCTTCGCGGGATCTGCCGCAATTGATTCGTCTGGCGCTCTGGCCATTCTGCCTGGGTTTGCTGACCTTGATCGCCGCGGCACTGACCAGCCTTTCCCTTGCCGGATTGATGACCGGCCTTGCGCTGTATGCCGTGGGACTGGGCATGAGCAACGCCGCGCTGTACCGCCTGGCACTGTTTTCCAGCGATGACAGCAAAGGCCTGGTTTCTGCCTCGATCGGCATGATTTCGATTGCGGTGATGGGTGTCGGCGGTTCATTGATTGCCGCCATCGGCGGCGGTACCCGCCTCGAATCCTTCGCCATTTGGGCGGCGCTGGGCGGCCTGCTCAGCCTGCCTCTGCTGTACCGGTTTCTGCCAAACGTCCCGACAGACTCCGCTTCTTCAACATAACGCCAAGGACGCATGATGAACCCTTTCCCCTACAGCGACGCGCTCTGCGCGTTGACGCAACCCTATTGCCCGGATTCCGTGCCGGACGGGCTGTTTAACCAGGCCATGGCCGAGATCAGCCGGTTTCATAGCCAGCACACCCCCGGCTACGAACACTGGCTGAACGCCAATGGCTTGATCGTGGACGACCTGGAGCACCTTGATGACTGGTCTCGGCTTGCGCCCATTTTTGCCAGTTTCTTCAAGCGACAGCCCTTGCTCAGTGCCACCGGAGTGGACGCACTGGAACTCACGTCTTCCGGGACCAGTGGCGAGAAAAGCCGCATGCGTTATGACCAGCGCAGTCTGGGCGCGGCCCAGAACATGGTCGGGCAGATCTTCCGGCACTATGACTGGGACACCCCGCACACCCCATGCAATTACCTGCTGCTGAGCTATGAACCCGAAGGCAGTATCAGCCTGGGCACATCGTTTACCGATCAGTTTCTGTGCCGGTTTGCGCCCGTCAATCGCGTGGCCTACGCACTGCGCCGCACAGGCGGCGGACATGAATTCGACGGCTTCGGCGTGATTGCCGCCTTGCAATCCTTCGCCGAAGAAGGCTTGCCGGTGCGCATCTTCGGCTTCCCGGCCTTTCTCTGGCAGACCCTGCAACGCATGCAGGCCACCGGGGTGGCGAACCTGCAACTGGCAGAAGGCTCGCTGACGCTGTTTGGCGGCGGCTGGAAAACCCAAATGGCACACGAAATTCCCCGTCAGCAACTGTATGAACGCATTCATCGCCAATTGGGCATCGAGATATCTCGCTGTCGTGACGGTTATGGCGCCGTCGAGCATGCGGTGCCGTATCTCGAGTGTGCTCACCATCATTTCCATGTACCGGTCTATTCGAAGGTTTTCGTGCGTCATCCCTCCGATTTTTCAGTTCAGCCCTATGGGCGTCAGGGCTTGCTGAGCTTTGTCTCGCCCTACATTTCATCAAGCCCGGCACACGCGGTGGTCATGAGCGATCTCGCCACCCTGCATCCTGGCGCCAGTTGCGGCTGTGGTCTATCCACCGACTGGTTCGAACTGCATGGCCGTGCGGCCACCACGGCCGGCCGAAGCTGCGCGATGGCTGCCTCTGAATTATTGGGGACGCACTGATATGTACCTGATCAACGGAAAACTTCACGACGACTGCACCCTCGACGCCGCACTGCAAGAGCTGGACCTGGATTTGCCACAACGATTGGCCAAGGCGCTCGATACAGCGACCGTGCTTGGTGCAGCAGCCACTTTTGCCGAGCGTCTGCAAGACCCGGGCATGGCAATGCCCATCGGTCCCGAGCAACGCCAGACACTGATCGAGTTCTGCCAGCCGGATGCGTTGCGGCGCAAGCTTGAGCGCGAACTCGGCGAGCAACCGGGCAGCCTGCGTCGCCTCGACTATCACCCGTCACGCTTTGAACGCTGGAGCCCGCTGGGACTTGTGGTTCACATCACCCCCGGCAATGCACCGTTGCTGGCCTTTTGCGCGGTGATCGAAGGCCTGCTGGCCGGCAACGTCAACTGGTTGCGTCCCAGCAGCAGCGATCAGGGGATGACGGCCCAATTGCTTCATGGACTGGCACAGTGTGATGCGACCGGTCAGATTGCCGGACATGTCGCCGTCATTCCGGCAGGCACCGCACAGATGGGTCAATTGTGCCGACGGGCCAACGGCGTCTCCGCGTGGGGCGGTGAATCCGCGCTGCAAGCGATCCGCCAGCAACTGGCGCCCGGCTGCCGCTGGATCGACTGGGGCCATCGCATCAGCTTCATCTACCTGACGCCGGCAGCGGTCACGCCAGAAGCGCTGGACGCCGTGGCCGATGAAGTCTGCCGTCTGAACCAGCAGGCCTGTTCCAGTCCGCAATGGCTGCTGGTGGACAGCAACGACGAAAACATCCTGCGCGCCATCGGCGATGACCTGGCCGAGGCGTTCGAGCGTCGATCCCGACACTGGCCGGTCCTGCTGCCTTCGATTCAGGAGGCCTCGGAAATCACCACCCGCACGGCGATGGCGCGACTGGCCCAGAGCTTCTCCGAGGTCGACGGCCAGGTCTGGCAGACACCGGACTGGCGCGTCATCTGGACCCACAACCAGCAACTTGCGCCCTCGCCGCTGTTTCGCAGCCTGTTGCTCAAGCCACTGCCACGGGCGCAGGTCAGCGAGCAGCTGTTGCCCTGGCGCAACGTACTGCAAAGCGCCGGGCTGATGTGTACAGAACACGAAATGGCTGAGCTGGCTCAAACACTGATCGCTGCGGGTGTCACGAGGATCACTCCGGTGCAAGCGATTCACGACGGCTACGAAGGCGAACCCCACGACGGCGTGTATGCGTTGCAGCGCCTGAGCCGTCGCGTATCGGTAAGCCTGCCGGCCACGGCGCTGGCAACCCGTGCCACGCTCGATCCTCTGCCGACACCACCCTCGGTGGCCAATCTGCCGATCATGAGCAAAGACGCCTTTGTCACCCGCCCCATCCACCCGGCGGCGCGGTTGTATTTCCGCTCCGGCGGCAGCAGCGGCGCCCCGGCGTTGGCCGGTTACAGCTACCGCGATTTTGATCGACAGATGCGCGCCAGCGCCGACGGACTGTTCGCAGCGGGCCTTGATCCGAAACGCGACCGGGTAATGAATCTGTTCTTCAGCGGCGGGCTGTACGGCGGTTTCTTCAGTTTTTCCAAAGTACTGGAGATGCTGGGGGCCACGCACCTGCCGATGGGCGCGCCGGCCGATGACGATTACAGCGAGATCGCCCGGTTGATCATCGATCAGCGTGTCACCGTGCTGGTCGGCATGCCCAGCACGCTGCATCGTTTGTTCCTCAACGAGCAGGCACGGCTGAGTGCCTATGGCGGGATCGAAAAGGTCTTCCTCGGTGGCGAACACCCCGGCAAGCAAAGCCTCGCACTGATGCGTAGCTGCGGCGTCAGGCTGATCCGCTCGGCCATTTACGGCAGTGTCGACGCCGGACCGCTCGGCCATGCCTGCCCCGCCACCGGCGATGGCGTGTTTCATCTGATGAGCGATATCCAGCATCTGGAGATCGTCGAATTCGAGGCTGATCGACCGGTGACCGACGGCGAAACCGGGCGTCTGGTGTTCACCTCCATCGAGCGCGAAGGACAGGACATTCAGCGCTACGACGTCGGTGACAGCGGTCGCTGGATTCCCGGTGTGTGTGAGTGCGGGCTGCCCACGCCACGTTTCGAGCTGCTGCAACGTCATGGCAGGCTGATGCGCATCGGCACGGATTTTATCTGCCTGTCGCAATTGGCAGAGCATCTGCAGACCGAATTTCAGTTGATTCTCGAACATGCCCCGGACGGCCTGGAGCGCATGCGCTTTCGCTGCCCACGGCAACCTGATGATGTACAGCGTCGCCTGCTGGACTATCCGACCTTGGCCACGCTCATCCAGACAGGGCTGCTTAGCGTGGAAGTGGAGGTCTGCGGCAGCGACCGGTTCACCCGCAACAAGCACAGCGGCAAGACGCCTCTGCTGATCGACAACCGGGGCATTGGCCCCAGCGCAGACAGGCAAGGAGCGGAACATGAACACACGGTTTGAACTGCAAGAGCTGGTCACGTTTGCACGACAGCATTCCGGTTTTTATGCGCGTCACTTCGCCGAACTTCCCCAGCCGATCACATCACTGGAACAACTGCCGGTGATCGACCCCGTGGAATACTGGAAAGGCAGTCATGACCTCGACCAGTGGCCTGTACTGACGGCACCGCTGAATGACGCACTGGTTTTCAAGACCGGAGGCACCACCAGCGCCGGCAAGTTTTCACTGTTCCGGCGTGAGGAATGGCGGACGCTGGTAACGGACTTCGGCCGCAGTCTCGGCGCCCGGTTGAGCGCCGGAGACCGGGTCGCCAACCTGTTTTTTGTCGGTGATCTGTATGCCAGCTTCATCTTCACCCACGACGCGCTGGCACATGTGCAAACCGAGGTCGTCGAGTTTCCCTTCACCGGCCATGTCGACTCGAACATCCTGGCCGATGCGATTGCCCGGCACCGGATCAACGTGCTGGCGGGTCTGCCGGCACATCTGCTGAGTTTCGCGGCGTGGCTTGAGGCAACATGACCGGGTCCTGGCAGGCGTCACCGCCCTGCTCTACGCCGGTGAAAGCCTGTTTGACGCCCAGTTGCAACGGCTGGCGCGGGTTTTCCCCAGCGCCGGCGTAGCCTCGATCGGATACGCCAGCGTGGACGCCGGATTCATCGGTAGCAGTCATCGTGACTGCGCCATCGGCGAACATCGGGTTCCCGAATGTCACGCAGTGCTGGAAATTCTCGACGAGCAGACCGGTGAACCGATCGAAGAATGCGGTCGTGTCGGACGCCTGGTGATGACCAACCTCACGCGCCGGTTGATGCCGTTGATCCGCTACCCCGTCGGTGATCGCGCGTGCTGGCGAGAGTCGTCCGGCGCGCCCCGGCGCAAGTTCGCGCTGATGGGCCGCTGCGCCGACAGCCAAAGAGTGCGCGTGGGCATTCTGACTCTGCTGCCGCAATCGATCGGCGAAACCGTGCGGCGCGTTACCGGCAGCGACGATTGGCAACTGCTGATCGAACAGGACGGCGCCATGGATATCCTCAGCCTGCACTGGGCACCGGACGCCCTGTCACCGGCAAACGCTGAAGCCGAACAGACGCTGCACAGAGCCTTGATCGAAGACTATCCGTTGATCGAACAACTGAGCGCCGATCGCCTGATGGCGTTGCGGATTCGCTGCTGTACGGTTCAAGAACTGGTATGCCATCCACGCTCCGGCAAACGGCAGCGCGTGCTGGACCGGCGCATCTATAACGGCTCCGGCCAGGAGCGTTGCTGATGGAAACGATCACCCTGCGCGGATATCGCACCAGTGACGCCCAGGCGGTCAGTCGCCTGTTCAGAACTATCTATGGTGACCACTACGCCCAGCCGCATGTTTACCTGCCCCGCATGATCAGCCAGAACCATGCCGACGGCCGCTGGCACTCATTGGTGGCGGTGGCGAACGATCAGGTGGCGGGCCACGCCACGTTGATTCTCGACAAGCAATCATCCATCGCCGAACTGGCGCTGAGCGTGGTGGATCCTCAGAACCGTGGCCAGAACATTGCAACGCAACTGAGCCGGCGCTTGCTGACGCATGCGCAGGCGCTTGGCTATCGGGGTGTCACGATCAAGCAAGTGACCCATCACCCCTATTCGCAAAAAATGGCCGCCCGCCTTGGTTTTCAAAATACCGGCTTGTTGCCCGATCACGCACCGTCACCCTTTGGCGGCGTGCTGACCGAATCGCTCGTGCTGGGTTACGTCCCTGTCGACGGCTTTCAGCGGCCACTGCCGGCCTTGACCTGGCCAGACGAATGCCGTGAGTTCATGCAGCAGTTGTGCGACGTGTTCGGAACGCAATTGAACGTGGCGCCGTGGATCGGCGCTCCAGCGCAGCTGGAACAGCGCTGGGGGCGATATGACGGGGTTTTCAGCGAAGTGGATGAGAGCTTGCTCAAACAGCTGCAGCAACTGCCCACCCATTGGCTGATATCGATCCGGCTCAGGCTGGCCCAGGGTTTCGACACTGCCTGGCGCCGGTTATCAACGACGGGTTTCGTGTTCAGCGGACTGGCGCCCGATGACAAAGGTGAGGGATGGCTGGCGTTGTTTCATAGAGGGTTCCAGCCAAAATCACTGACACTGCATTGTCCGCACATGCAGCGGCTGCATGACGACATGCAGCAACGGATCGCCCCGCTTGCGGATTTTCAGATTTGCGGCAACCGCCCATAAACGAAAAGGCCCGCTCCGTTACCGGTGCGGGCCTTCTGGTCACGCCTTGGCGCTGACGCCAGCGTCGGTCGGAGGCTTGCGCTCGCCGCCCTGCCCGTAGGTCTGCAGGTTCTGCAGTACATAAATGGCTTTCTTGTACTCGGGGATCAACGTATTGGCGTACTTGTTGCCCTTGAGATTGTTGGTCTGGATGGTATCCAGTTGCGTCGCGAAATACTCCAGCGCATTGAACTTGGCGTCCGGATCCTTCTGAATGCCGAAGCGATCAAACTTGTCGCCGGCGTTGAGCAGAGTAATGGACGTGACTTCGGAAATCAGGCCACGGCTGCGCAGCATTGCACTGAGGCTGCCCAATTGTTTGGCCGAAACATTGGTGGGATCGAAACCCTTGATGTTCTTGTGCAGCCCCTGCTTGTCCATCTCCGCGATGCTGATTGCGTTGGGGTCCTTGCCAACCTGGGCCAGCATCTGCTTGACCTTGACACTTTGAGAAACCGGTTTGCTCGAGCTTCCTGTGTCTCGAACCAGCAAACCCGCCTTGGGTTGCCAGGCACCGGTATAGCCGATAGTCATGAGCAAGCTCCTTGCGAGGAAAACATGAAAAATTCCTTGATGAACGACTTTTGAGTTGCCCGGAGTATCGGCCGGCAACCTGATGGCTCCAACTCATTTCTGCACCTTTTTACAATTTTTGTACATTCACGATACAAACCGATAACAGCTCCGGAAATACGGGACCAGAGCGTTCATGACAATGTGATGAAAGTGGGTTTATCGCTCTAATGTTCGGGACAGTTACTTCTCATGTATCAGGCCGGATACGTTCCACCGGTCGGGATTGTAGCTTTTAGGACGCAAGTACCTAAAGCTTCCCGAAGTCGCGACGATACGTTAGGAAACCCGCGCTGTTTTTTCCCTGCCCACAATAAGAATCCCTGCTCAAGGACCGGTTTCCATGCCCGCATTCCGCACCATTCAGGCTCGCTACACGCTGTTTCTGGTTCTGTTCATTCTGTTGTTGTCGGTGCTGACCGTGGTCGGCATCAGCCAGTTGGTCGCGCCCAAGCTGCGCCATACCGAAGAACAGGTGGTGCTCAACCGCATTGCTGAAGTGGCCGAACAGATTCAGGGCGAATTGAACAAGGTTCAGGCGCAACAGCGCAGCATCACCCAGACCATCCCGCTGCTCGACAGCGCAGCCATCGACACCGTATTGCCGGGGCTGGTGGATCAATACGGCGAGCTCAAAGTATTCGGCGGCGGCATCTGGCCGTTGCCCGGCCAGCGTGAGGCCGGACGCAACAAGTTCAGTACGTTCTGGCACCGCGACGCCTCCGGCAAGCTGGCGGTGAACACCTTCTGGAACAGCGACGCTGCGCCCAACTATTACGACCAGAGCTGGTACAAGGGCGGCATGCAGACCCCGCGCGGCCAATGCGCCTGGGCCGCTGCTTATAAAGATGATGCCAGCGCCGAGCCGCGCACCAACTGCGCCATGGCCATCCAGAAAAACGGCAGCGCCTGGGGCGTGTCGACCATCGACGTGACCCTGGGCTTCTTCAACGATCTGGTGGCGCGCAAGGAAAAAGACCTCAACGCCGAAATGCTGATCGTCGAGGCCGACGGCAAGATCATCAGCAACAGCTCGCGCATCAGCGGGCCGATTGTGCTGAAGAACATCAGTGAACTCGCCGGTGGCTCGACCTTCGCCAGCCAGGTCAAGGCCGGGCTGCAAAACCGCGATCAGGCGCAGCGCGTCGAGTTCGACAACCACGGTGAAGCCAGCACCTTCTTCATGCGCCCGATCGAAGGCACCCCGTGGTTCCTCGCCACCGCCCTGCCAACCAAAATGCTCACCGCCCAGCGTGACGATGTGCTCAGCAGCCTGAGCCTGTTGCAGATTCCGCTGGTGATCCTGCTGGTACTGTTGCAGGTCTACGCAATCCGCCAACTGGTTTCGCGCATGAAAGCGCTGAAAGCCAACATCGATTCGCTGTCCAGCGGCGATGCCGACCTGACCCGGCGCATCACCATTCGTGCTGAAGACGAACTCGGTGCCATCGGGCACTCGGTCAACACCTTTATCGCCTACCTGCAGAACATGATCGGCGAAGTGACCCAGGCCACCGGCGCGATGGCCTCGAGCCTCGACAGCCTGCAACGCACCTCGGCGCACACCAGCCAGATTCTGGCGCGCCACGCGTCGGAGACCGACCAGACCGTTACCGCGATCAACGAAATGAGTTCGACCGCCGAAAGCGTCGCGCAAAATGCTGCCGAAACCGCTGCCTTCACCCAGCGCGCCAATGAAAACGCCGACCGTTCCCGCATCGTGGTCGGTGAAGCGTCAGGCAGCGTAGTGGCGTTGATCGACGAAGTGGCCAGCGCCACCCACAAGGTCGAAAGCATGCAGCAGGATGCCCAGCGCATCACCGAAATCCTCGGCGTGATCGGCGCCATTGCCGGCCAGACCAACCTGCTGGCACTCAATGCCGCCATCGAAGCAGCGCGGGCCGGTGAACAGGGTCGCGGTTTTGCCGTGGTGGCGGACGAAGTGCGTGCCCTCGCCGCCCGCACCCAGGCCAGCACCTCGGAAATCAACGAGATGTTGAGCCGTCTGACCCAAGGCGTCAGTTCGTCGGTCAGCGCCATGGAAAACACCCAGGCCAGTTGCCAGTCGGCCGCCGATGCCACCACCCGGGTCAACAGCGGGCTGGACGAAATGGCCGGTGCGGTCAGCCACATCAACAGCCTCAGCACCCAGATCGCCACCGCCGCGGAACAGCAAAGCGCGGTCACCGAAGAGATCAACCGCAGCATGGTGCAGATCCGCCACATGGTCGATGAACTGGTGGAAAGCGGCCAGGCCAGCGAACTCAACACCCGCCAGTTGCTGGAAGCCAATAGCCGGGTGAGCGCGATCATGGGCCGCTTCAAGGTTCGCTGACCGTTTTGTCATCTTGCGCTCAGTGGCCTGTCAGCTTTGATCTACGATCATGTTGGCAGGCCTGCCTCGTATCACTTGGAAACACTCCGTTGATGCCAGGCAGGAAAAACCGGTCAAAATGCCTTCCTTTTTGACCGTTCTTCCTCTGAGCCGAGAGCCATCCATGCGAAACCATCTGCGTCTGGCCGCCCTGAGCGCGCTGTTCATTTCCTCCCTGGCGCAAGCCGCCGACCTTATCCCGATCGAAGTCCACCGCGACGCCAACTGTGGCTGCTGCAAAAAGTGGATCAGCCATCTGGAAGCCAATGGCTTCAAGGTCGAAGACCACGTCGAAAGCGACATGAGCAGCTTCAAGCAGCAGCACGGCGTGCCGCCGCGTCTGGCGTCCTGCCACACCGCGATCATCAACGGCAAATTCGTCGAAGGCCATGTTCCGGCGGAACAGGTGCTGGCCCTGAGCAAGCGTGACGACCTGCTGGGCGTCGCCGCGCCGGGCATGCCGATGGGCTCGCCGGGCATGGAAATGGACGGCATGAGCGACGCCTATCAAGTGATCGGCCTGAAGAAAGACGGCGCCGACGTGGTGGTGGCGGATTACCCGGCCCATTGATGACGGCGGGTTATCTCGGGCTGTTCATGGCCGCGTTTGGTGCGGCGACCCTGTTGCCGCTGCAATCGGAAGCCGTGCTGGTCGGGCTGCTGGTCAGCGATCGTTACTGGCTTTGGGGCCTGCTGGCCGTGGCGACGCTGGGCAATGTCCTCGGTTCGCTGGTGAACTGGTGGCTGGGGCGCCGTCTGGAACGATTTCAGGATCGGCGCTGGTTTCCGGTCAGCCCCAGGCATATGGAGCGCGCCCGTGCTCACTATCAGCGTTACGGTCACTGGTCGCTGCTGCTCAGTTGGTTGCCGGTGATCGGCGATCCGCTGACGTTGATCGCCGGGGTCATGCGCGAACCTCTCGGGCGATTCCTGTTGATCGTCACTCTCGCCAAAGGCGCCCGCTACGGGGTGCTGGCGATGCTCACCCTGGGCTGGCTCGGTTGAACGATCGGGCCCGGGGATTGCCTGTGTTTAACGTCGACCTAATCCGGCCGTTCCAGCATCGGCCGATTTCTTGTGGAGTTGTCCTATGTCTGTGTCGCTGACCCGCTGGCTACCCGGCCTGTTGCTGACCGCCGCCCTGCCCCTGCTTGCTCACGCCGAAGGGCCGCAATACGGCCCGGAACTGCAAGGTTTCGATTATCCCTACACCCTCAAGCACTTTGCCTTTCAGTCCCAGGGCAAGTCGCTGCAGATGGGTTACATGGACGTCGCCGCCTACGGCAAGGCCAACGGGCGCACCGTGGTGCTGATGCACGGCAAGAATTTTTGCGGCGCGACCTGGGACAGTTCGATCAAGGCCCTGAGCGAAGCCGGTTACCGGGTGGTTGCCCCGGATCAGATCGGTTTCTGTACCTCCAGCAAACCCGATCATTACCAGTACACCTTCCAGCAACTGGCAGCCAACACTCAGCAGCTGCTCAAGGCGCTGGGCATCCAGAAAGCCACCCTGCTCGGCCACTCCACGGGCGGTATGCTCGCCACCCGTTATGCGCTGCAATATCCGGATCAGGTCGAGCAACTGGCGCTGGTCAATCCGATCGGTCTGGAAGACTGGAAAGCCCTCGGCGTGCCGTATCGCAGCGTCGATCAGTGGTATCAGCGCGAACTGAAAGTCACCGCGCAGGGCATCCGCGACTATGAACGCACGACCTATTACGACGGTCGCTGGAAACCCGAATTCGACCGTTGGGTGGACATGCTCGCCGGCCTGAGCAACGGCCCGGGCAAGACTCAGGTCGCATGGAACTCGGCGCTGATCTACGACATGATCTTCACCCAGCCGGTGTACTACGAGTTCAAGGACCTGAAGATGCCGACCCTGCTGCTGATCGGCACCTCCGACACCACCGCCATCGGCAAGGACATCGCGCCGCCCGAAGTGAAGGCTAAAATCGGTAACTACGACGTGCTGGGCAAGCAGGTAGCGAAACTGATTCCTCAGTCCACGCTGGTGGAATTCCCCGGCATGGGCCACGCCCCGCAGATGGAAGAGCCGGCGAAATTCCACGAGGCACTGCTCGGCTGGCTGGACAAAACCAATCCCGTTCGTTGAAGAGGTAACGCTGATGGCGGTGCAGATTGCGGTGATCGATGACTGGCAGGACGTCGCGCGGGGCGTAGTTGACTGGTCGATGCTCGACAGTCTCGGCGAAGTCACCTTCGTCCATGAGTACCCGGCGGACAACGCCACGCTGGCCGAGCGTCTGGGCCGGTTCGAGGTGATCTGCGTGATGCGCGAACGCACGCGCTTCGATGAAGACCTGCTCAAACGCTTGCCGAACCTGAAGCTGCTGGTCACCGGCGGCATGCGCAACGCGGCGCTGGATATGCCGGCCGCCGCCCGTCTCGGGATCAAGGTCTGCGGCACCGACAGCTACAAGCACGCGGCGCCGGAACTGACCTGGGCGCTGATCATGGCTGCCACCCGCAATCTGGTGAACGAGGCCAACGCTCTGCGCGCCGGTCAGTGGCAGCAAGGCCTCGGTGGCGACCTGCACGGCAAGACCCTCGGCATTCTCGGGCTCGGTAGTATCGGCCAGCGGGTGGCGCAGTTCGGTCAGGTGTTCGGCATGCGTGTGATCGCCTGGAGCGAAAACCTCACCGCCGAGCGCGCTGAACAGGCCGGTGTCACCTATGTCAGCAAGCAGCAGTTGTTCGAACAGGCTGACGTACTGTCGGTGCACCTGGTGCTCAGCGATCGCAGCCGGGGTCTGGTCGATGCGCAGGCGCTGGACTGGATGAAGCCGACCGCCCTGCTGGTCAACACGGCGCGCGGGCCGATTGTCGATGAAGCGGCGCTGATCAAGGCCTTGCAGAAACAGCGCATCAGCGGTGCGGCCCTCGACGTGTTCGATCAGGAACCGCTGCCGGCACTGCACCCGTTTCGCACCCTCGACAACGTGCTGGCCACGCCCCATGTCGGGTATGTCAGCCGCCAGAACTATGAGCTGTTCTTTTCGCAGATGATCGAAGACATTCAGGCCTGGTCAACCGGAGAACCCGTGCGCCTGCTCAACTGAGCCTGCTCACCTTCGCGGGCAATTCCTGCCCGCGAGGCAGCACCCGCTGACCACCTGCCAACACAAGTGTCCGCACCGCAACAGTGCATTCGCACGTTTCCGGCGCCCGAAATCGTGACCGCCCGGTCACCATTTTGCATCATCGACGTCGCCTGACATGCACTTCGTCGGGGCGCACCCCCTCCCGAAGCCACGGATTTCGTGAGCCTGCAACAGATTGTCGAACAATTCATCCGATCGCCCTGGCCCGCTCTAGGATCTGGCCTAGACTGGATTTCGCGGGGTAAAACCGGCCGGTCACAAAGTCAAAAATTCGTCGAAACTTTTGCAGATCGCGGCGGGTCATCTGATAGGCAGGGCCAAAGCGACTGGTTCAAGTCTTGCAATGGCCACCTCACCCATTCTGCTTGCACGTGTCGGGTAGTGTTTGCTCACCGATGCGTGGCGTGTTTGCGCCCGGCCACAGGACCTGGCCATGGACATCGCATGTTCAAGACAAGAATCAGATCAAAAAGACGGGAGATTCATATGATCAGTGCGGCATTGGAAATTCAGGGAGAACGGGCTCATCAGCCGATGGGTGAATCGAGCACTTTAAGCGTTCCCGGCAGCCGATCGATCAGCGTCCCGATCACCAAGACACTGACGCCGATAGCCAGTCAGAACCCCAACAAGAAAAAAGTATTGTTCGTGACCTCGGAAATCGCCGACCTGGTAAAGACCGGCGGTCTGGGAGACGTTTCTGCCGCCCTGCCCCGTGCAATGGCGCATCTGCACGACGTCCGGGTGTTGATCCCGGGTTACCCGCAAGTCATGAACAGCGAGAATCCGATCCACATCATCGGCGAACTGGGTGGCCACGCCGCGCTGCCGCCCTGCAAGATCGGGCGCATGGACATGCCCGACGGTCTGGTCATTTATGTGTTGATCTGCCCTGAACTGTACGCCCGTGACGGTGGCCCGTACGGCGCCAACAATGGTCGCGACTGGCCGGACAACCATATCCGTTTCGCCCGTCTGGGTCTGGCCGCCGCCGATATCGCCGCCAACCTCGCGCAAATCCACTGGTGCCCGGATCTGGTGCATGCCCACGACTGGCCGGCCGGTCTCGCGCCTGCCTACATGCACTGGCGCGGGCAACGCACGCCGACCCTGTTCACCATTCATAACCTGGCCTATCAAGGCGTGACCAGCCTCGGCTCTTGCCCGGAGCTCGGGATTCCCGCCCATGCCCTGCAACAGGAAGGCATGGAGTTCTACGGCAAGATGTCGTTCCTCAAGGCCGGCATGGCTTATTCGAGCCACATCACCACGGTCAGTGCCACTTACGCGCAGGAAATCACTACCCCGGATTTCGGCTGCGGTCTCGACGGTTTTCTCGCCGCCAAGACCCAGCAAGGCTTGCTCAGCGGCATTCCCAACGGCATCGATGAGAGCTGGGACGCTGCCACCGACCCGCACCTGTTCGCGCCATTTGCCATCGGCGACTGGGAAGGCAAGGCCATCAACGCCGCCCACGTGCGCGAATTGTTCGGCCTGAACGAGTCCGAAGGTCCTCTGTTTGCAGTGGTCTCGCGACTGGTCTATCAAAAAGGCCTGGACCTGACCGAAGCGGTGTCGGAATACATCGTGCAGAACGGTGGCCAGATCGCGATCATCGGCCGTGGCGAGCCTGAAGAAGAACAGGCCATGCGTGAACTGGCGCTGCGCTTCCCCGGCCAGATCGGCGTGCGCATCGGCTTCAATGAAACCGACGCCCGACGCATGTTCGCCGGCAGCGATTTCCTGCTGATGCCATCGCGTTATGAACCGTGCGGTCTGAGCCAGATGTACGCCCAGCGTTTCGGCTCGCTGCCGGTGGCGCGCAACACCGGCGGGCTGGCCGACACCATCGAAAACGGTGTTACCGGTTTCCTGTTCAATGAATCCACCGCCGACAGCTACCGCGAGGCCCTGAGCCGAGCGTTCAAGGTGTTTGCCTTTCCCGAACTGCTCAACGCCATGCGTTGCCGGGCGATGGCCGCACCCTTCAACTGGTGCAAGGCAGTCGAACCTTACGCCGAACTCTACGAACGACTGGTGGCCAAGGCGCTGGGTAAAACGCACCACAAATAACCAGGGAGGTTTTCAACGATGCCGTCACGGACACCTGAAAGCTGGCCCCACGGCGCGATCATGCTGGATGCCGAGCACACCCAATTCGCGCTGTGGGCGCCGGATGCATTTTACGTCAGCGTCGAGCTGGACAACGGCCAGTCCCTGCCCATGCTGCCCCAGGGCGAGGGCTGGTTTGTCATCAAGACCCGCTGCCCTGCCGGCAGCCGCTACCGTTTCAACATCGATGGCGAACTGGAGGTCCCCGACCCGGCCTCCAGGGCGCAGGACGGTGATCTCGACCGCCACAGCGTGGTGGTCGATCCGCACCGTTATTCCTGGCGCAACACCACGTGGCAAGGGCGCCCCTGGAATGAAGCGGTCATTTATGAACTGCATGTCGGCGCGCTCGGCGGATTTGCCGAAGTCGAGCAGCATCTCTCACGCCTCGCGGAGCTCGGCATCACCGCCATTGAACTGATGCCGATCGCGCAGTTTCCCGGCGATCGCAATTGGGGCTACGACGGCGTGTTGCATTACGCGCCACAAGCCAGTTATGGCACACCTGAACAACTCAAACATTTGATCGACAGCGCCCACGGTTATGGCCTGGCGGTGATCCTCGACGTGGTCTACAACCACTTCGGCCCCGACGGCAATTACCTGCATCGCTACGCCAAAGGCTTTTTTCGCGAAGACAAGCACACCCCATGGGGCGCGGCCATCGATTTTCGCCGTCGGGAAGTGCGGGACTTCTTCGTCGAAAACGCCTTGATGTGGCTGCTGGAATACCGTTTCGACGGCTTGCGCCTGGATGCGGTGCATGCCATCGAAAGCCCCGACTTTTTGCCGGAACTCGCACGTCGCATACGTCAGCAGATCGACCCGTCCCGGCATGTGTGGCTGACCATCGAAAACGAACTCAACCAGTCCAGCCTGCTTGAGGAAAATTACGACGCGCAGTGGAACGACGATGGCCACAACGCCCTGCATGTATTACTGACCGGTGAAACCGACGCCTACTACGCGGACTATGCACTGCAACCCACCGAACAACTGGCCCGCTGCCTGAGCCAGGGTTTCGTGTTTCAGGGTCATATCACGCGCCACGGCGAACCCCGTGGCGAGCCAAGCGAGCATCTGCCATCCACTGCTTTCGTGTTGTTCCTGCAAAATCACGACCAGATCGGCAATCGCGCCTTCGGCGAGCGCCTGCATCAATTGGCCGAGCCGCGCGCGGTGGATGCTGCGACAGCGTTGTTGCTGCTGTCGCCGATGATTCCCCTGATGTTCATGGGCGATGAATACGCGGCCCAACAGCCATTTCTGTTCTTCACCAGCCACCATGGCGAACTGGCGAAACTGGTGCGCCAAGGTCGGCGTAATGAGTTCGCGGCATTCAGTGCCTTCTCGGATCCGCACAAGCGTGAACAGATTCCCGACCCCAACGCCGAGCAGACCTTTCACGCCTCACAACCGCGCCTGACGGGTAACGGCACGCCTCGGCAACAGGCGACGCTGGCGTTGTATCGCCAGCTTCTGCAACTGCGCCATCAATACATCATTCCCAACCTGTCCGGCACTCAAGCCCTCGGCGCCCAAGTGCTGGGGCCTGGCGCCGTCAGCGCACGCTGGCGCCTGGGCGATGGCAGCGAGCTGCGAATCGACCTGAACCTCAGCGATACGCCAGTGGTCAACCTTCCACAGACCGAGTCGGTGTGGCTGTTTCGCCAGCCACCCGACACAGGCCTGTTGGATGAGGGGCAACTGCCCCCGTATTGCGCGCTCGTCAGCCTCACGGCCGCAACCCCTTTGCCCCCCTTGGATGGAGAGCGCCTATGAGTGATGCGCAACTGGAAATTCTCGCCAGCCGAGCCGGCCTTGCCGTCGACTGGATCGACGCCAACGGGCGAGCGCAAAAAGTCGCCCCGGCGGTGCTGCGCAATGTGCTGATCGGCCTCGGTCACCCGGCCGGAACGGCTCAGGAAATCGACGCCAGCCTGCTCGAACTGCAACAGGTACAGGAAAATCGCCAGCTGCCCCCGCTGCTCACTGCCGATGTCGGCGTGGGCGTGGATCTGGCTCGCTATTTCGAACCCGAGACCCCTTGCGAAATTCACCTGGAAGACGGCTCGCGCCTGAGTCTCAAGCTGGATGCCGAGTCCGTATTGCCCGGCGAGATACCGGTCGGCTATCAGCAAGTGCACATCGCCGATCAGCAATTCACCCTGGCCGTGGCACCGGAACGCTGCTTCAGCGTAGGTGATGCCGTGGACAGCCCGATCCCGCGCGCGTGGGGCCTGAGCGTGCAGCTTTATGGACTGCGCCGCGCCGGCGATGGCGGTTTCGGCGACACCCAGGCCCTGGAAGAACTGGCCCGGGTGGCCGGTGAACGTGGCGCCGATGCCTTGGCGATCAGCCCGCTGCACGCGATGTTCAGCGCCGACACCGGGCGCTACAGCCCTTACTCGCCGTCCAGTCGGCTGTTTCTCAACCCGCTGTACGCCGCACCGGGCGCGATCCTCGGCGAGCGCGCGCTGCGCGATGCGATTGACGCGGCCGGGCTGACCGAGCAGTTCGAGCAACTGGAAAACCTGAAACTGATCGACTGGCCGAAAGCGGCCGACGCCAAACTGAAACTGCTGCAAGCCTTGTACGACGGCTTCATAAGCGGCGAACACCCGTTGCACGCCGACTTCTCCAGCTTTCGTGATGCCGGCGGCGAAGCGCTGGAAAACCACTGCCGCTTCGAAGCCATCCAGGAAATGCGCGCGGCCCGTGGCGAGAGCCTCGACTGGCGCCAATGGCCGGAGCACTGGCACGACCCGCGCGGCGCTGCCCTCGGCGCATTTGCCGAGGAATACGCCGAGCGCATCAGCTACTTCGCGTTCTGCCAATGGTTGATCCACCGCTGCCTGGAGCGCGCCCAGACCGCCGCCCGCAGCGCCGGCATGGGTATCGGCCTGATCGCCGACCTGGCGGTGGGTGCCGACGGTGCCGGCAGCCAGGCCTGGAGTTTTCAGGACGAGTTGCTCGCCTCGCTGACCGTCGGCGCGCCGCCGGACATCCTCAATCGCTCAGGCCAGGGCTGGGGCATTTCCGCGTTTTCCCCGGAAGGTCTGGTGCGCAACGGCTTTCGTGCGTTCATCGACATGCTGCGCGCCAACTTCGCCCACGCCGGCGGGCTGCGCATCGACCATGTCATGGGCCTGCAACGGCTGTGGGTGATTCCCAACGGCGCGGTCCCGGCGGACGGCGCCTACCTGTATTACCCGGTGGATGACCTGCTGCGTCTGCTGACCCTCGAATCCCATCGTCATCAAGCGATCGTGCTTGGCGAAGACCTCGGCACCGTGCCCGATGGCCTGCGGGAAAAACTCATCGCCCGCGCCATGCTTGGCATGCGCGTGCTGTTGTTCGAGCAGGACAACACCCATTTCAAACCGATCCTCGACTGGCCGGACAACGCCCTGGCCACCACCAGCACCCACGATCTGCCGACCCTCAACGGCTGGTGGCACGGCCGCGACATCGACTGGAATGCGCGACTGGGACTGATCGACGCCAACGGCGAAATCGACTGGCGCCGTTACCGCGAACGGGAGCGTGAAGGCCTGCGCAATGCCCTGAGCCAGGACCCGCAAAACTTTCGCGAGGAATCCCACGAGGCCGATCAGGTGGTCGACGCCGCGGTGCGTTTCCTCGGCCACACCCGTGCGCCGCTGGTGCTGCTGCCGTTGGAAGATGCGCTGGGGCTTGACGAGCAGGCCAACCTGCCCGGCACCATCGACACCCACCCCAACTGGTCGCGCCGCTTGCCGGCCACCAGTGAGACGCTGCTCGACGGTGTCGACGCCGCAAGACGCCTGGAACTATTGGCGTGTGCCCGCCTTCAGGCAGCCGAGCGTGACCAATGAGTGCATTGCCTATCCAGACCCTGCGCGCCACGGTTCGCCTGCAATTTCACCGAGGCTTCACCCTTGATCAGGCGGTGCCGCTGGTGCCGTATTTCTCTCGACTCGGCATCAGCCACATTTATGCCTCGCCGCTGCTGGCCGCGCGCGCCGGCTCCATGCATGGCTACGACGTGGTCGATCCGACCCGGGTCAATCCGGAACTCGGCGGCGAACCAGCCTTGCGTCGTCTGGTCGCCAGCCTGCGCGAGCACGGCATGGGGCTGATCCTCGACATCGTCTCCAATCACATGGCGGTCGGTGGCGGTGACAACCCGTGGTGGCTCGACTTGCTGGAATGGGGCCGACTGAGCCCCTACGGCGAGTTCTTCGACATTCAGTGGCACTCGCCCGACCCGCTGATGGAAGGCCAGTTGCTGCTGCCGTTTCTCGGCAGCGACTACGGTGTCGCATTGCAGGACGCGACTCTGCCGCTGCTGTTCAATGCCGAGAGCGGCACTTTCCATGTCGAGCATTACGAGCATCACTTCCCGATCTGCCCTACTGATTACGGCGAACTGCTCAGATCCAATGACGCCCCGAACGATACGCTCAATGCGCTCGCCGACCGTTTCAGTACGCTGAGCTATCAGACCGACGCCCGCGCGCTGGCCCTGCCGCTCAAGGAAGAACTCCAGCAACTGGCCAGCGACCCGCACATTCTGCAAGCCATTGAGCGCAACCTGACGCACTACGATTCGAAGACCGGAGAAGGTTTTCAGCGCCTGCACCAATTGCTGGAACGGCAAAGCTATCGCCTGGCGAGCTGGCGCACGGCGGCGGATGACATCAACTGGCGGCGCTTCTTCGACATCAACGAACTCGGCGGTTTAAGGGTCGAGCGTCCGGCAGTGTTCGAGGCCACCCACGGCAAGATCTTCCAGTTGATCGGCGAAGGCCTGATTGACGGCCTGCGCATCGACCACATTGACGGCCTCGCCGACCCGCGCGGCTACTGCCGCAAGCTGCGCCGTCGTCTTGACCATCTGGCGCCGGGCCGGCACTTGCCGATTTACGTCGAGAAGATTCTCGGCGACGGCGAAACCCTGCCCACCGACTGGTCCGTGGACGGCAGCACCGGTTATGAATTCATGAACCAGTTGTCGCTGTTGCAACACGACCCGGACGGTGAACATGTGCTCGGCGACTTGTGGCAACGCCGCACCGAGCGCTCGGCCGCGTTCATCGAAGAAGCGCAACTGGCGCGCCAGCAGATCCTCAACGGTTCGCTGGCCAGCGATTGCGAAAGCGTTGCTCAGGCCCTGCTGCAAGTGGCGCGCGACGACCTGATGACCCGCGACCTCACGCTCGGCTCAATCCGCCGTGTGTTGCAGGCGTTGATCGTGCACTTCCCGGTCTATCGCACCTACATCACCCCGATGGGCCGCTCGGCGCGCGACGAGGTGTTTTTCCAGCAGGCCATGGACGGTGCGCGGCAGACATTGAGCGAAGCCGATTGGCCAGTACTGGACTCCGTAGCCGGTTGGCTTGGCGGCCAGCCATGGCGGCGCAAACCTCGTGGTCGCTCGCGCAAGATTCTGAAGCACGCCTGCGTGCGCTTTCAGCAGCTCACTTCCCCGGCCGCCGCCAAAGCGGTGGAAGACACCGCGCTGTATCGCTCGGCGGTGCTGCTGTCGCGCAATGACGTCGGTTACAACACCGAGCAGTTCAGTGCGCCGGTCAGCGACTTTCACGCGGTGAACCAGCAACGTCTGGCGAGCTTCCCGGACAACCTGCTGGCCACCGCCACCCACGACCACAAACGCGGCGAAGACACCCGCGCGCGACTGGCCGTACTCAGCGAACGCAGCCACTGGTACGTCGAGCAGATCGAGCTGTGGCGCGCCCTCGCCCGGCCGCTGCGCCATGACGATCAGTTGCCGTCGTCGGCGGACGAATTGATCCTCTATCAGGCGCTGCTCGGCAGCTGGCCGCTGGACTTGCATGACGACGATCAGGCCGGGTTTGCCGATTACGCCAAGCGTGTCTGGCAGTGGCAGCAGAAAGCCCTGCGCGAAGCCAAGCTGCAAAGCAGCTGGAGTGCGCCGAACGAGGCTTACGAAAACGCCGCTCAAGCGTTCACCGAACAATTGCTGCTGGCTCCCGAAGGAGAACTGCTGCGCGGGGCGCTGGCCAAGACCGTCAACAGCATCGCGGCGGCCGGCGCCCTCAACGGTCTGGCGCAAACCTTGCTGCGCATGACCGTGCCGGGGGTGCCGGATCTGTATCAGGGCAACGAGTTCTGGGATTTCAGCCTGGTCGATCCGGACAACCGGCGGCCAGTCGACTATGCCGCCAGGCAGCAGGCGCTGGAAGCACCAGGGCCGGTTCAGGAACTGTTGGAGAACTGGCGCGACGGGCGAATCAAGCAAGCATTGATCGCCGAGGTGCTGCGCCTGCGCGCCGACGACACCGAGTTGTTTCGCCGTGGTTCGTACCAGGCCCTCGAGGTACTGGGCAGCCAGGCGCACAACGTGCTCGCGTTTGCCCGCGAGCATGGGGAGCGACGGATCATCGTGATCGTGCCGATCCGTTGCGCAACATTGTTGGAAAACAGTGCTGTGCCGATGGTTGATGCGCTGCGCTGGGGCGATACACGGGTGGTTTTACCGTTCGACGCCTCTAACGAAAATCTGAAGGGACTTTTTTCGAGCACCGCAGTCACAAAAAACAGGGAGCTGCAGGTCAGCGCCGCGCTGGGGGATTTCCCGGTCAATCTGCTTATCCAACACGTCTAGCAGCATGAGTTCAGTTCAGGAGCATTGCGATGAGTACCGACGATAAACGCATCCGCGAATTCGCCTATCAGATCTGGGAATCGGAAGGTAAACCCGAGGGCCAGGACGCCCGCCACTGGGAGATGGCGCGCAAACTGGCCGAAGCCGAGGCATTGGCGCCGAAAAAATCGCCGAAGGCTGCCGGCAGTAAAACCGCCGGCAAGACCACCACCAGCAAAGCTGTCGAGGGCAAGGCAACTGCCGCCAAACCCAAGGCCACGACGGCCAAGGCCAAGCCTGCCGGTGCCGCCAAAGTGATTCCCCCGGGCGAAAAAGCCGCCGAGAAAAAGCCCCGCGCGCCGCGCAAGCCGCCTGCGGTCTGACGCTCCCCGAACCATTGATTTGAATAACCGTGTGGCGGGTTCGCTCGCCACCGAGGGCTTACTCGTCCTCGAAAAACATCTACCCCCCGATTTTTTGCAGGAGCACCTATGACCCGTCCAAAGAAAGCCGAGCCCGCCGCGCACGCCGAACCCTCGCGCATCCGTGAAGGCCTGCCCTTCCCGCTCGGCGCGACCTGGGATGGTCTGGGGGTGAACTTTGCGCTGTTTTCCGCCAACGCCACCCGCGTTGAACTGTGCATTTTCGACGATGCCGGCGAAGTTGAACTCGAACGCATCGAACTGCCGGAATACACCGATGAGATCTACCACGGCTATCTGCCCGATGCACATCCGGGCCTGATCTACGGCTACCGGGTCTATGGCCCGTACGACCCGGCCAACGGCCACCGCTTCAATCACAACAAGTTGCTGATCGACCCCTACGCCAAGCAGTTAGTGGGCGAGTTGAAATGGTCCGAGGCGCTGTTCGGCTACACCATCGGCCATCCGGACGCCGATCTCAGCTTCGACGAGCGCGACAGCGCGCCTTTCGTTCCCAAGTGCAAGGTCATCGACCCGGCCCACACCTGGGGCCACGACCACCGCGTCAGCGTGCCGTGGGACAAGACCATCATTTACGAGACCCATGTGCGCGGCATCAGCATGCGCCACCCTTCGGTGCCGGAAAATGTGCGTGGCACGTTTGCCGGGCTGATGGTCGACGATGTGCTTGAACACATCCGCAAACTGGGTGTGTCGACCGTCGAACTGTTGCCGATCCACGCTTTCGTCAACGACCAGCACCTGCTGCACAAAGGCATGACCAATTACTGGGGCTACAACAGCATCGCGTTCTTCGCCCCGGATCCGCGCTATCTGGCCAGCGGCAAGATCGCCGAGTTCAAGGAGATGGTCGCGCACCTGCACGACGCCAATCTCGAAGTGATTCTCGACGTGGTCTACAACCACACCGCCGAAGGCAACGAGCAAGGCCCGACCCTGTCGATGCGCGGGATCGACAACGCCTCGTACTACCGCTTGATGCCGGACGACAAGCGCTTCTACATCAACGATTCCGGCACCGGCAACACCCTCGACCTGAGCCATCCGTGTGTGCTGCAGATGGTCACCGACTCGCTGCGCTACTGGGCCAGCGAAATGCACGTCGACGGTTTCCGTTTCGATCTGGCGACCATCCTCGGCCGTTATCACGACGGTTTCGATGAACGCCACAGCTTCCTCGTGGCCTGCCGCCAGGACCCGGTCCTGCGCCAGGTGAAAATGATCGCCGAGCCTTGGGACTGTGGTCCCGGCGGCTATCAGGTGGGCAAGTTCCCGCCGGGCTGGGTCGAGTGGAACGACAAGTTCCGCGACACGGTGCGCGCGTTCTGGAAAGGCGACGACGGCCAGCTCGCCGACTTCGCCAGCCGCATGACCGCGTCCGGAGAAATGTTCAACCAGCGCGGTCGCCGGCCTTATTCGTCGGTGAATTTCGTCACTGCTCATGACGGCTTTACCCTCAACGACCTGGTGTCCTACAACGACAAGCACAACGAGGCCAACGACGAAAACAATCAGGACGGCAGCAACAACAACCTGTCCTGGAACCACGGCGTCGAAGGGCCCACCGACGACCCGGAAATCAACGCGCTACGCCACCGGCAGATGCGCAACTTCTTCGCCACCCTGCTGTTGTCACAGGGCACACCGATGATCGTGGCCGGCGACGAATTCGCCCGCACCCAGGACGGCAACAACAATGCCTACTGCCAGGACAGCGAAATCGGCTGGGTCAACTGGGACCTGAGCGAGGACGGCAAGGCGCTGCTGAAATTCGTCAAACGCCTGATCAAGTTGCGCCTGGCGTATCCGATCCTGCGCCGCGGGCGTTTCCTGGTCGGCGAATACAACGAAGACATCGGCGTCAAGGACGTGACCTGGCTTGCGCCGGACGCCACCGAAATGACCACCGAGCACTGGCATGATGCGCAGAACCGCTGCATGGGCATGCTGCTCGACGGTCGTGCCCAGGAAACCGGGATTCGCCGCAAGGGTGGCGACGCCACGCTGCTGCTGGTAGTCAACGCCCATCACGACATCGTCAACTTCACCTTGCCGGAAGTACCCGAGGGCAGTTTCTGGACGTGCATGATCGATACCAACCAGCCAGCGATCCGTGGCCAGGAGCGTTTCGAGTTCGGTCATGAGTACTCGGTCACCGGACGCTCGCTGCTGCTGTTTGAACTGCAACGTGAAGAAGAGGACTGACATGGACTTGTCCGCCTATCTCTCACGGCATGCCAGGGACTACCGCGACACGGCTGCTCTTGGTCTGTGTTTGCGGCAAATGGTCGAAGCCGGCCTCGATCGCCTGCCGTTGCCCGGCAGCGGTCGTACGCTGGAGCGCTGGCAACGGCTGTCCGAGGTCGGCGGGCATGATCTGGGGCTGTGCAAACTCTACGAAGGCCATACCGATGCCTTGGCGATCATCGAGCAACTCGGTGGCTCGCCGACGCCCGGCAGTACGTGGGGCATGTGGGCGGCCGAACCACCGCAGGCGCGGGTTCGGGTCAGCCGTTCGGGACATATGGTGCAGCTGGATGGGCGCAAGGCCTGGTGTTCCGGGGCGGCGGTGCTCAGCCACGCCCTGCTGACGGCATGGGATGAGGAGGATCGTCAGCAACTGGTCGCAGTGGCGCTCGATCAACCGGGCGTCACCGTCACCGATCAGGGCTGGCAAGCGGTCGGCATGGCGGCCACCGGCAGTGTCGAGGTGCTGTTTGACGAGGTCGAGGCTCAGGCGATCGGTGAGCCTGGCGACTACCTGCAACGGCCGGGATTCTGGCAGGGCGGGATCGGAATCGCCGCGTGCTGGTACGGCGCCGCCAGGGAGATCGGCGAACGCTTGCACCTGCACTGTGCGCGGCGTGAAGAGCCCCACGCGCTGGCCAGTCTCGGCGCCGTCGACAGCGCCTTGCACGGCGCAGCTCAAGCGCTGCGCGTCAGTGCTCTGGACATCGACAGCGATCCCCACGGCAACGCCGAGTTGCTGGCCCGCCGTGTTCGCGCCGTGGTCGAGGATGCCGCCGAACAGGTAATCCGCGAGACCGGTCGGGCACTTGGGGCCGGGCCGTTCTGCAAGGATCCGCACTTCGCCCGGCTGATGGCCGATTTGCCGGTGTATCTGCGTCAGAGCCACGCCGAACGTGATCTGGCGGCACTGGGCCAACTGATTGCACAGCAACCGCGCGAGGGTTGGGCCCTATGAAGCGCAATCCGATCGTCGGCGAAGGAACCTCCCTGCACGAATGGCAGGGCTCACGCCATCTGGCAGCGGTAGACAGTGTCGACATTCTCGACTTGGTACCACCGGGATCGCGGGCGGTGGTGATCGCGCCGCATCCGGACGACGAGGTGCTCGGTTGCGGCGGACTGTTGCAAGGGCTCGCAGCGGCGGGACGCACCCTGCAATTGATTTCGGTCACCGATGGCAGCGCCAGTCATCCGGGCTCGGAGCGCTGGCCGGTGGAGCGCCTGAGCGTCGTGCGCCCGCAGGAATCCGCCGAAGCCCTGCGCCGCCTCGGACTGCCCATGCACCAGTTGCAGTGGCTGCGCGGCGGCTTCCCCGACACCCGGGTCGCCGCGCGCGAGTCGATGTTGTGTGACTACCTGACCCGCTACCTGCAAGCCGATGACGTGATCTTCACCACCTGGCGCGAAGACGGCCACAGCGACCACGAAGCCGTAGGCCGCGCCAGCGTCGAAGCGGCTCGGCGCGTGGGCGCGATTTGCCATGAGCTGCCGGTCTGGACCTGGCACTGGGCAACCCCGGAAGACGCCCTCGTGCCCTGGGAGCGGGCGCGCAAGATTCTGCTCAGCCCGGAGCAAATCGCACGCAAGCGTCACGCGGTGCACGCCTTCGCCAGCCAGCTGGAAGGCGATCCCGAAGCAGGACTGGCTCCGGTGCTCGCGCCCTACGTCATTGATCGACTGCTGCAACCTTTCGAGGTGGTCTTCTTATGAGTGTCGAAGATCGCTACTTCGAAGGCCTGTTCGCGGGCAATAACGATCCCTGGGGATTTCGCCAGCGCTGGTATGAGCAGCGCAAACGCCTCGTGACCCTGGCAGCACTGCCCCGCCCGCATTACCGGACGATCTTCGAACCCGGTTGCGCCAACGGCGAACTGAGCGCCGCGCTGGCCGAACGCTGTGATCGGCTGTTGTGCTGCGACACCAGCGCCGCCGCGGTCAATCTGGCGCGCACCCGGCTGAGCCTGTTCGACCACGCCGACGTCCGTCAATGTCGGTTGCCTGGCGATTGGCCGGCGGAAAAATACGACCTGATCGTATTCAGCGAAATCGGCTACTACCTTGACCGGGAGGATCTGACGGAAGTCATCCGTTGCATCAGCGATTCGTTGGCGGCGGACGGTCAATTACTGGCCTGTCACTGGCGCCCGCCCATCGAAGGCTGCCCGCTCAATGCACGACAGGTTCACGACCTGATTCACGAACAGTTGCACCTGCCGCGACTGGTCCTGCATCAGGAAGCGGATTTTCTGCTGGAAGTCTGGAGTCGCGAACCGCGTTCGGTGGCCGCACTGGAGGGTTTGCGATGATTGGCATCCTGATCCCGGCACACAACGAAGAAGAGTGGCTCGATGACTGCCTGCTCGCCGCCTTGCGCGCCGCCGAGCATCCGATGCTGGCCGGTGAACCGGTGGAGGTCCTGGTGGTGCTCGACAGTTGCACCGACCGCTCGGCGCTCATCGTCAGCCAGTACCCCGTGCGGGCGCTGAGCATCGAGGCGCGCAACGTCGGCCAGGCGCGGGCCATCGGCGCTCAACAATTGCTTGAGCGCGGTGCGCGCTGGATCTCCTGCTCGGATGCCGACAGCCGCGTCGCCGAGGACTGGCTGGTGCAGCAACTGGGGCTGGGCACCGATGCCGTATGCGGCACGGTGACGGTCGAGCAGTGGCATGACACGTTCGATGAGGCCGCACAGATTCGCTATCACGGTCATTACCAGGCCTGCGAAGGACACCGACACATCCATGGCGCCAATCTGGGCGTCAGTGCGCAAGCCTACGTGCGCGCCGGCGGCTTCGAACCGTTGTCCTGTGACGAAGATGTGCAGCTGGTGCGCCAACTGGAGCGTTCAGGGGCCAGCATCGCCTGGAGCCATCGCCCGCAAGTCATCACCAGCGCCCGTCTGGATAGTCGTGCACGGGGTGGTTTTGGCGACTATCTGCGACAGTTGGCACAGACTGAATAAAAAAAAGCGGATCAGATTGATCTGTGACGCGACGAACCGCCCGTCTTGAGCAATACTCTGCTGCGCAGCAATCCAGGGTTCGGAGCGCTGCCGGGCTATCCACCAGCCTTCACGGGTCGTACACGCTTCGCATGGCGCGCACGACTGAGGGCGAGACACAACAAGGACGTATCACTCATGAAACCGTTATCCCTCAGCGAAAACGGCCTGCCGGCGCAGATCTGGAACAGCGCCCCGCAGCTCGACAACATTCCCGTCATCAACACTCACACATTAGTGCCACCCGGCGCCCGCGCCGTGGTCATTGCCCCGCATCCCGGCGATGAAGTGGTGACCTGCGGCGGCCTGCTGCAACTGCTTTCCAGCCTGGGGCATCCCTTGCAACTGCTGTCGATCACCGATGGCAGCGCCAGTCATCCGGGCTCGCGACAGTGGTCGGAGAAACGCCTGAGTGTGTTCCGCCCCCAGGAAAGCGTCGAAGCCCTGCGCCGTCTCGGTTTGCCGATGCACAGCCTGAAATGGGTGCGCGGCGGGTTCACTGACAACGCCCTGCTCGATCAGGAACATCAGCTGACCGATTTCATCGCCCGCTACCTGCGCCCCGGTGATGTGGTTTTCAGCACCTGGCGCGAAGATGGCACCGCCGATCATGAAGTGGTTGGCCGGGCCAGTGCCAAGGCTGCGCAACTGGCCGGCGCGACCTATCATGATGTGCCGGTCTGGGCCTGGCACTGGCCGGAACGGGATCAGGCGCAGATCCCGTGGCATCGCGCGCGCAAGCTGCGGCTCGACACCTGGACGGTCGCGCGCAAGAGCCACGCCACCCATGCCTACGCCAGCCAGCTCAACGGCGAACCGGCGATCGGTATTGCGCCCCTGCTGCCCAAGTCGATTCTGGAACGCATGCGCCTGCCTTACGAGATCGTCCTGGTCGATTGACGGCGGACGCGGGCAGCCACTCAAAGTGAACTGCCCGCGCCCGGATCAGTCGCATGAACAGGCCGTCATGATTCAGAGGAGTGAACGTGTCCAGCGATCCCAAGCGTCATGCCGTCGACGCACAGACCTCCACGCCGTCCGACATCCATCGCCTGCGGGTGCTCACGGTCAACACGCACAAGGGTTTTACCGCGCTCAATCGACGTTTCATCCTTCCGGAGCTGCGTGAAGCGGTGCGCAGCACCTCGGCCGATCTGGTGTTTCTGCAGGAAGTGGTCGGCGAACACGAGCGACACTCCAGCCGCTACAACGAATGGCCGCAAACCTCGCAGTACGAATTCCTCGCCGACAGCATGTGGAGCGACTTTGCCTACGGCCGCAATGCGGTGTATCCCGATGGCCATCACGGCAACGCCCTGCTCTCGAAATACCCGATCCGCGAGTACCGCAACCTCGATGTTTCGATCACCGGTCCCGAACGGCGCGGGCTGTTGCACTGCGTCCTGGATGTGCCGGGTCATGCCGAAGTACATGCCATCTGCGTGCACCTGAGCCTGCTCGAAAGCCATCGGCAATTGCAGTTGCAGCTGCTCTGCCAATTACTCGAATCCCTGCCCGAGGATGCCCCGGTGATCATCGCCGGCGACTTCAATGACTGGCAGTTGCAGGGCAATGTCGCCCTCGCCCGTCGCGACTACTTGCACGAAGCCTTCGAACGCCATCACGGCCGCCCGGCCAAGACCTACCCCGCGCGTTTCCCGTTGCTGCGACTGGACCGGATCTACCTGCGCAATGCCAGCAGCCACGACCCGCAGATCCTCGGCAGCAAACCGTGGACACATCTGTCGGATCATTTGCCGCTGGCTGTCGAAGTGCATTTATAGCGCAATACTGACAGCCGTCCTCACCCGTACAGCGATGCGAAACCGGTTGCCGATCCCGGTCTGGCAGACCGACTGTCGGTTACAAAACGTCTCTGCCTCGCGGCTTGCGCAGCGATTAGGCCTACAAACAAGAACTTAGATAAATGCGCAAAAACAGAAGCTTGCATCATCCGATTTGACTCGACCGCTCATCGTTCAATTTCTTGACGCAACGACTCATGTCTTCTTAGCTCTACCTTACTACCCCCGGAAATACTACTCGGGGCGAGCCTCAGGTCACTCGTCAAAACGGACGGCCTCGGGCTCGCCACGCTCCATTCGGTCGCCCCTCGTTCGGGGTAGGAGAGACGCCAAGGCGAGATACTGCATGCGCTAGCAAGGTAGACCTCCATGAAAACCTCACTCACCTCACAAGAGATCAAAGTTACCTTTTGCACCGTTTCAAGTTCTATCTTGCTGTGCTCGTCCATGGAGGCGCAGGCGGGTCCTGCCGAGGACGAGACCACGTCCTGGTATCGCCAGGACATTCCGGTCATGACTCTTCCCGCCACGGTCGTGACGCCGGGGCCGCAACGTCTGGGCCCGCAGCCGGACCTGCGAGGCGCGAAGCTGATCACCGAAGACCTCGCCCCTTCGGCCTGGGAGCAGCTCTACGGAGAGACCTCCCGCCAGGCGCAAACCGATGCACTCAGCCAAGGCTTCGCCATGCCCGGCACTGGCGACTTCAAAGGCCCCGCCGTGCTGACCCTGAAAAGCAGCAGCGGCCACACCCAGCAGGTCGGCCTGATCGGCGGGGTCAATCAGATCAAGGCCAATGGCAGCGGACTGATCACCAGCCGCGCCCTCGCCGATCCGAACACCGACACCCTCAACCTGCAAGGTCAGAGCCTGGGCGCCTACTACAGCTTGAGTGGCCCACAGGGCTGGCACGTTGACTTGTCGGCCAGTGGCGGTCGGGTCAGCGGTTTCAGTCGGAACGAGCAAGGTGCACGCCTGGCCACCGAAGGCAGCGCGATGACGCTGTCGGTAGAAGGCGGATTCCCGATCGGTCTGGGTGAAAACTGGGTGGTTGAACCGCAAGCGCAATTGATCAACCAGCGCATCACTCTGGATACGCCGTACGCAGGCTCGGGCAACGCCTCTTCCAGTGACATTACATCGTGGAGCGGCCGGGTCGGTGCGCGCTTGAAAGGCAGCTACGATCTGAACGGGTTGCCCGTTGAGCCCTACGTGCGCACGAACCTGTGGCACACGGTGTACACCGGCGACACGGTGACGCTGGATCAGGTGGACAAGATCAGCAGCAGCCGCAAGTCCTCGACTGTGGAAGTCGGACTGGGACTGGTGGCCAGAATGACGCCGACAGTGAGCCTGTATGTCAGTGCCGACTACAGCAGTGATGTGGACGACAACGACCTGAACGGGTTGATTGGCAGCCTGGGGGTCCGGATGCGCTGGTGACTTCTTCTGCATGATCGTTCCCACGCTCTGCGTGGGAACGATCTCGCGTGGGTCAGCCCTCGGGCTTGAGGATCAAAACTGCCAATGGCGGCAAATTCAGCTCCAGCGACAACGCCTGCCCATGGCTCGCGACCTCTTCGGTGAACGCCCCGCCCCCGTTGCCGTAGTTGGAACCGGCGTAGGTGTCGGCGTCACTGTTGAGCAACTCCTTCCAGCGCCCGGCAAACGGCACGCCCACGCGGTAAGACTGACGCGGCACCGGGGTGAAGTTGGCCACCACCAGCACCGGCGTGCCGTCCTTGCTCCAGCGCAGCCATGCGTAAACGCTGTTGATCGCATCGTCGCCGATCAACCACTGAAAGCCTTGCGGCGCATCGTCCTGCTCGTGCAGCGCCGGCTCTTCGCGATACAACCGATTGAGGTCGCTGACCAGTTTCTGCACGCCTTTGTGTTCCGAATATTGCAGCAGATACCAGTCCAGCTGCTGATCATGATTCCACTCGCGCCACTGGCCGAACTCGCAACCCATGAACAACAGTTTCTTGCCCGGATGGGTCCACATGAAACTCAGGTACGCGCGCAGATTGGCGAACTTCTGCCAGCGATCGCCGGGCATTTTGTCGATCAGCGAATGCTTGCCGTGCACCACTTCGTCGTGGGAAATCGGCAGGATGAACCGCTCGGACCAGGCGTAGACCAGGCCGAAACTCAACTCGTTGTGGTGATGGGCGCGGTACACCGGATCCTGCTGAATGTAGTGCAGCGAGTCGTGCATCCAGCCCATGTTCCATTTGTAGGCAAAACCGAGACCGCCCTGTTGGGTGCTCTGGCTGACGCCCGGCCACGCCGTGGACTCTTCGGCGATCACCAGCGCGCCCGGCGCTTCCAATGCCACCACGTCGTTCAAGTGCCGCAGGAAATCGATGGCTTCCAGGTTCTCGCGACCGCCATGACGGTTCGGCACCCACTCACCGGCCTTGCGCGAATAATCACGATAGAGCATCGACGCCACAGCATCGACCCGCAGCCCGTCGATATGGAAATGCTTGAGCCAGTGCAACGCCGACGCCAGCATGTAGCCGTGCACTTCGGTGCGGCCAAGGTTGTAGATCAGCGTGTCCCAATCCTGGTGGAAGCCTTCCAGTGGATTACCGTATTCGTAGAGCGCGGTGCCGTCGAATTGCGCAAGGCCATGGGTATCGGTCGGGAAATGCGCCGGCACCCAGTCGAGAATCACACCGATGCCGGCCTGGTGGCAGGCATTGACGAACTCGCCGAACTGCTCGGGTGTACCGTATCGCGCACTCGGAGCGAACTGCGACAGCAACTGATAGCCCCATGAACCGCCAAACGGGTGCTCCATGATCGGCATCAGTTCGATATGTGTGAAGCCCAGTTCCTTCACATAGGGAATCAGCCGCTCGGCCAGTTCCGGCCACGTGTACTGGCGCGCCACTTCGCCCAGATCGTCGAGTTCGCATTGCCAGGAACCGGCGTGCAACTCATAGATCGACAGCGGCGCATTGTGCTGCTGATGTTCGCGGCGGCCGCTCATCCAGTCGTGATCTTGCCAGTCGATCTGCAACGGTGCGGCGACTTTTGACGCAGTGTCCGGCGGCAGACTGGTGGCCAGTGCCATCGGGTCGGCCTTCAGCGGCAGAATGCCGTGGGCGCCGAGGATTTCGTACTTGTACAGTTCCCCTGCTTGCAGGCGCGGAATGAACAATTCCCACACGCCAGACGGATGCCGCAGGCGCATCGGATGCCGCCGCCCGTCCCAGACGTTGAAATCGCCGACCACCGACACCCGTCGGGCATTCGGTGCCCACACCGCGAAACGCACGCCATCAACGCCATCGACGGTTTTCAACTGCGCACCGAGGCAACTGCTGAGGTCGCGGTGATTGCCTTCGGCAAACAGGTACAGGTCCATTTCACCGAGCAACTGACCAAAGCTGTAAGGATCTTCCGCGACCTGCTCGCCACCGGCCCAGCGAGTACGCAACAGGTATGGCCGCGCGTGCTCGAAATGGCCGACAAACAGCCCCGGCGTTTCGGTGGCGTCCAACGGGCCGAGCTCTTCGCCACTGTTCTTGTCCAGCACCGAAACACTCAACGCACCAGGCAGATACGCCCGGATAAATTGCCCGCCGGCACCATCGCCGTGGGGGCCGAGAATGGAAAACGGGTCGTGATGTTCTGCACGCACCAAGGCATCAATGTCTTTTGCAGTGGGCAGCAATCTTTCTTTAGCGCGACCCTGTTCCTTGTTCGAGAAACTCATGACTACTCTCCACCAAGATCGGAAAAGGGTTTTAGCCCCGTCAATAACCCGTACAGACCGTGCAGCGGCACGGGCAGCCAGGTGGGGCGATTTTCGGCTTCATAGGCCACTTCGTAGGCCGCTTTCTCCAGACCGAACAACGCCAGCGCGGCGTCGGCACCTTCAGGATCCTGCCAGGCATGATCAAGACTAGCTGCCGCTTGGCGATATGCCTGGAGAAACGCGTCCCGTGCTTCACGCAAGTACCGCTCCGTGACCCGGCGACGCGCGGCTTCAGTCTCGGGACTGTTGTCGACGTTGTGCACGTTCAGGGCCATGGCTGCGGCATAGTCGAAGGAACGCAGCACCCCGCTGACGTCCTTGTACGGGCTGTGCTTGCCTCGGCGCTCGCTCAATGGCCGCGCCGGTTCACCTTCAAAGTCGATCAAGTACGCATCACCCTTGATCACCAGCACTTGTCCCAAATGCAGATCGCCGTGGACACGAATCCGCAGCCCGCCAGCCGAACGTTTTGCCAGTTCCTGCACATGGGCCAGAATGGTTTTTTTGTGCTCGAGCAGCCGAGCCACAAGCTTCTGATCCGCCGCATCAAGTTCGCCCTGATGCTGTTTGAGCAGCTTCAGCGCATGCTCGACCTGCGCCGCGACATCCTTACCCGTCGCCTGCGCATCCTTGGCCGAACTGACTTGCGGCGCGAAGTCCCGGTTGTCGCTCGGCGCTGCCAGCACCTGATGCATTTCCCCCAGACGCTGGCCGAGCATCCCGGCGAAATCCTTCAGCTCACCCAAGGCGTTGTAGTGCTGCGCCTGCTCGGACACGGCGTCGGCCAGCTCGTCGCGCAGCGCCCGTTCGAGGTTGTTCTGCGTCCATTCCCAGGCATCGCCCTGATTGCTCAGATAACCCTGCGCAATCATCAGCAGGTTGTCCTCGCCATCGATGCCACGGCGAATCACCGAGCCCAGCAGCGGAGAGATATTGGCAAATCCTGCAGCGGTCAGGTAAGCGCTCATCTCCAGTTCCGGGTGTACGCCGGACGCGAC
The DNA here is from genome assembly GCF_001594225.2 of Pseudomonas glycinae. Classification (GTDB taxonomy): domain Bacteria; phylum Pseudomonadota; class Gammaproteobacteria; order Pseudomonadales; family Pseudomonadaceae; genus Aquipseudomonas; species Aquipseudomonas glycinae. The sequence goes on from NZ_CP014205.2 coordinate 1,821,885, forward strand.
TTTTCGGATCAGCTTAAGTACCAGACTGTTGCCGATCACCACCGAACTGTTGGATTGCTCGGCAGACAGGTAGCGCACTTCGGATTCAGCACCCAGGCCGAGTGTTTCCAGATGCGGCGTTGCCTCGAAACGGATCTCGCCGTCACTGGATTCGAGCACCGTGCCGCCCTGCATGCCTTGCAGCACCGCGCGAACAAACGCTTCAAGGCTGAAAGCATCGGTGATCAACCCGACCTGGCGCACCCGGCGCACTCGGGCCAGGGCAAGTTGTTGCGGCAACGCCGGCCCGACCTGATCTTCGGCAATGAAGCCGAACGGCAATTGATAACGACTGGTCTGCCCGCCGCTCTGCACTTCGATTTCGCTGAACAGCACCGGATGCTGTGCATCGCCGAAGCGCACGCCGTAGGCCAGCTTCACGTGTTCGATGGCAGTGTCCTTGCCGGCGAACCAGCGGCGGTTCTGCAGCCAGCTCGGCAGAATCGCCTGCTCGAGGGTGGCCCGGGACGGCGCTTCGAGCAGCTCTTCCATGCGTTTTTTCAGTACCAGCGTGGTGAAGTCCGGCAGGCTCTGCGCCGGTTCGACGTGCCAGCTCGGCATCTGGTTTTCCGCCGCCAGGCCGAACCAGTAAAAACCGTAAGGCGGCAGGGTCAGCAGGAAACTCAACTGGCCGATGGGCGGGAACGCATTCCCGCCGAGCATCTCCACCGGCACCATGCCAACGTAGGCCGACAGGTCGAGCTCCACAGCCTGAGCACTGCGCGACACGTTGGCCACGCACAGAATGATTTCGTGCTTGCCGTCCGGCCCGGTGTATTCACGGGTGTAGGCCAGCACCCGGCGGTTGGCCGGCGAAAGCATTTTCAGCGTGCCGCGCCCGAATGCCTTGGATTGCTTGCGCACCGCCAGCAGGCGGCGAGTCCAGTTCAGCAGCGAATGCGGGTCACCGGCCTGGGTTTCGACGTTGACCGATTGATAACCGTATTGCGGGTCCATGATCGGCGGCAGTACCAGACTGGCCGGATCGGCGCGGGAGAAACCGCCGTTGCGGTCGATCGACCATTGCATCGGCGTGCGTACACCGTCGCGGTCGCCGAGGTAGATGTTGTCGCCCATGCCGATTTCATCGCCGTAATACAGGGTCGGCGTGCCGGGCATCGACAACAGCAGACTGTTCAGCAGCTCGATGCGGCGGCGGTCACGCTCCATCAACGGCGCCAGACGGCGGCGGATGCCAAGGTTGATCCGCGCACGACGGTCAGCGGCGTAGTAGTTCCACAGGTAGTCGCGCTCCTTGTCGGTCACCATCTCCAGCGTCAGCTCATCGTGGTTGCGCAGGAAAATCGCCCATTGGCAGTTGGCCGGGATTTCCGGGGTCTGACGCAGGATGTCGGTGATCGGGAAGCGATCTTCCTGGGCCAGCGCCATGTACATGCGCGGCATCAACGGGAAGTGGAACGCCATGTGACACTCGTCACCATTCACGCCCTCGGCGTCGGTGTCACCGAAGTACAGCTGGGTGTCTTCCGGCCATTGATTGGCTTCGGCCAGCAGCATGCGATCGGGGTAGTTGGCGTCGATCTCGGCACGGATCTGCTTGAGGACGTCGTGGGTTTCCGGGAGGTTTTCGTTGTTGGTGCCGTCGCGTTCGATCAGGTACGGAATCGCATCCAGGCGCAGGCCGTCGATGCCCATGTCCAGCCAGTAGCGCATCACCGACAGCACGGCTTTCATGACTTGCGGGTTATCGAAGTTGAGATCCGGCTGGTGCGAATAGAAGCGGTGCCAGAAGTACTGACCGGCCACCGGATCCCAGGTCCAGTTGGACTTTTCGGTGTCGAGAAAAATGATCCGGGTGCCGTCGTATTTCTGGTCGTCATCCGACCACACATAGAAGTCCCGCGCGGCCGAACCGGGCTTGGCCTTGCGCGCGCGCTGAAACCACGGGTGCTGATCGGACGTGTGGTTGATGACCAGCTCGGTGATGACCCTCAACCCGCGTTTATGCGCCTCGGCAATGAAACGCTTGGCGTCGGCCATCGTTCCGTAATCGCTGTGGACGCCTCGGTATTCGGCGATGTCGTAACCATCGTCGCGACGTGGCGAGGGGTAGAACGGCAACAGCCAGATGGTGTTGACGCCAAGATCGGCAATGTAATCGAGTTTGGCGATCAGGCCGGGAAAGTCGCCGATTCCGTCGTTATTCGAATCGAAAAAGGATTTGACGTGAACTTGATAGATGACCGCGTCCTTGTACCAGAGCGGGTCCTTGATGAAGGTGGCTGCCTTGGGTTTCTTCGCCATGTGAAACTCCTGTTGAATTCAATAAGGGCGTCCTGCGCAGATCGCTGATCGTTCCCACGCTCTGCGTGGGAATGCATACCGGGACGCTCCGCGTCCCAAAGCGGACGCAGAGCGTCCATGGCGGCATTCCCACGCGGACGGTTCGACGCCTCGACGTGGGAACGATCAGGAACCGATCAAGTCGATCAGGAAGAAGTGATCCGCCAGATTCCGAACGGCTGATACGCCGGGTCGATCCGCATGAACTGGTACTTGCCGTGCCAGTCCCAGCGATGGCCGTTCATCAGGTCTTCGCCGTGGGTGGTGGCATCGTCCGGCAGGCCCATTTCCCACAGCGGCAGCTCGAAATTCGCCTCTTGCACGTTATGCGGATCGAGGCTGACGGCGACCAGAATGAAGTTGCTGCCGTCTGCGCTGCGCTTGCCGAAATAAAGAATGTTGTCATTCCAGGCGTTGTAGATCTTCAGGCCCAGATGACTGTGCAGCGCCGGATTCTGCCGGCGGATGCGGTTGAGCTGGGCGATCTCCGCAATGATGTTGCCGGGCTGGTTGAAGTCGCGGACGCGGATCTCGTACTTCTCCGAATCAAGATATTCCTCCTTGCCCGGCACCGGCGCCGATTCGCACAGCTCGAACCCCGAATACATGCCCCACAGGCCCGAGCCCATGGTCGCCAGCGCCGCGCGGATGAGAAATCCGGGACGTCCCGATTCATGCAGGAACGCCGGGTTGATGTCCGGGGTATTGACGAAGAAATTCGGCCGGTAGCACTCGCGCCACGGCGACTCATTGAGCTCGCTGAAATAGGTCGCCAGTTCGGCCTTGGTGTTGCGCCAGGTGAAATAGGTGTAGCTCTGGGTGTAACCGACCTTGCCCAGCCGCGCCATCATCGCCGGGGTGGTGAAGGCTTCGGCGAGGAAAATCACTTCCGGGTACAGGGTGCGTACATCGGCGATCAACCATTGCCAGAACGGCAGCGGTTTGGTGTGCGGGTTGTCGACGCGAAAGATCTTCACGCCCTCCTGCACCCAGCCGACCACAATGTCGCGCAACTCGACCCACAGGCTCGGAATTGCTTCCGGCGCATAGAAGTCGACGTTGACGATGTCCTGGTATTTCTTCGGCGGGTTCTCTGCGTATTTGATCGTGCCGTCCGGCCGCCAGTTGAACCAGCCCGGATGCTCCTTGAGCCACGGGTGATCCTGGGAGCACTGGATGGCGAAGTCGAGGGCGATTTCCAGACCGTGGTCTGCGGCAGCAGCTACCAGCCGACGGAAGTCCTCACGGGTGCCGAGCTGCGAGTGAATCGCTTCGTGGCCACCCTCCTCGCTGCCGATCGCATACGGGCTGCCGGGATCGTCCGGGCCGGCGGTCAGGGAATTGTTGCGGCCCTTGCGATGGCTGCGGCCAATCGGGTGGATCGGCGTGAAGTACAACACGTCAAAACCCATGTCCTGAATCATCGGCAGGCGCGAGTGCACATCATTGAAGGTGCCGTGGCGGGCGGGATCGTCGGTGATCGAGCGGGGAAACAGTTCGTACCAACTGGCGAATTCCGCCAGTTCGCGCTCAACGTCCACCGGGAATTCCGCACTGATGCTCAGGTAGGCGCGGTGATCGGCCTCGGCCATCAGTTGCGCACTGCGCGAGTGCAGGAACAACGCAACCTGCTCGGTTTCGAGCAGTCCGGACAATTCGTGGTGCAAGGCTGCCAGTTGTTCGCTCAGCTGACCTTCGCTGCGCTCGGCAGCTTGCTGCACCATGGTGCGTCCTTCTTGCAGCTCGAGGCTGACCGGAACGGCGGCGGAGTGTTTCTTCTCCAGTTCGTATTGAAAACTGGCGAACTGGTCGATCCAGGCTTCGATCAGAAACAGATATCGGCCCACGCGCTGTGGCTGGAAAACGCCTTTCCAGCCGTTATTGCCCTGATCGGACATGACCTCGGTTTGCCAGGTTTCATCGCCCTCTTCGCGCCAGCGGATGCGCACCGCCAGTTTGTCGTGACCGTCAGCGAACACCTTGCTGGTGACGACGATCTCCCGGCCTGCGATTGCCTTGACGGCGAACTGTCCGCCGTCGAGGGTCGGCGCGGTGTTTTCTATGACGATGCGCGGCAGCAGCAGGGCCTGCGACAGCGGTATATGCGGGTTGTAGCTCTGTTCCGAGGGTTTTTCAGCAGTCATTGAGCATCTCTCCTTAACGCCCCAAGGACGCTCGTTTGCCTGTTTGGCGGTCACGGCCGGGCCTGCGCCCGATGATGAACTCTCTCAGGTTCCGAGCGACTGACGCCGGGAAAAGTTCACAGGGATTTGCCCCGCCACAAAATCGGATCGATTTCGCAGTGAAGTGGTCAATCCACTTAAGCACTTCCCACGCCAAGTGCCACACGGAGGTTCACCCGATGACTATCCCGATTCCAGCCGAAACACCCGATCCGAACATCGACAAACCGACCCTGCCCGAGACCGAGCCGCAACCGATTCCCGAACAGGAACCGCCTGGCTCCACGCCCCCGCCCAAGGAAGAACCGCCGACGACCATGCCGCCGGTAATCGTCTGATCAGCGCGGGTCGTTGTGGTCTTTCTCGATGCGGTCTTTTTCGATGTGATCCTTTTCGAAGACTCTGACGATCCGTGGCATGACACTGAAGATCCCCAAAGCGAGCAACGTACTGAGCAGCGCCGTCGCCTCGCGGCCCAACCCGGCCGCGACGCCGATGGCGGCGGTCATCCACAGGCCGGCGGCGGTGGTCAGGCCCTTGACGTGGCCTTCGTCACCTTCGTGGTTCTTGAGGATGGTGCCGGCGCCGAGAAAGCCGATCCCGGCAATAACACCTTGTACCACCCGGCTCATGGCGTCGGCCTGGGACCCGGACAATTGCGGCACCAGTACAAACAGCGCCGCGCCGAGTGCCACCAGCATGTGCGTTCGCACCCCGGCGGCCTTGCCCTTGTGTTCACGTTCAAAGCCGAGAATCCCGCCCAATATCGCCGCCATCAGCAGGCGCACGGTGATCCGGGTCAGCTGCGAGGCGTCGCCGATGTCGGCGAATTCCGCTTGCAGGGTTTCCCACACTTCATGCCACCAGGCGTTCATCGTCCAGTCCTTGTAATGAATTGATAAAGGATGGACAGCGCCGACCATTAATCGGTTGCGTAGAACGATCGGCGCAGCGCAAGCCCTAAAGGTTCAGATCCCCTGTGAAAAAGGACTACCCCATGCCCCTTCGTATCGATGAAAGCAATCCGGACTCGAAAGTCTGTTTTTTCACCGTGGAAAATGGTGAGGAGATTCGTATCTGCGACACGCTGGAAGTCAGGACAGATAGCGAAAAAGCCATGTCGTTCGTCGAGGTGGAAGGACGGCGCATCTACGTTACCGAAGCCGAAGCGGATGCATTGACCGTCGCAGGCGCCCGGGATGGACGCAAACACCTGAAGGCCGACGACAGTGATTCGGTGATTTGACTGACCCCGGTCAAGAACCGGCTCAGGCGTCTGGGATAGGCATCTGCGCCTTGGCCTGCGGGCTGCTTCAAGTTGTCGCAGGCGTGCGTGCAAATGTCATCTGATACGCTTTTTATTGAAATACCTGAGTCTGTTATGCAAACAGATCGACGCTCATAGTTCATCGGCCTGATGGAGGCTGATGAGCGAACGACCATGAGCGAACGAATCCCCGTCCGAACCGTAGAAGCATCTCCCCGGATAAAAAAAGTACCGGCGCGCCCAATGAAGGCGAAACACGCCACCAGCGACAACCAGATCTTCACCCGCAGCTTCACCGGCCTGTTCCGCACCTTGCGCATGAGCGGTGCGGGGTTTCTGTTCCTGCTGTTTTTCGGCACGGTGTGGCTGAACTGGGGCGGTCGTCAGGCGGTGCTCTGGGACCTTTCCGAAAGCAAATTCCACATCTTTGGCGCAACCTTCTGGCCGCAGGATTTCATTCTGCTGTCAGCGCTGCTGATCATCGCCGCGTTCGGCCTGTTCGCTATTACTGTGTTCGCCGGCCGGGTCTGGTGTGGCTACACCTGCCCGCAGAGTTCGTGGACGTGGATCTTCATGTGGTGCGAGAAGATCACCGAGGGCGAGCGCAACCAGCGCATCAAGCTGCAAGCGGCACCGTGGAGCCTGAACAAACTCGCACGGCGTGCGGCCAAGCACACGCTGTGGCTGGCGATCAGCGTGCTGACCGGGCTGACCTTCGTCGGCTATTTCACCCCGATCCGGCCGCTGGCCGAAGAACTGCTGACCTTGCAGATCGGTGGCGTCAGTCTGTTCTGGGTGCTGTTTTTCACCGCCGCCACCTACATCAATGCCGGTTGGCTGCGCGAAGCGGTGTGCATGCACATGTGCCCGTATGCGCGGTTCCAGAGCGTGATGTTCGACAAGGACACCCTGACCATTTCCTACGACGCCGCCCGTGGCGAAAACCGTGGCCCGCGCAAACGCGAGGTGAAACCGGCCGAAGCCGGCCTCGGCGATTGCATCGATTGCCAGTTGTGCGTGCAGGTCTGCCCGACCGGCATCGACATCCGTGACGGCCTGCAAATGGAATGCATCGGCTGCGCGGCGTGCATCGACGCCTGCGATTCGATCATGGACAAGATGAATTACCCCCGCGGCCTGATCCGCTACACCTCCGAGCGTGAATTGCAGGGTGGCAAGACGCACTTGCTGCGCCCGAGATTGATCGGCTACGTCGCGGTACTGGTGGTGATGATCGGCGCCCTCGCTCTGGCGTTGGTCGAACGGCCAATGGTGTCGCTGGACGTGACCAAGGACCGTGGTCTGTTCCGTGAAAACGGTCTGGGCCAGATCGAAAACATCTACACCCTCAAGGTCATCAACAAGACCCAGCAACGCCAGGACTACAACCTGAGCCTGGTGGACGGCGACGGCTTCCAGTTGCAAGGCAAGACCGAGCTGAGCCTGGCGCCGGGCGAGATCGTCGATGTGCCGGTGTCGGTGGCAATGACCACGGAACGCGCGGCCAGCAGTTCGCAGACCTTGAGCTTCAAGATTGCCGACAGTGATGAGCCTGAGATTTATAGCGTGGCGAAGAGCCGGTTTGTTGCGCCGATGAATCGGTGAGCCGTTAGAATCTCCCCCCTCACCCCAGCCCTCTCCCCCGAGGGGGCGAGGGGGAAAGGGAGCAGATCTCAGTTGCTTGCAAACCCGAGTTCGACTCCGGACTTTCAAGTCGGCGTAACTCAAACAAACAACTCGTTCAGTCCCCTCTCCCTCCGGGAGAGGGCTAGGGTGAGGGGGCTTTTCCCTGACACTCTACACATTCAACCAGCACCAAGGCCCCCGATGAAACGCTACGAAAAATTCGCCGACGACATCGCTGAACTGATCCGCTCCGGCGTCCTCGGCCCCGGTCAGCGGGTGCCGTCGGTGCGCTACGCAAGCCAGACTTACGGCGTCAGCCCGTCCACGGTGTTCCAGGCCTACTACCTGCTGGAACGTCGCGGCCTGATCCGCGCCCGGCCGCGCTCCGGCTACTTTGTCAACACGCACGCCCCGAGCCCGTTCTCGGAGCCGGTGATCAGCAGCCAAGTCAACGAGTCCACCAAGGTCGACGTCAGCGAACTGGTGTTCTCGGTGCTCGAGTCGATCAAAGACCCAAGCACCGTGCCCTTCGGCTCGGCATTCCCCAGCCCGACCCTGTTTCCGCTGCAACGCCTGTCCCGCTCGCTGGCCAGCGCCGCCCGGGAGATGGACCCGCGCATGGTGGTCACCGACATGTCGCCGGGCAACCCGCAACTGCGTCGGCAGATCGCCCTGCGCTACATGGTCGGCGGCCTGATGCTGCCGATGGAAGAACTGCTGATCACCAACGGCGCCCTCGAAGCGCTCAACCTGTGCCTGCAAGCGGTGACCGAACCCGGCGATCTGGTGGCCATCGAAGCCCCGGCGTTCTACGCCAGCCTGCAAGTGCTGGAACGGCTGAAACTCAAAGCCGTGGAAATCCCTGTTCACCCGCGCGACGGCATCGACCTCGGCGTGCTCGCCCAGACGCTCGAGCGGCACCCGATCAAGGCCTGCTGGTGCATGACCAGTTTCCAGAACCCGATGGGCGCGACCATGCCCGAGGCCAAGAAACAGGAACTGGTGGAACTGCTGAAACAGCATCAAGTGCCATTGATCGAAGACGACGTCTACGCCGAACTCTATTACGGCCAGCAGGCGCCGAAACCGGCCAAGGCCTTCGACACCGAAGGGCTGGTGATGCATTGCGGCTCGTTCGCCAAGAGTCTGGCCCCCGGCTATCGCATCGGCTGGGTCGCCGCCGGGCGCTACGCGCAAAAGATCGAACGGCTGAAGCTGATGACCTCGCTGTGCGCCTCGATGCCGGCCCAAGCGGCCATCGCCGACTATCTGCAACACGGTGGCTACGACCGTCACCTGCGCAAACTGCGCTACGCCCTCGAAGAACAGCAAAGCGCGATGCTCGCGGCCATCGCCCGTTACTTCCCGGCGCAGACGCGCGTGAGCCAACCGGCCGGCGGCTACTTCCTGTGGCTGGAACTGCCACCACAGATGGACTCGTTGAAGTTGTTTCAGATGGCGTTGGCGCAGGGGATCAGCATCGCGCCGGGGCCGATTTTTTCGCCGACCCAGCGCTTTCGCAATTGCATCCGACTGAACTACGGCAGCCCGTGGACCGAGGATACGGAGAAGGCGATGGAGACCTTGGGGCGGATTGTGCGGTCGTTCTGAAAGACCGCTGATCGTTCCCACGCAACCAGTTCAACGCCTAGACGATGATCGTTCCCACGTCGAGGCGTCGAACCGTCCGCGTGGGAATGCCTCAAGGGACGCTCCGCGTTCCAGCTCTGGAAGGGACGCGGAGCGTCCCGGGCTGCATTCCCACGCGGAGCGTGGGAACGATCATAGAGGTCTAACGCCCGCCGCCGAGATCGACGAAAGTCCCGGTGGCATACGAGGCCTTGTCCGACAGCAACCAGACAATTGCCTCAGCCACCTCATCCGGCCGTCCGCCCCGGGCCATCGGGATCGCCGACTCCAGCTTGCTGACCCGATCCGGATCGCCGCTCAAGGCGTGGAAATCGGTATAGATGTAGCCCGGACGCACCGCGTTCACCCGAATCCCCTCGCCCGCCACCTCCTTTGACAGACCGATAGTGAACGTATCCAGCGCGCCTTTGGACGCTGCGTAATCGACGTATTCGTTAGGCGAACCCAGCCGCGCGGCGACCGAAGAAACGTTGACGATGCTGCCGCCCTGCCCGCCGTGTTTGGGCGACATGCGCAGGATCGCGTGCTTGGCACAGAGAATCGGCGCCAGCACGTTGGTTTTCATGATTTTGAGAATGCGGAATTCGGACATTTCGTCGACCCGGGATTTCTGCCCCACGGTGCCGGCGTTGTTCACCAGGGCAGTGACCCGGCCCAGCTCTGTGTCGACCCGATGAAACAGCGCGATCACTTCGTCTTCGATACTGACGTCAGCACGGACGGCAATGGCCGTGGCGCCGCGTTCCCGAACCTGATCGAGCACATGGTGGGCGGCCTGTTCGTCCGTCTGGTAATTGATGCAGATCCGATAGCCTTGCTCGGCAGCCAACAGCGCGGTGGCGGCGCCAATTCCACGACCACCGCCGGTGATCACAATGACTTTATCCATGCTGGCCTTTCCCCCGATACACACGTAACAGTCGGGGCAAGAATAACCGTCATTGCAGGGTTTTGCATGACCTGCGATTAGCGGCTCAGCTCACCGCCAATGGTTTGCCGCGCGCGACATCCTGCAGAAAGCGATCCGCCGGCATCGGGTGACCGAGCAGATAACCTTGCAGTGAATCGCAGCCCAGTTGCGTGAGGAAGTCCTGTTGCGAGTCGGTCTCCACTCCTTCAGCCACGATGCGCAGACCGAGTGCCTGACCGAGGGCGACGATTGCCGAAACGATCGCCGCATCGTCGCTGTCATGTTCCAGATCACGGACGAAACCGCGATCAATCTTCAGCTCGTTGGCCGGCAGGCGCTTGAGATACATCAGGCTGGAATAGCCCGTGCCGAAATCGTCGATGGACAGATCGACGCCCATGTCGGACAGCTCCTGCAACACCGTCATGCTCGCATCGGCGTCGCTCATGGCGGTGGTTTCGGTGATTTCCAGGGTCAGGCTGTTGGCCGGCAAATGGTGGGTGGCCAGGGCCTTGGCCACGCTGCGCACCAGTCCGGCGTGGCAGAACTGCAACGCCGACAGGTTCACCGCGATCCGCCATTCGGTGTGGCCCAGTACATACCACTCGCGCATCTGCCGGCAGGCTTCGTTGAGCACCCACTCGCCAATCGGAATGATCAGACCGGTTTTCTCTGCCAGATCGATGAACGTGTCCGGCATCAGCATGCCGTGAACCGGATGCTCCCAGCGCAACAACGCTTCGGCACCGACCGGGTGACCGTCAGCGGCGTGGAATTTGGGTTGGTAATGCAGGCAGAACTCGCTGTGCTCCAGTGCTGCCCGCAGGTCCTGCAACAGTTGCAATTGCTTGCGCGCGTTACTGTTCATCGAAACGTCGAAGAAGCTGTAACCATTCTTGCCGCCGCCCTTGGCGTGGTACATCGCGGCATCAGCGTTCATCAACAGTTCCTGGGCGCTCTCCCCGTTGCCGGGGTACAGGGCGATGCCGACGCTGGCAGAAATCTGCAGCTCATGTTCGGCGACCCGGAACGACTGTGCGATCAGGCCGACCTGACGTGCCGCCAGGCCCAGTGCATCGTTGGGTTCGGCCAGACGCACCAGCAGGACAAACTCGTCGCCGCCGATCCGCGCCAGCGTGTCGAGGCTGCGCAAATCTTCACGCAAGCGCACCGCCACTTCGCGCAGCAACTGGTCCCCCATGTGGTGACCGAAAGCGTCATTGACCGGTTTGAAGCCGTCCAGATCGATGAACATCAGCGCAAAGCAGCCACCCTGCTCATTGACCTTTTTCATCGCCTGATTGATCCGGTCGTCCAGCAACATCCGGTTCGGCAGGCCGGTCAAGGGGTCGTGCAGGGCCAGTTGGGTGAGTTCGCGGTTGGCCACGGTCAACGAATGGGCCAGATCAGCCGTGCGGGCTTCAAGACGCGCGTCGAGAATCGAAGTCAGCAGCGCAATGGCCAGTACCGCCAGCGTGGTGATCAGCACCAGATTGTCGAGGCCGTTGCCGTTCAGGCCACCGAGCGCCGCACCGCAGAAACTGCCGTCGGGAAACCGCGCCGCCGCCATCCCGGTGTAGTGCATGCCGACAATCGCCACGCCCATGACAATCGCCGCACCTGCGCGAAACAGCCGCACGTAAGGTGATTGCTGACGCAGGCGGAAGGCGATCCACAACGCTGCTGCCGAGGCGCCGACGGCGATCAACAGCGAGGCGCCAAACAGCGTCGGATCGTAGTCGATGCCCGGTTGCATGCGCATCGCGGCCATGCCGGTGTAGTGCATGGCGCTGATGCCGGCGCCCATGATCAACGCGCCAAAGGCCAGCTGCCAGGCCGGCAGTTTCGGCTGGCTGACCAGCCACAGGGCAAAACCGCAGGACAGCACGGCAATCAGCAATGAGAGCGCCGTGATTGAAATGTCGTAACCGAGGCTGATCGGCAGCTTGAATGCCAGCATGCCAATGAAGTGCATCGACCAGACGCCGATGCCCATGGCAAACGCCCCTCCGGCCGTCCACAAATGCACGGCGCGGCCCTTGGCAGTAGCAATGCGCCCGGTGAGGTCGAGCGCGGTGTAGGAAGCGAGGATCGCCACACACAGCGAAATGAAAACCAGCGTGAAGGAATAGCTACCGATGAGCATGAGGATTCTCGTGACCACCCCGCCGTACTGCGTCCGTTCTCGGCGGGGCCAAATGCGGCGATTGTACTGATTGCGCGGAAGAACGCACTGACAAAGTAATCAAATGGCCATCAAGCCGATGAAACGCTTGTTTGATCGTCTGACAAGACTCTGGAGTGCTGCTTTGACAGAGCGTCCGCCCTCGCCCGCAGATCGTTCCCACGCTCTGCGTGGGAACGATCATGGCGCTGCGTCAGCGGTTATCAGTGGTTTCCAACTGCCCATCCCACCCACCACCCAACGCCGCAATCAACTGCACGCTGGCAATCAAACGGCTCTGCAACACGTTCAACACACTGCGCTCGTTGCTCAACGCCGTGGCCTGCACCGTCACCACGTCGAGATAAGCAATCACCCCGGCCTTGTACTGATTTTCGGTCAGGCGCAACGAATCCCGTGCCGCTTCGAGGGCTTCCTGACGCACGGCCGCTTCATCCTCGTAAACCTTCAACTGCACCAGATAGTTTTCCACTTCGCGGAAACCATCGAGCACGGTCTGGCGGTATTTGGCCACGGTCTGGTCGTACACTGCCTCGGTGCGATCGACTTCGGCCGAGCGGATGCCGCCATCGAACAGCGGCAGGGTCATTTTCGGCCCCACCGACCAGAAGCGGTTCGGCAGGCTGATCAGGTTCTGCGAGGTACTGCTGCTGTAGCCGCCGCTCAGGCTCAGGCTGAAATCCGGGTAGTACGCAGCCTTGGCCACGCCGATGTTGGCGTTGGCAGCGATCACCGAGCGCTCCGCCGAGGCAATGTCCGGACGGCGTTCGAGCAACTGCGACGGCAGGCTCAGCGGGATCTGCGGGAGCTTGGGAATGTCCTGAGTCTCGGCAATGTTGAATTCGGCAGGCGGCTGGCCGGTCAGTACCGCGATGGCGTTTTCGAACTGCGCCCGTTGCCAGATCAGGTCGACCAGATCGCCCTGGGTGGTTTTCAGCTGGGTCTGTGCCTGCGCCACCGCGTCACGCCCGGAAACCCCGGCGTTGTATTGGTTCATGGTCATTTTCAGCGAGCGCTCGTACGCCGCCACTGTCGATTCGAGCAGGCGTTTCTGCTGATCGATCACCCGCAATTGCAGGTAGTTCTGCACCAGCTCCGACTGCTGGCTCAGACGCATCGCCGCCAGATCGGCGTAGCTCGCCTGGGCACTGGCTTCATTGGCTTCCAGGCCCCGACGCAATTTGCCCCAGACATCGGCTTCCCAACTCACGCCCAGTTGCGCGTTGTACGTGTCACGAATGCCGCTGGAGGAACTGCTCAGGCTCGAACTGCTGCTGCCGGTGCCCTGGCTGGAGCGGGTCTTGCCGGCACTCAGATCAACGCTCGGATAAAACGCCCCGCGTGCACTGCGCACCAAAGCCTGGGCCTGACGGTACTGGGCCTCGGACTGGGCGACGGTCTGGTTGGAGCTGTTGAGCTTCTCGATCAGTTGGTTGAGCTGACGATCGCCATACAGCTCCCACCAGGCGCCGCGTGCCAGGGAATCGCTCGGATTGGCCTGACGCCAGCCTTCGGCTTCCTTGTACTGGGCGATTTCGGCGGTCTGCGGGCGCTGGTAGTCCGGGCCGACGGCGCAGGCACTGAGCATCGCCACGCACAGAGACAGGCTCAGCAGACGCGAGCCGCGGACACTGGCCAGTTGGATAAGCGAACGGTCATTCATAGCGGAGTTTCCAGAGCGGCATCGGTGCGCACGCCACGCCACCTGTTGAAACGATGGCGCAACTTGTCGAGATAGAGGTAAACCACAGGCGTGGTGTAAAGGGTCAGCACCTGACTGAAAATCAGCCCGCCGATGATGGTCAGGCCCAGCGGTTGGCGCATTTCCGCGCCTTCGGCCCGGCCCAACAGCAACGGCAACGCGCCGAGGATCGCCGCCAGCGTGGTCATCAGGATCGGCCGCAGGCGTTGCAGACAGGCGCTGCGAATCGATTCCAGCGGCGCCATGCCTTGATGGCGTTCCAGTTGCAGCGCCAGGTCGATCATCAGGATCGCGTTCTTCTTCACCACCCCGATCAACAGGAACAGCCCGAGCAGCGAGATCAGGCTGAACTCGCCGCCCAGCACATAGATCGACAGCAACGCGCCGACCCCGGCCGATGGCAGCGTCGACAGAATCGTCAGCGGGTGAATGTAGCTCTCATACAGCACGCCCAGCACCAGATACACCGCCAGCAGCGCACCGAGGATCATGAACGGCTGGCTCTTCTGGGTGGCGGCGAATGCATCGGCGGTGCCGGCCATTTTCACGATCACGTCTTCCGGCAGACCAAGCCTGGCAATCGCCCGCTCGATGGCGGCACTGCCCTGCTCCACCGTCACGCCTTCGGCCATGTCGAAGGAAATGCTCTCGGAAGCAAACTGGCCTTCGTGACTGACCCGGTCGTCTTCCAGGCTGTTTTCATAATGAGCGAAAGTCGACAGCGGAATCCGCGCACCGTCGGCGGTGATCACCTGAACCTGCTTGAGCGTCACCGGATCCTGGGCGTATTTCGGATTGACCTCCATCACCACCTGATACTGGTTGAGGCTGTCGTAGATCGTGGAAATCTGCCGCTGGCTGTAGGCGTTGTTGAGCACCGCCGTGACCATTTCCATGTCCACGCCCAGGCGTTTGGCCTGATCGCGGTCGACAATCAATGTCACCTGCTGCGCGCCCGCGCCTTCCCGGGCGTCGATGGCCGTCAGCTCGGGCAAGGCCCTGAGCGCGGTGACCACTTTCGGGTACCACTCGCGCAACTCACCCAGATCACCGCTTTGCAGGATGTAGCTGTACTGCGAAGTGGTCTGCTCGCGACCGCCGCCGAACTGCAAGTCCTGGTCGGCCATCAGCATCAGTTGCGCACCGGCCACCTTGGGCATTTCCTTGCGCAGACGCTCGATGACCTTCTGTGCCGAGATATTGCGCTCCTTGATCGGTTTCAGGCGCACCAGCATGAAGGCGTTGTTGGTGCCGTTGGTGCCACCAATGAACCCGGCCACACTCTCGACCGCTTCGTCCTTGAGCACGGCGCGGCGGAACGTCTCCATTTTCGGCTGCATCACACTGAACGACAGGCCGTCGTCACCGCGCACGAAACCGATCAACTGGCCGGTGTCCTGCTGCGGCATGAAGGTCTTCGGCACCACCACATACAGGGCGACGTTCACTCCGACGGTGATGATCAGGCTGAGCAAGGTCAGGCGACGGTGGCGCAATACCCAGTCGAGGCTGGTGGCGTACTTGCCGACCATCCAGTCGTTGGTGCGGCGGCTCCAGCGTTGCAGGCGGTTTTCCTCACCCGGCTTATGGGGTTTGAGCCAGCGGGCGCAGAGCATCGGGGTCAGCGTCAACGAAACCACCAGCGACACCACGATGGCCGCCGCCAGGGTGATGGAAAATTCGCGGAACAGGCTTTCGATGATCCCGCCCATGAACAGGATCGACAGGAACACCGCCACCAGCGAGACGTTCATCGACAGCAGGGTAAACCCGACTTCCTTGGCCCCGAGGTACGCGGCCTTCATCGGCTTGACGCCTTCGTCGATGTGCCGGGAAATGTTCTCCAGCACCACGATGGCGTCGTCCACCACCAGCCCGGTGGCGAGGATCAGCGCCATCAGCGACAGGTTGTTCAGCGAGAATCCGTAGAGGTACATCACCGCAAAGGTGCCGACCAGCGACACCGGCACCGCCAACGTCGGAATCAGGGACGCGCGGAAATTACCGAGGAACAGGAACACCACCAGAATCACCAGGGCCACGGCAATCAGCAGGGTCATTTCCGCTTCGTGCAAGGTGGCCTTGATCACCGGCGAGCGATCCATCGCCAGGTTCAGTTTGACGCTGGCCGGCAGTACCGCCTGCAACGCTGGCAGCTGCGCCTTGATCTCGTTGACCGTCTCGATGATGTTGGCGCCGGCCTGACGGTTGATCACCAGCAACACCGCCGCGTCATCGTTGAAAAAACCACTGTTGTAGCGGTCTTCCACGCCGTCGCTGACCTTGGCCACATCTTTCAGGCGCAGGGCCGCGCCGCCGTTGTAGTGGATGATCAGCGATTCGTAATCCTTGGCTTTCTCCAGTTGATCGTTGGCCTGGATCTGCCACAGACGCTGATCGTCCTCGACCGAGCCCTTTGGCCGGCGCACGTTGGCTTCGGCGATGGTCTTGCGCACATCGTCCAGCGCCACGCCGTACTGGTTCAGCGCCTGGGGTTCGAGTTCGATGCGCACCGCTGGCAACGAGCTGCCGCCGATCTGCACTTCACCGACGCCCTGCACCTGAGACAGGCTCTGGGACAGGATGGTCGAGGCCAGGTCATAGAGCTGGCCTTTTTCCAGTACGTCCGAAGTCAGCGACAACACCATGATCGGTGCCTGCGACGGGTTGACCTTCTTGTAGGTCGGCATGCTGCGCATCCCGCTCGGCAGAAGGTTGCGCGAGGCGTTGATCGCCGCCTGCACTTCCCGCGCCGCGCCGTTGATGTCGCGGTCGAGATCAAATTGCAGGATGACCCGGGTCGAGCCCTGGCTGGAACGACTGCTCATGGTGTTGACGCCGGCGATGGCGCCGAACGAGCGCTCCAGCGGCGTGGCCACGGTGGACGCCATGACCTCCGGACTGGCGCCGGGCAGGCTGGCCTGCACCACGATCACCGGGAAATCCATTTGCGGCAGCGGCGACACCGGCAGCAGGCCGAAGCTCACACCGCCCAGCAGCATGATCGCCAGGCTCAGGAGCATGGTCGCCACCGGGCGCTTGATGAAAGGACCGGACAGGTTCATGGCTGTTCCACCGGCTCCACGGCCGAAGGAGCACGGCCCCAGCGCCGGCCGAGACGATCGAAGTACAGGTAGATCACCGGGGTGGTGAACAGTGTCAGCACCTGACTCACCAGCAACCCGCCAACCATCACCAGACCCAGCGGTTGACGCAATTCAGCGCCGGAGCCGGTGGCCAGCATCAACGGCACCGCGCCAAACAGCGCCGCCAGCGTCGTCATCAGAATCGGCCGGAAACGCAACAGCGCCGCCTGATAGATCGCCTGCTCCGGCGCCATGCCCTGGGTGCGTTCGGCGTCGAGGGCGAAGTCGATCATCATGATCGCGTTCTTCTTCACGATACCGATCAGCAGAATGATGCCGATGATCGCGATCATCCCCAGGTCATTGCCACTGAGCAGCAACGCCAACAAGGCCCCGACCGCCGCCGACGGCAAGGTCGAGAGAATGGTGATCGGGTGAATGTAGCTCTCGTAGAGCACGCCGAGCACGATGTACATGGTCACCACCGCCGCCAGAATCAGCAGCAAGGTGCTCGACAGCGATGCCTGGAACGCTTCGGCGGCGCCCTGGAACTGGGTCTGCACGCCGATCGGCATGCCGATGTCCTTCTGCACCTGCTCAATGATGTCCACCGCATGCCCCAGCGCCACGCCGGGTGCGAGGTTGAACGACATCATCACCGCCGGGAACTGGCCGATGTGGGTGATCGCCAGTTGCGCCTGCCGTTCCTCGACGTGGGCCAGGCTCGACAATCGCACCTGACCGCCGTCGGTGGTCTTGACGTGAATCTGATCCAGCGCCTGCGGGCCGATCTTCTCCCCGGCCTGAGCCTGCAGCACCACGCGGTACTGACTGGCCTGGGTGTAGATGGTCGAGATCTGCCGCTGGCCGAACGCGTCGTACAGCGCATCGGTGATGTTCGACACCGACACGCCCAATCGTGAAGCGGCGTCGCGGTCGATCACCAGGAACACCTGCAAGCCCTTGTCCTGCAAGTCGCTGGCGACGTCGGTCAGTTCCGGGCGCTGGGCCAGGGCCTCGACCAGACGGCCGCTCCACAGGCTGAGCAATTCGGAATCCGGCGACGACATGCTGAACTGGTATTGGGTACGGCTGACGCGGTCTTCGATGGTCAGGTCCTGCACCGGCTGCATGAACAGGCGGATGCCCACCAGTTTGTCCAGTTGCGGTTGCAGGCGGGCAATCACTTCAGTCGCCGTCAGATCCCGCTGGCCATGGGGCTTGAGGTTGATCAGCAACCGACCGCTGTTGAGCGTGGCGTTGTCGCCGTCGACACCGATGTAGGACGACAGGCTTTCCACCGCCGGATCTTCCAGAATCACCTTGGCCAGCGCCTGCTGACGCTCGCCCATGGCGGCAAAGGAAATCGACTGCGGCGCTTCGGAAATGCCCTGGATCACCCCGGTGTCCTGCACCGGGAAGAAGCCCTTGGGCACCACCATATAAAGGAACACGGTCAGGGCCAGTGTGCCGATGGCCACCAGCAGGGTCAGCGGCTGATGCTTGAGCACCCACTGCAACTTGCGCCCGTAAGCGGCGATCATCCAGTCGATGAACGCACCACTGGCGCGGTAGAAACGGCCCTGCTCATGTGCTTCCGGCTCACGCTTGAGCAGACGCGCGCACATCATCGGCGTCAGGGTCAGCGAGACCACCAGGGAAATCAGGATCGCCACCGCCAGGGTGATGGCGAATTCGCGGAACAACCGCCCCACCACATCGGCCATGAACAGCAGCGGAATCAGAACCGCAATCAGCGACAGGGTCAGGGAAATCAGGGTGAAACCGATCTGCTTCGCGCCCTTGAGCGCGGCCTGCATCGGACTGTCGCCCTCCTCGATGAAACGCGCGATGTTCTCCAGCATCACGATCGCATCGTCGACCACGAAACCGGTGGCGATGGTCAATGCCATCAGCGTCAGGTTGTTGACCGAGAAACCGGCCAGGTACATCACGCCGAACGTACCGATCAGCGACAGCGGCACGGCCACCGACGGAATGATCGTCGCACTGGCGCGGCGCAGGAACAGGAACGTCACCATCACCACCAGCGCAATGGCGATAAGCAACTCATGTTGCACATCGGTGACGGAGGCGCGGATGGTCTGGGTGCGGTCGGTCAGCACGACCACGTCGAGACCGGCCGGCAGGTTGTCGGTGATGCTCGGCAGCAGTGCCTTGATCCGGTCGACCACCTCGATCACGTTGGCGCCCGGTTGACGCTGGATGTTCAGCAGAACAGCCTGATTCTGGTTGGCCCACGCCGCCAGACGCTCGTTTTCGGCACCGTCGACGATCTGCGCGACATCCTTGAGCCGCAGCGGCGCGCCGTTGGCGTAGGCCAGGATCAGGTTGGCGTAATCCTTGGGCGACGTCAGCTGGTCGTTGGCGTCGAGCATCGACACCCGGGTCGGGCCGTCGAAGTTGCCCTTGGGCTGGTTGACGTTGGACGCACTGATCAGCGTGCGCACGTCCGACAGGTTCAGGCCATTGGCCGCGAGGGCCTCCGGATTGACCTTGATCCGCACCGCCTGACGCTGGCCGCCGGCGATGCTGACCATGCCGACGCCGCTGATCTGGGCGATTTTCTGCGCCATGCGCGTATCGACCAGATCATTGAGTTTGGGCAGCAGCATGGTTTTCGAGGTGATGGCCAGGGTCAGCACCGGGGTGTCCGCCGGGTTGACCTTGTTGTACACCGGCGGCGCCGGCAAGTCGGTCGGCAACAGGTTGGTCGCGGCGTTGATCGCGGCCTGCACCTGCTGTTCGGCGACGTCCATGTTGATGTCGAGGCTGAAACGCAAGGTCAGCACCGACGCTCCGCCGGAGCTGGTCGAGGCCATTTGCGTCAGGCCCGGCATCTGCCCGAACTGGCGTTCCAGCGGCGCGGTGACGGCGCTGGTCATCACGTCCGGACTGGCGCCCGGATACAGGGTCATGACCCGGATGGTCGGGTAATCGACCTGCGGCAAAGCCGAAACCGGCAGCAGGCGATACGCGATCAGACCGGCCAGCACGATGGCCAGCATGCTCAGCGTGGTGGCGACCGGACGGAGGATGAACAGGCGCGAAATGTTCATGCGCCCTTCTTGGCCTTGTCAGTGACCGTGGCGTCAGGCGCGGTGGCGGCGGACTTGCCTTGCAGGTGTTCGGTCGGGGTGGTCGGCACATCCTTGCTCTCGTTGACCACTTCCACTTCGCTGCCTTCCTTCAGGCGGTCGGTGCCTTCCAGCACCACCCGGTCGCCGGCCGCGAGGCCTTCGGTGACCACCGTGTTTTCGCCGTCGCTGGCACCGATCTTCAACTGGCGGATGGTGACTTTCTTGTCACCGTCCAGCGCGTAGACGAAAGTGCCGTTGGTGCCGAACTGAATGGCCGCCGACGGCGCCAGCACCACACCCTTCAAGGTGTCAGCCAGCAAGTGAACGTTGACGAACTGGTTGGGGAACAGCGACTGATCGCGGTTTTCGTAGCGCGCCTTGAATTTCAGCGTGCCGGTGGTCACGTCGATCTGGTTGTCGAGGCTTTGCAGCACGCCAGTGGCCTGCAGTTTGGTGTCGCCGCGATCCCAGGCTTCGGCCGGCAGTTTGGCGCCGCTGCGATAGCGGGCGAGCACGGTGTCCAGACTATTTTCCGGCAGGGTGAAGGCGACACTGATCGGTTGGGTCTGAGTGATGACCGCCAGGGAGGTCGTGTCGTTGGCCGCCACGAGGTTGCCGACGTCAAGTTGACGCAGGCCGACGCGACCGGCGATCGGTGCACGGATCTTGGTGAATTCGAGATTGAGCTTGGCGTCGTTGACCGCCGCCTGATTGGTTTTCACGGTGCCGAGGTATTGGCCGACCAGCGCTTCAGCGGTGTCCAGCGTCTGCTTGGCGATGCTGTCTTCCTTGTACAGGCCGCGATAGCGCTCGACGTCGACCTGAGCGTTTTTCAATTGCGCCTGATTCTGCAGCAAGGTGCCTTCGGCCTGGAGCAAGGCGTTCTGGTACGGGCGCGGATCGATCTCCGCCAGCAGGTCGCCGGCCTTGACCATCTGCCCTTCCTCGAAATAAATCTTCACCAGTTCGCCACCGACCCGGCTGCGCACATTGATGGTGTTGAGCGCCGTCACCGTGCCCAGGGCCTTGTAGTACAGCGGGAAGTCCCCGGTGACTGCCGGCGCCACGCGCACCGGAATCGGCCCCGCAGCGCCGCCGAAGCCCGGACGCATCATCCCCGAACGACCGGTGTGGCCGGCCTGCGCCTTCTCGCCGCCCTCCTTGTGGGTCGAACCGGACGGCCAGAATTTCCAGCACAGACCGGCAATGACCAGCAGGACAAGCAGGCTCAACAGCCAGCGACGGGAGTTTCGGGAAGACGATTGCATGGACTGATTAACCATTGGGCGCGTGGGCTTCTTTTACGGGAGGCTGAACGATAAGCACTGGCCGGGATTTAGCAAAGCAGCTTTACCGGCAATTTACCTTCCACTTACGTTTCAAGGTGTGAGGCAAAACACTGATACACAAATGAAAACGGCCTGGACAGGGCCAGGCCGTTAACAATTGTAAAGCGCTTGTTTCAGAACACTTATTTCAATACAGCCAGTGCCGCATCGTAGTCAGGCTCTTCTGCAATTTCCTTGACCAGTTCGCTGTGCAGGACGTTGTCGTTTTCGTCCAGAACAACCACCGCACGGGCGGTCAGGCCTTTCAGCGGGCCGTCAGCGATGGCCACACCGTAGTTCTGAATGAACTCGGCGCCACGCAGGGTCGACAGGTTTTGTACGTTTTCCAGGCCTTCGGCACCGCAGAAGCGAGCCTGGGCGAACGGCAGGTCAGCCGAGATGCACAGCACCACGGTGTTGGCCAGCTCGTTGGCCTGGGCGTTGAACTTGCGCACGGAAGTGGCGCAGGTCGGGGTGTCGACGCTTGGGAAGATGTTCAGCACTTTGCGCTTGCCGGCGAAGTCTTTCAGGGTGACGTCGGACAGATTGCCGGCTACCAGGGAAAAGGCTGGCGCCTTGGAACCGGCTTGTGGCAGTTGGCCGTTGACTTGAACCGGGTTGCCTTTGAGCGTGACTTGAGCCATGAACGGAGTCCTTCTTAACGTTGTTGGGAAAGCATGCAAGAGGCGGAAGTTAACCACGAAATTGTCCGACGACCTATGCCTGAACCGAAATTGTCATGTGTTGGCACACAAAACTGGATACACGCTCTCCAGTGCCGGCCACAGCCGTGTGTCCAAAGGAAGTGAAGCTTGTGAAAGCGACAATCTGCGGCTTTTCTTTAACGACCTGTCGATTCAGACCCCGGCCGTTCGACTAAGCCATGAATCCTTCACTCACCTGCGGAGAAACACCATGCGCTTCATGATCATTGTCAAAGCCAGCCACGACTCCGAAGCCGGCGTGATGCCCAGCGAGCAATTGCTGACCGACATGGGCAACTACAACGAACAGCTGGCCAAGGCCGGTATCCTGGTTTCTGCCGACGGCCTTCACCCCAGCAGCAAAGGCGCCCGCGTGCGCTTCAGTGGCGAAAACCGCAGCGTGATCGACGGCCCGTTCGCCGAGACCAAAGAGCTGATCGCCGGTTACTGGATCTGGGACGTGAAATCCAAAGAAGAAGCCATCGAATGGGTCAAGCGCTGCCCGAATCCCATGCCCGGCACTGAATCGGAAATCGAGATTCGCCAGGTGTTCAGCGCGGAAGATTTCGGCGCCGAGTTCACGCCGGAACTGCGAGAGCAGGAAGAACGCATACGCGAGCAAGCCAAAAAACACTGAGCCCCCCGAATCGAGAACGTGAGCATTTTCTGCATGGCCGAAGACGACTGAGCAAGACACGGGGACTTTTCGACGCGAAACAGGTAGGGTGCGCAACATCACAATGCCACCACTGGATCGCGTCGCGGGTTTTATGGAGTTGTCATCGCAATGAGTTGCTGGACCGTCCTTGGCCTGTCGGCCGACGCCGATGTGCGCGCTATCAAACGCCAATATGCCGTCCTGCTCAAACAGACCCGCCCCGACGACGACCCCGAGGGCTTCCAGCGGCTGCGCGATGCCTATGAGCAGGCGCTGGCGTACAAGGAATGGCAGCAGTATCACGAGCAGAATCAGGATGAAGAGCAGGAACAGGGCATTGAAGAATCCTGGGACCTGAGCGGCCTGACCGTGGTCGAGGTCGATGCCCTGCAATTGGCGACCCGTTCGCTGGACGGGCTCAGCGTTGAAGAGCTGAATCATCGCCATGCCGTCACCCTCGAACAGGGTTGCGCGCATTTCTTCGAAGACACGGTGCTGCATCATTGCATTGAACACCCTGAGACTTCGCAGACGCTGGTGGACTGGGCCATCCCGACCTTCTTCTGGTTCAGCGCCTGGCAACGCCTCGAGCTGGACGAGATATCGATCGACCTGTTGCTGGATCAACAACGCGCGCGTATTGCGCAACCGATGCGTGATGCCCT
Source organism: Pseudomonas glycinae (assembly GCF_001594225.2). Taxonomy (GTDB): domain Bacteria; phylum Pseudomonadota; class Gammaproteobacteria; order Pseudomonadales; family Pseudomonadaceae; genus Aquipseudomonas; species Aquipseudomonas glycinae. The sequence continues at coordinate 1,845,293 of NZ_CP014205.2, forward strand.
CGAACGGGAAGACGTTGAAGGTTTCCTCCAGGCCTACGAGCGTTGCGGGGAGCACAACTGGCTCGCGAATGCACTGCAACAGGAATGGTTCAACCGGATGCTCAGCCATTTGCTGCTGGATGCGCCAGTCTGGTCTCCCGAGCTTTTCGAACGGGTGCGCGCCGGTCAAGGCTGGCACGGCTGCACCGCAAATCCCTGCCCTGACGGAGAATGGCAACGCCTGCTGGCTCGTCAGAATGCGCCGCTTTTCCTGGCTCACCAGCAACAACTGGCCACGGAGCCCGCCGTCACCCCCGAGCACCGCGCCGCCCGCCTGCTGCTGGGCACCGGCTCGTTCAGCGCCCGCCGCGCACTGGCCCGACGCCTGCACGAGGACGACTGGGCGCAGTGCCGCAAGTTGAGCTCCGAGCTTTACGCCAACCACCCCAAGGTCTGCGCACAGATGCCCGGCGGCACAGCGTTTTTCTGGCGCGACTGGGAACTGAGCTTCAATGACTGGCCGACCTACGTGGGCGTGGTGCTGGCCTGCCTGATCGGCGCGTTCACCCATTACATTCCGCTGGGCATTCGCCTCAGCGGGCTGATCAATATCGTCATGATCTCGACCGTGGTGTTCGGCGTGATTGTGGCCGGGCTCAATTGGCTGGTGCACAACGTTGCCCATCGCGTATGGCGGCTGGATGACCGGCTCAGCGCTGGCCTCTGCCCGCGCTTCCTCAAAGACTCGCCGCCATTCGGCGTACTGCGCGACTTCATGCCCGGCGCGCTGATGGTGGCCGGGCTCGGCTGGTTTTTCGGCCCGATTGCCGGCGTGGTGTACGCCGCGACCCTGGCGACCTTCGGACTGGTGCGCCGCTGGCAGTCCAGGCCCCGGGTGTCCTGGGAAGAGAGCCGTCCGGCCATGAAGGTCGGCGTGACGATCTTCGGCATTCTGGTGCTGGCCCTCGTGCTCGGCGTATTCAAAGTGGTCGCCAGCCAAGGCACGGTCAATCGCAATCAGGGCCTGCAACCCTGGACCGAACGCCTGTGCAGTCGCTTGCCGGCCACCACCGCCGAATGCAGCGCACCGGCCACCGTCGAACAGTGGTACGGCAAGGAGGCCCGCCCATGAGCTCGAGAATGATGTTTTGCCTCGGTATTTTCTTCGCGCTGGTGATAATGGCGCTGACGAGTGCGACCCGTCCTTTCCTGCAACTCGATCTCTGGCTGGACGGGCGCGATGCGCCGGTCACCGCCCAGGCCAATGCCCTGAGCCCGGTGATCGCCTGCGTCAACCGGATCGACGTGCAATGGCGAGCGGCCTACGACCGCTACAAGAACCCTCAACCGCCCTTGCCCCGCGACCAGCGCTGGTTGAAGAGCCTCAATGATTTCGACGACAGCGACGCATTCAATGTGCGAGACATTCAGCGCGATGTCTGCGGTCAGGGCCTCACGGAAAAACTCGAACTGTTGGCCTGGCAGCCTGAACTGGCGCGACAAACCAACGAGTATGTCCAGGCACTGACTCACGTCACGACCACCATTGCACCCACGCGGTTTTACCGAGAGGCGAGTTTCGTCTCCAGCTCGCAACAGCCCTCCACTGGAGAGCTGGCGGCGATCGAGCGCGTTTCACAGGAATACATCGGTGCTTCCACGGCTTTGCGGCAAAGCCTGCTGTCCCTCGATGCCGCGCAGCGTCCCGAACAGCTCAAGCTGATCGAAGCGCGTCTGGGCAGGGACATTCACTGGTACTTGCTGGCGTACATGATTCAGGCGCGGGAGACCGTCGACGTGCTCGACGAAGCGATGAAAAACCGCACCCTCACTCCGAAATTGTTGGCCGATACCACCGCGAAGCTGCAACAGGCCTGGAACCGCCGCGAACCCTGGCTCGCACCGCGCACGGGTGGATTCCAGAACAAGACCGATGCCGCACGGGACCTGTGGCTGCGCATCGGCGAGCCGGGGCAAAACTATCTTGAGGCATTGAACACCCTGCAAGCCGACTGGCACAACCACGCCAAGCCCGAACGTTTGAGCGAGGACTACTACGCCGTGACCCGCCGTTACGACGGTTTGCTCAGCCATTACAACCGACTGGCGCGCGCCAGCTTCTGACGCCGTGCGCACGCCGGATCGCCCTCAGGGACGACCCGGCGTGCCGGTCTTACTTGGCCTTGAGCTTGAGGTAGGACTGATGCAGATCCGAGGCCCAGCCATCGATCACGCTTTTCACGTCATCGGCCTTCATCACCTGCGAATCGTTTTCCAGCGGTTTGCCGGTGCCTTTGCGCACCACCTGCGCCGCCACCTTGTTGGTGCCGCCATCGAGGAACACCGCTTCGGTCGCCAGCGTGGTTTCCTGATCGCGAATGCCGCTGGCGGTGCTGACCGCTGCCGCCACCAACGCCACCGGAATCACTTCATAGGCATGCAGGCCTTCGGTCTTGCTGCTGACGGCGGTGATGGCCGCGCGCACCACAATCACACCCGGCCCGGGGCCCGAGGCCAGCGGCAGGGATTTGCCCAGTTCACGCTTGAGCGCCTGATCGTAGTAGCTGGTGATGCCGTTGAGGGTCTGCTGCGGAATCTTCACGGTGGGTTGCGGTTTGGGATAGAGCTGGGTCGGTTCGACGTAGAAGCTGGTGAATTTGCCGATGTCGACTTTCGGGTCGATCCAGCGCATCACTTCGGCCCCCGACGGGGATTTGGCCTCCCTCAGCTGGCTGTAGTCCTTGAGGAAGCCTGAGTACTCGTCGGGTGCGACGGTTTTGCTGGAGCAACCCACCACGCCCAGCGTGGCAATGCACAGGGTGCTCATCATTACGGCTAGCTTCATGCTGTAACTCCTGTCGGAAGGCCGAATTTATTGCGTCGGGGGAGTTACAGGTATAGCTAAATTCGCGCCGTTTGCGATCAGAAACCCCAATATTGCACAACGTCAGTTCCGGACCTTTGAAAGGTCCGGACCATCACGGGTGCTCAAGGCTTTCTTCTACCAGCTCGAAGTCTCGCCACTCCTCAACGCCATTTCCCGCCGGCTGTTGGCCCGCATCGCCTTGATCAGCGATACCGTGCCCACCAGCAAAATCGCCGCACCGAACAGAAAATCAATGTTGTACAGCTGGAAATCCTGCACCGGCCCCACCAGCACCGTGCGCACCACGCCGATTCCCACCAGCGTGGCGAGGAAGTCGATCCCCGGTTCATCGCGGTAGAACACCAGCAGCAACGGCAGGCACAGCACCAGCAGCATCAACAGCACCACGACCTTGAACGAGCCTTTGCGCTCGACGCTGAACGCGCATTCGTGGGGGCCGTAGGCCTTGTAATCCTCGTCGCGGATCATCGAGTTTTTCTCGTTGATGTAGTCGGCGCGGTTGTACTTCTGGATCGGCGTGAAGGTGTTGGACATCTCCATCAGCGTGGTGATGTTCTTGAAGCGCAGGTCGATGCGCTCGCTGCCCTTGAGGTAATACAGCACCGGTTTGTAGCCGTAGCGATAGGTGTCGAAGGGAAATTCGGTGACCCGGCCCTGGACGCTGATCGGGCGCGATTCTAGTTCGGCGAAGGCGCTCTTGTCGGTCGAGGCCAGGTTGCGGCTCAGGGGCAGGACTTTCACCTGTTCGAGGAAGATCGGCGTGACACCGAACGACCACTGCAAAGGTTCCAGGCGCAGACGCAGTTCGTTGCGGCCCAGGTCGTAGCGGTTGAAGGTGCGCTCGGAGACCACCACCGCGCCGCTGAGCATGAACTCGCCGCGCAGGTTGTTGGTGATGCGCAGGGTCAGCTGATCCTTGCCCAGCAGCGCCGCTTCGGTGTTCGGCGGCGTGCCGCACCACGCGGTGCTTTCGCCGACGCCACCGAGCTGACCGCCACGGTTTTCGTTGAATACGTAGATGTAACCGGCCCACAGCGTCACCATCAACAGCAACGCGGTGATGCCCAGAATTTTTTTGCCCGGACTCACTGATCAGACTCCCTTCTTCGTTCCGTCGTCCAGCCGAAAACCCGCTGGCGACGGGGACTCTACCAAAAGGCCACCATCGACCCAAGGAAAAATCCCCGATTCATCAGGGTTCTAAGGGTTTCCCCTGCATCACCGGCGCCGGAACAACGGTCGCGGCTCGATCACCGAGCGCCCGTACAACACGCTCATCCCGGCCAGGCCCTTGAGCGCATCCTCGGCGGATTTGTCCTCGCGCACGGCGAAGCTGTCGAAACCGCACTGGCGCATGTGGCTGAGCTGGTCGCGCAGTACATCGCCGATGGCGCGCAACTCGCCTTTCCAGCCGAAACGACTGCGCAGCAGATAGGCCTGGCTGTAGGCGCGGCCGTCGCGAAAGCTCGGGAAGTCGAGGGCGATCAGGGGCAGCGAGGCCAGCCATGGCAGCAGGCTTTCAACGCCGTCGTCCGGGCCCAGCCAGACCGCGTGAGTCGAGGGTGATTCGAGCCAGTGGGCCAGCGGCAGAATCAACATTTCAGTACTGTCAGCCGTTTCGGGCGAGCGGATCAGCGTCCACGGATCATCGAGCACGATCCGCGCCCCACTCGCCTCCATGCGCAACAGATTGTTCATGCCGGCACCTCCAGCGCTTTCGGGTAGACCCGTTCCTTGAACGGCTCCAGTCCGATGCGCGCCACGGTATCGACGAACAGTTCTTCGGCCTCGCGATAACGGACGAAGGTGCCGATGATCCGCTCGATCACCTGCGGCACTTCGGCGGCGCTGAACGACGGGCCGATGACTTTGCCCAGTGCGCTGTTTTTGCCCTGCGCGCCGCCGAGGGTGATCTGGTACCACTCGCTGCCGTTTTTATCGACGCCGAGAATCCCGATATTGCCAATGTGGTGATGGCCGCAGGCGTTCATGCAGCCGGAGATGTTCAGGCTGATGTCGCCCAGATCATGCAGGTAATCGAGGTTGTCGAACCGCGCCTGAATCGCCTGGGCAATCGGGATCGATTTGGCGTTGGCCAGCGCGCAGAAATCACCGCCGGGGCAAGCAATGATGTCGGTCAGCAGACCGACATTGGCGGCGCCCAGCCCCTGCTCTTTCGCCAGTTGCCACAACGCGAACAGCTCGGACTTGGGCACGTCCGGCAAGACGATGTTCTGCTCGTGGGCGATGCGGATTTCGCCGAAGCCGAAACGCTCGGACCAGTCGGCCACGGCCTGCATCTGCGCATCAGTCACGTCCCCCGGCGGCGCGGCCAGGCCCGGTTTGGTCGACAGCACCACGCTGGTGTAGCCCGGCACTTTATGCGGTTGCACGTTGCGCGCGACCCAACGGGCGAACGCCGGGTTCTCCGCCAGGTGCGTGCCGAAATCCAGATCGGTGCCCGCCAATGTACGATAGCTCGGCGGCACGAAAGCACTGGCGACCCGCTGGTATTCATCCTCGGTCAGTTGCGCCGGGCCGTCCTTGAGGTGTTGCCATTCCTCCTCGACCTCTTTGGCGAACGCTTCGATACCCAGCGCCTTGACCAGAATCTTGATCCGCGCCTTGTACTTGTTGTCGCGCCGGCCGTGGCGGTTGTAGACCCGCAACACCGCCTCGACATAGGACAGCAAGTGTTGCCACGGCAGGCCATCGCGAATTTGCAGACCGAGAATCGGCGTGCGCCCCAGACCGCCGCCGACGATCACCCGCAGCAGCATCTGGCCGTCGCGACCGGGGTAAAGGTAGAGGCCGATGTCGTGCATCATGATCGCCGCGCGATCCTGCGTCGCCGAGCAGATGGCGATCTTGAACTTGCGCGGCAGGAACAGGAATTCCGGGTTGATCGTTGACCATTGCCGCAGGATTTCGGCCAGCGGACGCGGGTCGATCAGCTCGTCCGCCGCGACCCCGGCAAAGGCTTCGGTGGTGATGTTGCGCACGCAGTTGCCCGACGTCTGGATCGCATGCATGTTGACCTGCGCCAGACGTTCGAGAATGTCCGGCACTTCGTGCAGTTCGATCCAGTTGAACTGCATGTTCTGCCGGGTGGTGAAGTGGCCGTAACCACGGTCGTAATCCCGGGCGATGCTCGCCAGTGTGCGCATCTGTTCGGCGCTCAAGGTGCCGTAGGGAATCGCCACCCGCAGCATGTAGGCGTGTTTTTGCATGTACAGGCCGTTCTGCAGGCGCAGCGGCAGGAACTCTTCTTCGCTCAACTCCCCGGCCATGAAGCGCTCGACCTGATCGCGAAACTGCGCAACGCGCTCGAACACCAGCGCCCGGTCGTAATCATCGTATTGATACATGCAGCGGCTACCTCATCAGTTTTGATCACGGTCAAAACACAGGATTTTTTACGACTATGGACGAGCGGCGCAGCACGCAACAGATTCACCTGAACGCATAAAAACCGTATCAGGGCGCGTCAGATGGCCGCAGGCAGCGCCTTGATCTGATCCGCATAAATGAACAATTCCTGAGCCTGTTTTGTTTCCGGTGGGGTTTCTACAGTGCAGCTCGTGCCAGACCGGGTGGCCTGGCAAGACTTTGCAACCGTGGATGAACTGACCATGAGCACAGCAACAATCGGACAGGCTTATAACTACAAGGTCGTCCGCCAATTCGTCATCGCGACTGTTTTCTGGGGTGTCGTGGGCATGGCGATGGGGGTATGGATCGCCTCGCAACTGGTATGGCCGGACATGAATCTGGACCTGCCGTGGACAACCTTCGGCCGCTTGCGACCGTTGCACACGAGCCTGGTGATTTTCGGTTTCGCCGGCAGCGCGCAATTCGCCGCCAGTTACTACGCGGTGCAGCGCACCTGCCAGGTGCGGCTGTACTCGGACAAACTTGCGGCCTTCACCTTCTGGGGCTGGCAATCGGTCATCGTGATCATGCTGGTCACCCTGCCGATGGGCTACACCACCACCAAGGAATACGCCGAGATCGAATTCTCCGGCGCCGTTTGGATGGCGGTGGTCTGGGTCGCGTACGCCATCGTGTTCTTCACCACCGTGGTACAGCGCAAAACCAAGCACATCTACGTCGGCAACTGGTTCTTCGGCGCGTTCATCCTGGTGATCGCCATGCTGCACGTGGTCAATCACCTGTCGATTCCGGTGGACTGGTTCAAGTCCTATCCGGTGTATTCCGGCGCCACCGACGCCATGGTGCAGTGGTGGTACGGGCACAACGCGGTGGGGTTCTTCCTGACCACCGGGTTCCTCGGGATGATGTATTACTTCGTGCCCAAACAAGTGAATCGGCCGGTGTATTCGTACCGGTTGTCGATCGTGCATTTCTGGGCGCTGATCACCCTGTACATCTGGGCCGGCCCGCACCATTTGCACTACACCGCGCTGCCGGACTGGGCGCAGTCGCTGGGCATGGCGATGTCGCTGATCCTGCTGGCGCCGAGCTGGGGCGGGATGATCAACGGGATGATGACCCTGTCGGGCGCCTGGCATCAGTTGCGCACCGACCCGATCCTGCGCTTCCTCGTCCTTTCACTGGCGTTCTACGGCATGTCGACCTTCGAAGGCCCGATGATGGCGATCAAGACCGTCAACGCCCTCTCCCACTACACCGACTGGACCATCGGCCACGTACACGCCGGGGCGCTGGGCTGGGTGGCGATGATCACCTTTGGCGCGACCTATCACATGGTGCCCAAGGTCTTTGGCCGTGAGCGTATGCACAGCACGCCGCTGATCAACCTGCACTTCTGGCTGGCGACCATTGGCACGGTGCTGTACATCGCGTCGATGTGGGTCAATGGCATTACTCAAGGCCTGATGTGGCGGGCGATCAACGAGGACGGCACGCTGACCTACTCGTTTGTCGAGGCGCTGCAGGCCAGTCATCCGGGGTTCATCGTGCGCTTTGCCGGCGGGGTGTTCTTCCTCAGCGGCATGTTGCTGATGGCCTATAACGTGTGGCGCACAGTGCGGGTTGCCGACGTTGCACTCGCCCACCGTGAAGCGCAGATCGCCTGATCAAGGGAGCTGGCCATGTTCGATGTTTTGTTGAATGTATTGGGTGTGCTGTTTCTGTGGCTGGCGGTTGAGTACTGCTTGCGCCATGAGACGAGCGAGAGCCTGGATGAGGCGAGTCTGACGCCGTTTGCGGATGATCCGGAGGTGGCGCGGCGAGTTGAGATGGCTACCGGTAAAACCGTGAAAGCGGTGGCGCCGGAGGTGGCGAAACCGGGGTGGATCAACCTCGAAATGTGAGCTACTTCCGTTGATGTTGATCGTTCCCACGTCGAGGCGTCGAACCGTCCGCGTGGGAATGCAGCCCGGGACGCTCCGCGTCCCTTCCAGAGCTGGAACGCGGAGCGTCCCTTGAGGCATTCCCACGCAGAGCGTGGGAACGATCAGGTAGGGAGTGGCTTTTGATCTTAGGTGCGGTCTCGGGGAATCAGGCTCTGCAATTGCTGCGCGAGAAAATTCGCATCGAAGGCAAAGGTATCCGGATCCTTCAACCCATTGGTCTTGCGCCACTGCCAATCACCATTGGGCAGTCCCACCAACGAAACACTCCCATACCGCGCCGCCGTCAACCCCATCACCGCCAGCGAAATCTGCCCACCACTGCCCATCACGTCCGGTACAAACTCCACCGGTTTGCCGGCAATCACGATGCTCAATTTTTCAGTCTTGAAGGTTGAGGTCTCAACCGGAATGCTCGGCCCGAACGCCACATAAGCCTCCCGACTCACCTCCAGCAAACCCGGCGCCTGCACCGGCTCCAGCCATTGCTGAATCTGTCCGAACAACTCGGTAATCCGGGTGGCCCAGGTCGCTGACTGCGTCTCGAACAATTGCTTCTTGTGCGCTTCGCTGTCGGCATAGTGGCGAAGCATTTCGCCCAGTTGCTGTACGTCGTCCATTGCGGTGTTCCTTCAAGGAAGCGGTGCTGCGGACGTCGAGCATGGCAGATGCCGATGACGGCCGTGCAAGTCATTTGCCTGCACGGTCGCCTGATCGACCATTGACGGACAGAAGGTCAGCGTTTGCGCAGACGCGCCATGCTCAAAGTGTCGACCCATTGCCCGTCACGCACGGCGTAATCGCGGAACAGGCCCTCATTTTCGAAGCCGAACTTGCGGTAGAGCCCGATGGCCGCCTCGTTGTCGGCGTACACCGAAAGCTCGACCCGGTGCAAATTCATCCCGGGTCACGGCCGGGTCGTTATAAAGCGCGGTGATGCCCTCGACGTGGGATTCGTTGAAGCGCTCGAGATGAATGGCGGGGTTGTGCTCAGGCATGAAAGATCCCTCCTGGATCAGTGCGTGGCCGGTCACTGTAAACCGCTTCTTCACGGATTCGCCATGACTGTTTAAAGCCGTTGACCGAAACGTCCGGCAAGCCACAACGCCTTGCGCCATTGCCTACGCATCCGCCAGAATCCGCCGGCTTGTGCGCCTTGGGGGTGGGCTCTATCGTTTCCGGGTCGCTGATGAATCAGCGATCGGGTCTCGCAGCCCGCGACCTCTAGACGCACAACACCCTCCAGCTTTATGGCGGCTGTACGTGGGAGACCCTCGGGTCTGCCGGTTCTAGAGTCCCGGTCTGCGACCCGCGTATAGCTGCCACCTCTTCGTATCGCAGCGAATCGTGGCGGCTCCATGACTCTGGAGATTCAATCATGATCAAACCAACGCCAAACCCACCCGAAACCGACGCCACCTCGCCTTACGAATCGCTGGATTCAAAGACCTTCCACGAAGCCGCCGAACGCGCTCTCGATCACTACTTCAATCCCCTGCACCCCAGAAAACCACTGCTCAAACCCAACACCCGCTACCTCATCGCCCCCGGCATCGACAGCGAAGAACTGCTGGCCGACGCCTGCGAAACCCTGACCTCGGCCAAAACCATGGCCACCGACTTCGCCGGTTTGGTGGACGGCTCGCATCGACATGTGCTGTTGGGGATTGCGCAACTGATCATGCTGGGGGAGCTGGCGGTGAATCGGGCGCTGGATAATCTGGAGTTGAAGGCTGAGGCGCCGCTTTAGTTCGATGATCGTTCCCACGCTCTGCGTGGGAATGCAGCCCGGGACGCTCCGCGTCCCTTCCGGAGCTGGAACGCGGAGCGTCCCTTGAGGCATTCCCACGCAGAGCGTGGGAACGATCTACTGATCCTGGCGAGACTTACTCGAACCACTCCTGCCGCTCATTGAACGTTCGTTGAATCAACTCAACCAACGTCTGTACTTCAGCCACATCCTGCGATGCGGAATTAATCGCCAACCACGCCTGCAACCGCATCGCCTCGTCAAACAACCCCGGCAGCGCCACCAATCCGCGATCAAACCGGCTCATGTACATCGGCAGCAAACCGATGCACGCGCTGCAGCGGATCATCTCCAGCATCAGCTCGTAAGACTGCATCTGCACCACCCCGGCCAGGCGCTGTTCGACCAATTCATTCCACGGTCGAAAGCTGTCGATCTGCCGGTCGTGCTGCCATTGCACCAGCATGAAA